>NZ_JBFAOH010000041.1:0-57413 GCF_040675175.1 Nonomuraea sp. NPDC049649
CTCATCGCCGAGGCGATGGACAAGGTCGGCAAGGAAGGCGTCATCACCGTCGAGGAGAGCAACACCTTCGGCCTGGAGCTGGAGCTCACCGAGGGTATGCGCTTCGACAAGGGCATGACCTCGATGTACTTCGTCACGGACTCCGACCGCATGGAGGCCGTGCTCGAGGACCCGTACATCCTGATCGTCAACTCGAAGATCTCGGCCAACAAGGACCTGCTGCCGCTGCTCGACAAGGTCGTGCAGTCCGGCAAGCCGCTCCTGATCATCGCCGAGGACATCGAGGGCGAGGCCCTGGCCACCCTGGTGGTCAACAAGATCCGCGGCCTGTTCCGCTCGGTGGCCGTCAAGGCCCCCGGCTTCGGCGACCGCCGCAAGGCCATGCTGGCCGACATCGCGATCCTCACCGGCGGCCAGGTCATCGCCGAGGAGGTCGGCCTCAAGCTGGAGAACGCCACCCTCGACCTGCTGGGCCGGGCCCGCAAGGTGGTCGTCACCAAGGACGAGACCACGATCGTCGACGGCGCCGGTGACGCCGACGCGATCGCCGGCCGGGTCAACGAGATCCGCGCCGAGATCGAGCGTACCGACTCCGACTACGACCGCGAGAAGCTCCAGGAGCGGCTGGCCAAGCTGGCCGGCGGTGTGGCCGTCATCAAGGCCGGCGCCGCCACCGAGGTCGAGCTGAAGGAGCGCAAGCACCGCATCGAGGACGCCGTCCGCAACGCCAAGGCGGCCGTCGAGGAGGGCATCGTCCCCGGCGGTGGCGTGGCCCTGCTGCAGGCCGGCGCCAAGGCCTTCGACAAGCTGGAGCTGTCCGGCGACGAGGCCACCGGTGCCGCCATCGTCCGCAAGGCGCTGGAGGAGCCGCTCAAGCAGATCGCGGTCAACGCCGGCCTGGAGGGCGGCGTGATC
The DNA here is from genome assembly GCF_040675175.1 of Nonomuraea sp. NPDC049649. Lineage (NCBI taxonomy): Bacteria > Bacillati > Actinomycetota > Actinomycetes > Streptosporangiales > Streptosporangiaceae > Nonomuraea > Nonomuraea sp. NPDC049649. Next base: position 916 of record NZ_JBFAOH010000041.1, read on the forward strand.
GTCGAGCGCGTCCGCAACCTCACCCCGGGTGAGGGCCTCGACGCGGCCAGCGGCGAGTACGTCAACATGTTCGAGGCCGGCATCATCGACCCGGCCAAGGTGACGCGCTCCGCCCTGCAGAACGCCGCCTCGATCGCGGGCCTGTTCCTGACGACCGAGGCCGTCATCGCCGAGAAGCCGGAGAAGACCCCGGCTGCTCCCGCCGGTATGCCCGGCGGCGGCGACATGGACTTCTAATCGGGTCCGACGTTCGCGTAGAACGGCCCGTACCGGTGTTTCCGGTACGGGCCGTTCTGTTTTTTACGGGCGGCCTTTCCGCGGGCTGCCACTTTCCGTAGACGGCCGATAACGTTCCGATATACCCGACTCCGCAGAAAACGTATTCTGTTTGCCGGGCGGGGTCACTCCGAAAGGGGTTTGACCCACCGGGCCCATTGTGGTTGCGGCGCGTATCCGGCGGCGCCCCACACGCGGTGCGCGAGCGTGTTCTCGTGCAGCACCATCGCGTCCGCCCGGAAGGCCCCGAACGCGGCGAACCGCTCCCCGGCGGCGGCCAGTAACGCGGTCGCGATGCCCCTGCGGCGCAGGCGGGGATGCACGGCCAGGCGGTAGAGGTGGGCGCGCCACCCGTCCCATCCCGCGATCACGGTTCCGGCGAGCTCCCCCTCCAGCTCGGCCAGGAACAGCGCCTCCGGGTCCCGGTCTATCAGCGCCCGCACCTTCTCCGGCGAATCGTGGCGGTCGGTGCCCTCGGCTGCGTGCTGCCAGAACTCCAGGACGGCTCCGACGTCCTCTCGGCGCCCCGTACGGATCATGAGATCACTCACGGGCCGGAACCTACCCACCGCGGCACCGCCTCCCCGTGTGGGGAGGCGGTGCGCTCGCGGGTCACACTCCGAAGTGGGTGATGATGTGGCCGCGCGCCAGGGTGTTGGCGGTGATGTTGAAGCCCACCACGGCCGGGCTGGCGTCGGAGTCGACGCCCAGCGTGTCGACGCTGAGCGCGTGCACGGTGAACACGTAGCGGTGCGGGTCGCCCGGAGGGGGAGCGGAGCCGCCGTACGCCTTGACGCCGTAGTCGTTGCGGGCGTGCTTGGCGCCCTCCGGCAGGCCCTTGAAGTCCGGCGCGGTGCCGGCGCCCGTGGGCAGCTCGGTGACCGACGCCGGGATGTCGAACAGCACCCAGTGCCAGAAACCGCTGCCTGTCGGCGCGTCCGGGTCGAAGCACGTCACCGCGTAGCTCCGCGTCTCGGCCGGGGCGTCGGACCAGCGCAGGCTGGGGGACAGGTTCTGGCCCGTCATGCCCCAGTCGTTGAAGACGTGCAGGTCGCTGAGGCGCTCCCCGTCCTGGATGTCGTCGCTGCGGACCGTGAGCGCGGGAACCTGCGGCAGGTGTTCGTGTGGCAGCGGTGCTGGCACGGCATCCTCCTTGGTGAGACTTCTTTGAAGGTCATCCTAGAAGTCGACCCCTACCCCGCCACCGCCCGCTCACGACCCCAGCCGGGCGGGAGGGTGTGTGCCCGCTCACGTCGCGAACTGGGGTTGGGGGTTGTGCCCGCTCACGCCGCGAACTGGGGTGGGGGTTGTGCCCGCTCACGCCACGAGCTGCGTGGGAGGGGCTGTGCCCGTCCACGCCACGAGCCGCCGTGCGAGGGGTTGTGCCCGCCCACTCCGCGAGCTGGGTGGAAGGGCTTGCGCCCGTCCACGACGCGAGCTGGGGTGGGAGGGGTTGTGCCCATCCACGGCGTGAGTTGGCGTGCGAGAGGTTCGTGCCCGTTTACGAGGCGAGCTGCCGTGCGAGGGGGTGTGCCCGTTCGTGGTGTGAGTTGGCGTGCGAGGGGTTTGTGCACGCTTACGACGCGAGCTGGGGTGGGAGAGGTTTGTGGTGGAGGACCGTGAGCGAGGTGACGGCACGGGTGAGCGCCACATAGAGGCGGGCCAGGCCGCGGGGCTCGGCGGCGACGATGTCGGCCGGTTCGACGACGATGACGTGGTCGTACTCCAGGCCCTTGGCGAGGGTCGCCGGAACGATCAGGAGGCGGTGTTCCTGGACGGAGTCGGGGTCGAGGACGGCGTGCGCGACGCCGGCGAGCGACGCCGAGACCGCGGTGACGGCGGTCTCGGGGACGATGACGCCGATGGAGCCCTCGCGGCCGAGCGCGTCCAGGACCGCGTCGCGCAGGTCGCCGCTGGGGCGGACGGAGAGTGAGCCGGCGCCGGGCCGCAGGGACTGGGGCGCGGCGAGGCCGGGGGCGATCGCCGGCAGCAGGCGGGCGGCGTAGTCGAGGACTTCGCGGGGCACGCGGAAGCCCAGCGTCAGCTCGGTGACCTGGCCGTCCTGCCCCAGGTGGGTGAGGACGGACTGCCACGACGTGGTGGACCAGGGGGTGGTGCCCTGCGCCAGGTCGCCGAGGACGGTGGCGGAGCCGTTGCGGCAGCGCCGCCCGAGCGCGCGCAGCTGCATCTCCGACAGGTCCTGCGCCTCGTCCACCACGAGGTGGCCGAGTGAGGGCGTGCGCTCGATCAGGTCGCCCAGTTCGTCGAGGAGCGCCGCGTCGGCGGCGCTCCACTTGGCGGACTTCCAGCTCCGGTACGGTTTGCGCCAGATCAGGAGCCGCTGCTCGTCGGGCGTCAGGTCGGATCTGGCGGCCCTGGCGAGGAAGTCCTCGTCCGACAGCAGCCGGTAGAGCACCTGTTCGGGCACCAGCTTCGGCCAGACCGCGTCGACCAGCTGTTTGACGGGCTTGGACCGGGCCACCGCGTCCTGCACCCGGTCGTCGGGTGACTCTCCGCGCTGTTCCATCCGTACCAGCACCTGGTGTGCGAGACGCTGGGCGAGCGCGGCGCGGCCGGGAGCGTAGCGGGTGGTGCCGCGGAGCGAGGCGACGATCTCGCGCACCTCGTAGTCGGCGACCCGGTGGCGGTAGGAGCCCTTGGCGTAGACGAGCCCTTCCTCCGGTTTGACGACGTGCAGCCAGAGGGCGCGGTGCAGCACCTTGGCCATCCGGGCGTCGCCTTTGACGGCGGCCACCTCGGGGTCTTCCGGGGCGGCGTGGTCGCCGAGCAGGGCGGCCACGGTGGTCTGGTCGACCTTCACCTCGCCGAGCGCGGGCAGCACGGAGGAGATGTAGGAGAGGAAGGCCCGGTTCGGTCCGACGATCATGACGCCGCTCCTGGCCAGCCGCTCGCGGTGGGTGAAGAGCAGGTAGGCGGCCCGGTGCAGGCCGACCGCTGTCTTCCCGGTGCCCGGTGCGCCCTGGACGCAGACCGTACGGGCGAGCTCGGCGCGGACGATCTCGTCCTGGTCGGGCTGGATGGTGGCCACGATGTCGCGCATCGGGCCGGTGCGCGGGCGTTCGATCTCCTCGGTGAGGATGCGGGAGGGGCCGAGCTCGGTGGCCTGGTCCAGGCGTTCGTCCTCGTACGCGGTGAGCAGGCCGCCCCGGTAGCCGAAGCGGCGGCGGAGTGTGACGCCCATCGGGTCGGCGGGGCTGGCCTGGTAGAAGGCGCGGGACATGGGGGCGCGCCAGTCGATGACGAGGGGGCGGCTGTCGCCGTCGTGGACGTGGCGGCGGCCGACGTGGATGGTGGGCGGCAGGTCGTCGCCGGCGGCGCGGTCGAGGCGGCCGAAGAAGAGCGGCGTGTCGGGGTGGTCGGCGAGGGCGGCGACGCGCTGGTCGAGCAGCGACTGGAGGATCTGCTGCGACACCCAGTCGCCGGCGGCGTCGGCCGACAGGGACTGCGCGTGGGCGCGCATGGCGGCGAGCGCGGCTCTGGACGCGGCCAGATGGGCCTGTTCGGCGGCGAGGACGTCGGAGGGTATGTCGGGGGCCAGCTGGTCTGTGGGCATGCGGAAGCGCCTCCCGGTGGTCGGAGGTGGTGGTCAGAGGTAGCGAGCCGACCAGTTTAGTGCGGCTGTCAGGAGGGGCCAAAGCATTTAGCCGGTGCGGGGGAGGGGTAGGAAGTGCCCGTGCGCCTGGGTTTCTCGCCGGTTCTGCCCACCATCGCCAGCGTGCTGCTCGCCGTCCTCTGGGCGCTGTCGGTGTTCGCCGGGTGGGGTTTCGAGGCCTTCTGCTCCGGTGACGGGTCGGCGGCGTGTGTGCGGCGGCTCACCGCGTTCTCGTCGGTGTCGTGGCTGTTCGCGGCGGGTGGCGCCTTTCTGACGGTGGCCGCGTGGGTGCTGCCGGTGTCGCGGAACGACGAGCGGACGTTCACCCGGTTCCTGGTGATGGGCGTGGTGTCGTGGGTGGTCGCGGAAGGGGTGCTCTTCCTCGGCGGCCTGCTCGCTAAGTGAGCTTTTATCGCAAACGGCGGACATGTAACGAAATGCCGCAAAATCCGGGCATACCAGGTGGCTTTGCCGGATCATCGGGTATGTCGCAGCCGCACTTAGTAGCGGCGGTGTGAGGACGCAGTGAGGGGGGTGGTTCGTATGTCGGCGACCCGTGGGGTGTCGTGGACATAAGACCCGGCCGCCTGGCCGCTCCGCGAGCGGCCAGGCTCACACCCCGCCCAGCACGTCGTCCGCGTCGACGATCGAGTACGCGTACCCCTGCTCGGCCAGGAACCGCTGCCGGTGCGCCGCGAACTCCTGGTCCACCGTGTCGCGGCTGACCACGGTGTAGAACCGCGCCCCGCCCCCGTCGGCCTTGGGCCGCAGCACCCGCCCCAGCCGCTGCGCCTCCTCCTGCCGGGACCCGAACGTCCCCGACACCTGGATGGCCACGCTCGCCTCCGGCAGGTCGATGGAGAAGTTGGCCACCTTCGACACCACCAGGACCTGGATCTCCTTGTCGCGGAAGGCCTGGTAGAGCCGCTCACGCTCCTTGACCCGGGTCTCACCCTTGATCACCGGCGCGTTCAGGTGCTCGCCCAGCTCGTCGAGCTGGTCGATGTACTGGCCGATCACCAGCACCTGGTCGCCCAGGTGGCGGCGGACCAGCGCCGCGGTGACCCGCGTCTTGGACGGGGTGGTGGCGCAGAAGCGGTAGCGCTCATCGTCCCCGGCCATCGCGTACGCCAGCCGCTCCTCGTCGGTCAGCGTCACCCGCACCTCGACGCAGTCGGCCGGGGCGATCCAGCCCTGGTTCTCCATCTCCTTCCAGGGCGCGTCGTAGCGCTTGGGGCCGATCAGCGAGAACACGTCGCCCTCGCGGCCGTCCTCGCGCACCAGCGTCGCGGTCAGGCCGACACGCCGGCGGGCCTGCAGATCGGCCGTCATCCGGAAGATCGGCGCGGGCAGCAGGTGGACCTCGTCGTAGACGACCAGGCCCCAGTCGCGGGCGTCGAACAGCTCCAGATGGCTGTAGACGCCCTTCCGCCGGGCCGTCATGACCTGGTAGGTGGCGATGGTGACCGGGCGGATCTCCTTCTTGGCGCCGGAGTACTCGCCGATCTCGTCCTCGGTCAGCGAGGTGCGCTTGAGCAGCTCCTGCCGCCACTGGTGGGCGCTGACCGTGTTGGTGACCAGGATCAGCGTCGTCGCCTGGGCATGCGCCATCGCGGCCGCGCCGACGATGGTCTTGCCGGCGCCGCAGGGCAGCACGATCACCCCGGAGCCGCCGTGCCAGAACGCGTCGGCCGCGTCCCGCTGGTAGGGCCGGAGCTCCCAGTCTTCCTGGACGAGCTTGATCGGGTGGTGCTCGCCGTCGACGTAACCCGCCAGGTCCTCGGCGGGCCAGCCCAGCTTGAGCAGCGCCTGCTTGATGTTGCCGCGGTCGCTCGGGTGGACGATGACGGTGTCGTCGCCGACGCGCTCGCCCAGCATCGGCTTGATCTTCTTGGCGCGCAGCACCTCTTCGAGCACGGCCCGGTCGGTGGAGGTCAGCGTCAGCCCGTGGACGGGGTGCTTCTCCAGCCTGAGCCGGCCGTAGCGGGCCATGGTCTCGGCGACGTCCACGAGCAGGGCGTGCGGCACCGGATAGCGGCTGTAGCTGATCAGCGCGTCGACCACCTGCTCGGCGTCGTGCCCGGCGGCGCGGGCGTTCCACAGCGCCAGCGGCGTGACCCGGTAGGTGTGCACGTGTTCGGGCGCGCGTTCGAGCTCCGCGAACGGCGCGATCGCCTTGCGGCACTCGTCGGCCTTCTCGTGGTCGACTTCGAGCAGCAGCGTCTTGTCGGATTGGACGATGAGCGGGCCGTCGTTCACTGCCATCCCTTCGAGCGGTTGAGAACTATCCAACACGCCGGACGGCCGAAACAGTCCCTGAACAGGGGTCAGTCGTCGAATTCGCCGGTGACGCCGAGGTAGACGAAGAGTAAGGCCATCGCCGCGAAGCCCGCCACCATGACCACCCAGCTCGACCTGGTCAGCGTGCGGACCTTCGCCGGATCCTGCCCGCCGCGCAGGGACAGCCCGGCCAGGACCGCGCCGGCGATGCCGAGGACGTTGCAGCAGGAGACGATGCTGAGGAGGTTGAGCACGAGGGAGACGATGCCGCTGACGTTCGGGTCGTTGCGGGGCTGGGGCGGCGGGTAACCGTAGCCGTAGGACGGAGGCGGCTGCTGCCCGTACGGGGCTCCGTACGGCTGATAGGGGTAATCGTCCTGACCCATGCCACCTCCCTGACGGGTCAAGAAATATCACGGATCGGGAGGGTCCCGGTCCGGATCCCGTCAGCCGGTGAACCGCGCCCGCAGCGCCTTGCGGTCCAGCTTCAGCACACTGGTGAGCGGGATCGAGTCGACGAAGGTGATCTCGCGGGGGTACCTGACGCGGCCCACCCGCTGCCTGGCCCAGTCGATCAGCTCCTCGGCGGTGGTCGCGGCGCCGGGCGTGAGCTGGACGAACGCGACGACCTCCTCGCCCAGCCGGTCGTCGGGGCGGCCGACCACGCCCGACATCACCACGTCGGGGTGCTGGTCCAGCACGTCCTCCACGTCGCGGGGGAACACGTTGAACCCGCCCCTGATGATCAAATCTTTCTTCCTGTCGACCACGTACAGATAGCCGTCGTCGTCCAGGCAGCCGAGGTCGCCGGTGCGCAGCTCGCCGTCCACCAGCGCGGTGCCCTCGGGGTCGGGGTCGTGCTCGCCCCAGTAGCCCAGCATCAGCGCCTCGCCGGACACGCAGATCTCGCCCACGTCGCCCTGCTCCACCGGCTCGCCCGACGAGTCGCGGATCGTGATCGTGTAGCCGGGCAGCGGCAGGCCCACGCTGCCGGGCTTGCGCCGCGCCGGCGGGTTGAACGTGGTCACGGCGCTGGTCTCGGTCAGCCCGTACCCCTCCAGCACCGTCACGCCCGGCATCCGGCGCTCGAACTCCGTCAGCACGTCCCGGCCGAGCGGCGCCGCCCCGCAGGTGAGGAAGGCCAGGTCGGGCAGCGGATGCTCCTCCAGCGGCTCGGCCAGCAGCATCCGCAGCATGGCGGGCACCACCGTGCCGTACTGGACCCGCTGCTCCGCGGCGAGCCGGAGGAACAGCCCGGCATCGAACCAGCGCATCAGCACCGCCTGGGGCGGCTCGGCGGCGTGCATCGCCGCCACGGTGACGATCAGCCCGTACGCGTGAGAGAGCGGCACCGGCACGATCGCCCGGTTGATCCCTTCCTGGTGGGACAGCTCGTAGGCGCTCTTGCCTACCCGCCACAGGCCCGCGTGGCTGAGCATGACGCCCTTGGCCCGCCCGGTGGTGCCGCCCGTGTACATCAGCGCGGCCAGGTCGCCCGGGCCGCGCGCCACCGGGCCGTGCTCGGCGGCCCGCTCCAGCTCGGCGGTCCCGACGTACACGGGCACGTCAACCCCGGTCTCCCGTACGGTGTCCACCAGCTCCGGCGAGGTCACCACGGCGACGGCGCCGCTGTCGAGCAGGATGTGCCGCAGCTCGCCGGCGCCCACCAGGAACACCACGGGCGTCACCACCGCGCCCGCCGCCCACAGGGCCTGGCAGACGAGCGGGACCTCGGGGGAGGTGGCCATCATCACGACCACCCGGTCGCCGGGCCGGATCCCGGCCGCGACGAACCCTCCGCAGGCGCGCCGGGACCGCTCAGCCAGGTCGTGGCTGCGATGCCAGACGCCCTCGTAGAAGAGCGCGTCGTAGTCGCCGAACCTGCTCCACGACTCCTCGGCGAGGCCGCCCAGCGTCTGCTCGGTCACATCCCTAACCTCTGCGGCCCGCAGCTTGCCGTCAACCCCGATCAGATACGGGTGCAGGGTGAAGCGATGGATGGCGGCTCGGCGTCAAGGCCGGTCAGATGCCGGATACGCCGGTGATGCGGTGGAGGGCGAAGCGGTGGACGGCGGCCCGGGTCTCGTCGTAGGCGGTCAGGTAGCCGCCCTCCATCCGGGCCGGCTCCAGGATGCGGGAGGTGGCGTTGCCCTGGGAGTCGGTGTAGCCGATCCAGACCCGCTCGCCCTGCCGGATCGCGTCCTGCAGCCTGGTGATCGTGGCCGTCGCGGGGGTGCGGGGGACCTGGCCGTCCGGGGCGCCCACCGGCTCGCGGCGGGACAGGTGGGCCGCGTCGCCGGCGCGCAGCGCCCGCACGGCCGCCGCCGCCACCCCCGGGTCGGGGACGCCGGCCGAGGTCACCTGGCGGACCGGGGCGGGCCCCTCGGTGCGCCTGCTGTCGAGCTGGGAGATGATCACGTCGCCGTCCAGCGACTCCGGTACGGGCGCGTACCCCATGGCGCGGAGCGAGTCGACCAGCACCGCCCGCGACGAGCGGGAGGCGATCACGGTGGGCGCCAGCCTGCGCAGGCGGAGCGCCGCCGAGCGCCGGTCGGCGACGATCTGGTCGAGCATGGCGGGGTCGTCGCAGCGGATGTAGGCGCCGGCGGTGCCGACCCGGATCCGGCCGTGCCGCCGCGCCACGTCGGTGACGAGGTACGAGAGCGCCTGCGGGACCGGCGTGGCCGAGTGGCGCTCCAGCATGGCCAGCAGCTCCTCGGCGGCCTGACCGGCGTCCAGTGCGCGCCGGACCGAGCTCTCGCTGAACCGGTAGACGGTCGCGCCGCCTTTGGACTCCACGTCGGCGGCGAGCGTCATCCAGCGGTTCAGCTCGCTCGTCAGCGGCCCGGGCGCGACCGCGGTCAGGTCGGCCTGGAGCAGCACGTGATCGACCGGTTCGGGCAGCAGCGGGGCCAGCACCGGCGCGGCCTCCTGGCCGCCGGTCAGCGCCCGCCCGTGGCCCGACAGCGCGCCCAGCCCGGTGACGCCGAGCTGCTCGGCCTCCCGCAGCGCGAACTCCGTCAGTTGCTCGCGCAGCGGCCCCCGGCGGCGCGGCTGCTCCCAGGCGAGCCGTTCCAGCACCGAATCGCGCGAGGGCGCGAGCCCGGGCGCGGACGCCAGCACGCCCAGCGTGGCCGCCCGCACCCCGGCGGCCGACGAGCGGCGCAGGTCGGGATGGAGGGCGTTGACCGGCTTGTCACGGTCGTCGCGCTCGCCCACGAGGCCGGGCACCCGGTCCATCGTCAGCCAGGCCGCGGCCAGCGCCACCCACCGGTCGGCGGTCGGCCTGACCCGCCACAGGTCGTAGCCGGAGGTCGGCAGCCACTCGCCGTCGACGCTGCCGCCCGCCGCGATCAGCCCCGCCGCGTACGCGACCTCGACCACCAGCGCGGCCGCCCACTCGGGCAGGTCCAGCTCGGTCGCCGTGCGCTTCATGTCGCGCACGCCCAGACCTCCGGTACGGAGCACGCCCGGCGGGTCGATGCTCCACCGCTCGCACAGCTCCTCCACGGCCCGCACGAACGTGAACGCCTGCCCGGCCGCCGTCCGGTCGGCCAGCACCTGGTCGCGCGCGGTGCCCTCCAGCTCGGGCGGCAGCGCCACCAGGTCGCGGTGGACCTGGCCGCCGCGCAGGTGGAGGCCGACCTCGCGGGGGAGCGTCACGCTCTCGTCGCCGGTGGCCGCCAGCAGGCCGCGGGCCAGCAGCTCCTCGATCGGCGAGCGGGCGGAGGCGACGCTCACCTCGCGCCGGGCGTTCGGCAGCCGGCCGGTCGGCGGGCCCCACGCGAGCTGCTCCAGCGCGGCCCGCGCCTCCGGCGACACCTCGTCGATCAGCTTGCCCGGCTCGGCCAGCGCCGCCGCCAGGCGTTCCCTGCCACTGCCCGGTATACCCGGGGCGACGTCGTCGGCGATCTCGTCGAGCCGCTCCGCCGCATGGTGGCGGAAGGCCACGTCGGCCGGCGGGCCCAGCCCGGCCGGGTCCTCCAGCACCTTCCGTACGCCCGGGGCCGGCTCCAGGGCGGTGTCCGGCCCGTACACCAGCGCCAGGTCGCGCAGCCGGTCGAGGGCGGCCGTCAGGGCGGGCTCGGGCTTGCCCGCCGCGAGCGCCGCCCCGATCAGCTCGCGCAGCGCGGTCTTCCTGATCGGGCCGTCGCGCACGGCCAGCGTCTCGATCACGGCCAGCGTGAAGCGGTCGAGCCGGTCGAGCACCCGGGCGATGGCCGACGGGCTGCTCGCGCGGGCGGCCAGGCCCTCCAGATGCGCGGGCACAGGAGTGATCAGCTCGGGACGCGCGGTCACCAGCGCCCGCAACTGCTCGTCGGTGCGTCCCCTGATCCACTCCGTGAACTCCATCGTTGCCATGGTATGTCCCTGCTGATTGCGGCAGCATTGCCAGGCGTGATCGAGCGAGCCGACCAGATGATCCTCAACTACGTCAGCAAGGCGGCCGACGCGGCCCACGGCGTGCTGAGCCCGGAGCAGCGGGTCGACTTCGCCCGGCGGCTGCGGGCCAGGATCGAGGAGGAGCGGCGCGCCGGCGACGGCGCCGGGGACGTGGCCCGGTTGCTGGCCCGGTTCGGCGACCCGGTGCTGCTGGTGGAGCGCGAGGCCCGCCGGCTCGCCCAGGCCGCGCCCGTCCCCGCCGGGGCGGGAGCGTCAGGGGAGGAGGCGACCGCCGCGCACCCGCGGATCCGCGACGACGTGCCGGAGGACCGGCGGGAGCTCGGGATGCCGTTCGCGGGCCTGCGCAGGGCCGCCATGTCGGTGGCGAACCCGATGGTCACCGAAGGCAGTGACGCCAGGATCGCGGTCAAGCGGCATCCCCGGGAGGCCGCCGCCCTGGTGGTGCTCGCGGTGGCCGCGCTGCTGGTGCCCTTCGACCTGGCGCCGGTGGCCATCTTCCAGGTGCCGGTGATCGCCTGGGCGGCCGGTTCGGTGATGGTGATGGCGAGCGGCGCCTGGGCCCTGCGCGACCGGCTGATCGGCGTCTGCGCCCCCCTGCTCGGCTACACCGCGGGAGGGCTGATCGTGGGGGGTCTCCGGGTCGGCGGCGAGCCCGGTCTGGGGGCGTTCGTGGTCGAGTTCTTCAACGCCAGCGGCGTCATGTTCATGGTCGGCACCGGCGTCGGCGTGGCCTGGCTGGCCTACCGGCTGGTCGATCAGGAGTGAACCGGCGCGGGCGCCGGCAGCATCCCGACGGCCAGCCGCACCCAGGCGGCCACGAACCGGTCCCGCTCCGTGTGCCCGGGCGCGTCGCCCACAGTCTCCTGGAACAGCCCGTACTGCAGGACCGCGCCGCCGAGCACGGCGGCGACGCCCGGCCAGTCGACGTCCGCCGACCGGTACTCGGGCTGCTGCTCGAACCAGGTCACGAAGGCGTCGAACATCGGCTGCAGCAGCCCCTGCCGGACCACCGCCACCAGCTCGGGGAACTGGCTCAGATCACGGAAGAAGATCCGGGTCAGCTCCGACTCCTCGCGCACCTTGGCCAGGCCCGCCCGGCACAGGTGCGACAGCCGCTCCTCCAGGTCACTGGAGGACTCCATGGCGCTCAGCTCGGCGAGGCTCTCGGCGACCTGCCCGCGAGTCCTGGCGGCGTGCTCGTTGATCGCCGCCGACAGCACCTCGTACTTGGACTTGAAGTGCCGGTAGAGCCCGCCGGCGCCCGGCGAGAGGCCCGAGGCGGCCTCGATCTCCGCCACGGACGTGGCGGCGTAGCCGCGTTCGGCGAAGAGCCGCAGAGACTCGTGGATGATCCGCTCGCGGGTGTGGGTGGCGGCCTTGGCGGGCGGGCCACCTGTGGCTCCCGTGCTCGGCGATCTGGTCATGTCGTCTGAGATACCTCCGCAGTGGAGGGTAGCCGCCGGCCCGGTGAGGCCTGGACTGCCGGGGGGATGTGACCTTCCGGGGACTACGGTGCCACGACATCCGCCGTTACGCGTTGCCGAACGTTCTTTGGCATCCTTCGAGTGTGGCGACTTCGGTGGGTTTCGACCTGGACATGACACTTGCCGACACCCGGATCGGCATCGCGGCGGCGATGGACGAGCTGTCGGCGCGGCTCGGCGTGCCCATCGACAGCCAGGTGGTCGTCAGCAGGCTCGGCCCGCCGCTGGAGGCCGAACTGGCCAACTGGCTGCCGCCCGAGGAGATCCCGGCGGCGGCCGACCTTTACCGGGAGATCTATCCCGAGGTGGGGGTGCCGGTGCACGTCCCGATGGCCGGCGCGCACGAGGCCGTGGAGAGCGTCAAATCCCGCGGCGGCAAGGTCATCGTGGTGACGGGGAAGAACCCGCGCGACGCCAAGAGCACCGTGCGGCGGCTCGGGTTCGACGTGGACGAGGTGGTGGGCTCCGTTTTCGGCGCCGGCAAGGGAGCCGCGCTCAGCGCTTTCGGCGCCGCCGCGTACGTCGGGGATCACGTCGCGGACATCGAGGCGGCGCGGGCCGGCGGCGCCCTCAGCGTCACGGTCGCGACCGGCCCCTACACCGCCGGTGAGCTGCGAGAACACGGCGCCGACGTGGCCCTGGACGATCTGACGGAATTTGCCGATTGGTTCACAGATTGGCAACGACGTCACGAACTCGTGTAATTCACCGGCAATTACCTGGTCGCCCTGCCCCGCTACGGGGCATAACCTACTTCCATTCACCCAATCACGACGTTTGAACGAGGTCGTCCTGTGCCGACTGGCAAGGTCAAGTGGTACGACGCCGACAAGGGATTCGGCTTCCTCACCCGCGATGACGGCGGTGAGGTCTTCGTGCATTCCTCCGCGCTGCCGGCCGGTGCCGGGCCTCTCAAGCCTGGGCAGAAGGTCGAGTTCGGCGTCGCCGAGGGCAGGCGCGGTCAGCAGGCGCTCTCCGTGCGGATCCTGGAGCAGCCGCCCACGCTGGCCAAGGTCAAGCCCAAGGGCAGGCGGAAGAAGCCCGACGAGATGGTGGTGATCGTGGAGGACCTGATCAAGCTGCTCGACGGGCTGTCGACGTCCTACCGCCGGGGCAAGCATCCCGACGGCGCGCAGGCCAAGCAGGTGGCCGTGGTGCTCCGCGCGGTCGCCGACGACCTCGACGCCTAGGTCCAGGGCGGGTTCGTCAGGGGTTCGGTGCCGTCGACGGCCTCGGAGGGAGCGTACGGGGCCGTCTCGGCGTGCGCGGCGGCCTGCTGAGCGCGCACGTTGGCCGCCCGGACGCGGGCGCGGCGCCGCACGACCAGCCAGCCGAGCGTGAGCGTGAGCACCGAGGCCAGCGTGACCAGCCCGGCCGCGCTGCTCCCGGTCAGTGACAGCCCGAGCCCGATCAGGCCCCCGAACACCCAGGCGAGCTGCAGGAACGCCTCGACCACGCCGAACGTGGACGAGCGGACCTCCTCGCCGATCTCGCGCTGCACGATCGCGTCCAGCGCGAGCTTGCCGAGCTCCTGGGCGAACGCGGTGATCACTGAGATGGCCACCGCCGCCCAGAGCCCGAACAGGACCGCGGTCGTGACGGCCGTCGCCGCCGTCGTGGCGAGCGTGAGCAGGACGATCAGGCCCGGCGCGTGGTTGCGCGTCCAGTTGGCGATCACCGCGCCGATCAGGCCGCCAAGCCCGGCGGCGAGAGCCAGCAGCCCGATCGTCTTGGGCGTGTCGAAGAACGGGTCGGGCGCGGCCGGCGCCAGCCACGGCACCGCCTTGTCCTGCACCAGGAAGAGCAGGAAGAACAGCAGGAAGCCGGAGAACAGCCGGATGGCGACGTTCGCCCAGACGGCCTCGGCCACCGCCGGGCCCACCTGGAGCAGCGTCCGCCAGCGCGTCGCCCTGCCCTCCGCCGGGGCCTCCTCCTCCAGGTCGGGCGAGTCGACGTGGCGCGGCAGCCGCACCGCGAACACCCCCGCCGCGAAGAACACCACCATCGCCAGGCGCAGCATCGTGGCGCTGCCCAGCCAGAGCGTCAGCCCCGCCCCGATCGGCACCATCACGCCCGCCGTCACCAGCGAGAACAGCGCCACCCTGGCGTTCGCCGACACCAGCGTGATGTCGGCCGGCAGCACGCTCGGCATGATCGCGGCACGCGACACGTTGTACGCCTTCGACAGCACCAGCACGCCCAGCGCGCCCGCGAAGAGCGTCAGCAGGTCCTGCGGGCCGACCGCCGCCGCCATCGCGAAGCAGAGCAGGCCGCGGCCGAACAGCGTGCCCGCCATGACGTAGCGCCGGCCGGACCGGAACCGGTCGAGGATCGGCCCCACGAACGGCGCCAGCAGGGCGAACGGCAGCATCGTGATGACCAGGTAGAGCGCCACCGGGCCGCGGGCCTCGCCGACGGGCACCCCGAAGAAGACGGTGCCGGCCAGCGCGACCGTGACGAGAGTGTCACCGGCGCTGTGGCTCGCGGTGAGCTCGATCAGCCGGCCCAGGCCGGTGCGGTCGGCGCCGCCGGCGTGGGTGAGGCGGCGGGTGGCCCGGCCGACCGCGCGCGCCGCGCCCGCGGTGGCCTTCCCGGCGCGGACGGTGCCGCCCGCGGTCGCCTTGCCCGCGCGGGCGGCTGCCCGGCCCGCGTCGGCGACGCCGCGCCCCGCACGCCGGGAGAGGTCGCGTGCGCGCTCCCAGCCACCCTCCACGCCTACCAGTCTTACCCGATCGCCCCGCCAACCCTCACCCTGTGTTCTGCACCTCTTGTCGACATCTGTCCCTCGCGTACGTCGCCCCGGGAAACGGTCTGGTAGATCTCACGAGAGAGTGACAGGGGCGAGGTTCGCGTGCGGCGGTCTGGTAGACCCCGCCGGGGGTGACGGTGGCCAGGTTTCTGACCTGTCCCTCGCGTGCGGCGCTCGGGGAAACGGTCTGCAGATCTCGCGGGGAGGGTGACAGGGGCGAGGTTTCCTGGTGGACTTCGGGGGGAATGCCGCTTACTCGGCCCCGGCATGCACGGGCATGGGTGAGAATGAAAGCGTGAGCGAACAGCACCTTTCGGCGGAGGCAGGCCGATGAGCCGTGCCAGGACCCGCTCCGCAGCTCCCGACAAGGCATGCGCCGAAGCCGTAGACCTGGCTCGCGAGGCAGCCGAGGAGCTGGCGCGGCCGGGCGAGCCCGGCGAGCACCTGGGTTACGAGAGCGAGGGTGACCGGGTCGTCACCCACTACTTCGCCTGTCAGGACCGCGCCTACCGCGGCTGGCGGTGGGCCGTCACCGTCGTGCGGGCGTCGCGGGCACGGAAGGTGACGGTCAGCGAGGCGGTCCTGCTGCCAGGCCCCGGCGCGCTGCTCGCTCCCGAGTGGCTGCCCTGGAGCGAACGCCTGCGCCCCGGCGACCTGGGCGTCGGCGACCTGCTGCCCACCCCGGAGGACGACGACCGGCTGGTGCCGGGGTTCGTCGAGACCGACGACGAGGTGGAGCGGCAGACGATTTTCGAGTACGGCCTGGGCCGGGCCCGTGTGCTCTCGGCCATCGGCAGAGACCGGACGGCCAAACGCTGGCACTCCGGCGAGCACGGGCCGCACACGCCGATCGCACACGCCGCTCCCGCGCAGTGCTCCACCTGCGGCTTCTACTGGCTGCTGTCGGGTGGGCTCCGGCAGATGTTCGGAGTCTGCACTAACGAGTACGCGCCCGACGACGGCAAGGTGGTCTCCGCCGACCACGGGTGCGGCGCGCACTCGGAGGCCGCGGTGCTGCCGCCACCGGTCGAGCAGGCCGTGCCCATCCTCGACGACCTGGGCTTCGACCTGATGGAGGAGGAGGCCGGCTCGGTCGGGGAGGCCGACTCCGAGGAGCTGGGGCATTCCTGACGCGTTCCTGACCGTGGGGCCTCCGCCGGTGCGGTTCCCGACGGTGCCGTTCCTGACGGTGCGGGCCGCTAACCTACGGTGGCCCCCGTACCGTTCGACCCCAGGATCGTGACCGATGACCGACACCTTTGGCACCGACCGCATGCGAGCCGCCGTGCTCGCCGCGTGGACGGCGTCGCCCGCCAGGTTCCGTGAGGACGCCAACGCCGAGGAGGACTTCGCGCTCGGCGGCTACCACGACCGGCTGATCGTGGAGCTGGCGCAGAACGCCGCGGACGCGGCGCTGCGCGCGGGCGTGCCCGGGGTGCTGAGGCTGACGCTGCGCGGGTCCGTGCTGACGGCCGCCAACACCGGCGCGCCGCTCGACGCGACCGGCGTGGAGAGCCTGGCCACGCTCCGGGTGTCCGGCAAGCGCGACGAGACGGGCACCGCGGGCCGGTTCGGCGTCGGGTTCGCGGCGGTGGTGACGCTCTCCGACGAGCCGGCCATCGGCTCGCGCGACTCCGCCTCGGTGCGCTGGTCGCGGGCGGAGACGGCCGAGCTGGTCGCCGCCGTGCCGGAGCTCGCGGACGAGCTGGCCGCCCGCTCCGGTCACGTGCCGCTGCTGCGGCTGCCGTTCGCGTCCGAGCCGCTCGACGTGCCCGAGGGTTTCGACACCGTGGTGCGGCTCCCGCTGAAGGACGAGGAGACGGTCCGGGTCGTCCGGCGCCTGCTCGACGAGACGAGCCCGGCGCTGCCGCTGGGCATGCCCGCGCTGACCGCGATCGAGATCGACGTCGAGGGCGAGACCCGCACGGTCACCGACGACGGCTGGCACGTCGTCTCCGAGTCCGGGCGGTTCTCCAACGAGCAGGTGGCCGAGCTGTTCGCCGACCGGCCCACCGAGGAGCGGGCCCGCCCCTACTGGTCGGTCCGCTGGGCGGTCCCGGTGACCGAGACCGGCGAGCCGGGGCCGCTGCCCGGCGCGGTGCCGCCGGTCGTGCACGCCCCGACGCCCAGCGACGAGCCCGTCGACCTGCCCGCGCTGCTCATCGCGTCGTTCCCGATGGCCACCGACCGCCGCCACGCGGCCAAGGGGCCGCTCGCCGACTTCCTGGTGGATCGGGCCGCCGACGCCTACATCCGGCTGCTGAAGGAGCTGCCGCGCACGCCCAAGCTGCTCGACCTGGTCCCCTCGTACATGGGGAAGGGCGAGCTCGACGCGCGCGTCCGGCGCGCCATCCTGGAGCGGCTGCCTGACACGCCGCTGCTGCCCGCGCTGTCGGCGCCCGCGCCCGCCGTGCAGACGCCCTCGTTCGCCGACGCCGAGGTCTACGAGCCCGACGCCGAATGGCGGGTCGAGCATCCGCCGCAGGAGCCGGGGGAGGACGGCTGGGTGGTCGCGGGCCGCGAGGCCGCCGTGGTGTCCGGGTCGAGCGAGCTGCTCGGCGCGGTCGCCGCGTTCGTCCCCGGGCTGCTGCCCGCCGGCTGGCCGTCCCGCCACCCCGCGATGGCCTCGCTGGGCGTGCGCAGGGTCGAGCTGTCCGAGGTGGTCGACCTGCTGTCGGGAGAGGCGGTGGAGGGGCGCGAGCCGTCGTGGTGGCGCTCGCTGTACGAGGTGCTGCCCGCCGACGATCCCGAGTCGCTGGGGGCGCTGCCGGTGCCGCTGGCCGACGGGCGGCTGGTGCGCGGCCCGCGCGGCACGCTGATCATGACCGACGGCGGGTCCGGGCTCGACCTGACGCCGCTGGGGCTGCGCATCGTGCATCCGGAGGCCGCCCACCCGGCGCTGCTGCGGCTGGGCGCCGCCGAGGCCACCCCGCGCACCATCCTGGAGGACCCGACCACCAGGACCGCCGTCGCCCAGTCGCTCGACAGCCCCGACCCCGAGCCGGTCGCCCGCGCCGTGCTCTCCCTGGTCCAGGCGGCCGGGCTGGCGCCGGGCGAGGCGCCCTGGCTGGCCGAGCTGGCGCTGCCGGGCGCCGACGGCGAGCTCTACCCGGCGGGTGAGCTGATGCTGGCCGACGGGGCGCTGGCGGGGCTGCTGGAGCCCGACACCCATCTCGGGGTGGCCGCGCGCGAGCTGGAAGAGACGTACGGGCCGCGGGTGCTGGAGGCGGTCGGCGTGCTCGACGGGTTCGCCGTCGTGCACGACTCCGACGTGCTGCTCGACCGTGACGAGTGCGACCACGACCTCGACGGCGAGGAAGACTGGCTCGACTACGTGCTCGACCTGCTGCCCGACCTGGACGTGCCGCCGGTGGTGCCCGAGTTCACCGCGGTGCGCGACCTGGAGCTGGTCGCCGACTGGCCGGCGGCGCTGCGGCTGCTGACCCGGCCGCCGCTGCGGGCCGCGCTCCACCCGCTGCGGATCGAGGGCGTCGAGGTGCCCTCCTACACCGCCTGGTGGCTGTCCCACCACCCGGTGCTGGGCGGGCGCCGGCCGCTGGAGCTGCGGCTGCCGGGCGCCGACCCGCTGCTGCAGGGCCTGTACGAGGACGCGCCGGAAGGGCTCGACGAGGGGGCGCTGGCGATGCTGGGCGTGCGCAGCACGCTCACCGAGCTGCTCGACTCCCACGGCGGGCCGGAGGAACTGCTCGACCTCATGGCCGACGAGTCGATCGAGGTCGACCGGGCCCAGCTGCGGGCGCTGTGGATGGCGCTGGCGGCGGTCGACCCGGAGCGGGTGGCGCCGCCGTCCCGGGTGCGGGCCGTGCTCGGCGGCGACATCGTGGTGGCCGACGCCGAGGACGTCGTCGTGGTGGAGGCGCCCGACCTGCTGCAGCTGGTCACCGACCGGCCGCTGGTGCTCGCCCCGTACGACCTGGCGGAGGCGCTGTCGGAGCTGCTCGACCTGCCGCTCGCCGGCGAGGTGGCCGCGGGCGACGTCACCACCTCCGGCGAGGTCCGGCAGGTGCCGCCCCAGGTGCGTTCTCTCCTCCCGACCGCTCCCGAGACCTACGTCGAGCACGAGAAGCTGCTGGTCGACGGGGTGCCGTGCGCGTGGCGCTTCTACGAGGGGGCCGTCCACTGCACCGGCCTCGACGGGCTGGCCCGCGGTCTGGCCTGGGCCACCGGCCAGTGGAACGACCGGCTGGCGGTCGCCGCCATGCTCCACGACCCGTCGGCGGTCCCCCTCCTCCTGGCCGAAGCGGACCTGACCTGAGGGCTGAAGGCGGGTCTGTCTTGAGGTCCTGAACGGCGGGCGTGTGGCGACCGGACACACGCCCGCTACGGACCCTGTTCTCCGGAACTACGGCGGGTCGGGCAGGCCGAAGGCTTGCTAACGGCGCCCGGGCCCGAGGGGTTTCCCCAAAAGGCTTTCAGCTCTTAAGAGGAAGACCCGAGGACGATTCGGACGGAAAGCGACATCACGCCGCGGGGCAGCTCGCGCCCGACTCGGGGAGCGTGCCCTTGAGGAGGTAGGCGTCCACCATGCGCATGACGCACGCGCTGCCGCTCAGGTAGGCGCCGTGCCCCTCACCCTCGTACGTGACCAGGACACCGGTCTTGAGCCGCGCCGTCAGCGACTCCGCCCACTCGTAGGGGGTGGCGGGGTCGCCCTTGCCGCCGATGACGACGATGGGGTCGGAGCCGGTGGCGTCGATGTGCTTGGCCTGGTCGTCGCCCTCGGCGGGCCAGTGGGCGCAGGCGGTGGAGACGTCCTCGGCGGCCAGCATCGGGAAGATCTTCTTGATCTTCTCGTTGAGCGCGGCGGTGTCGGCGGCCGAGGGGCGCTCGGCGGTGTCGGCGCAGGTGATGGCCTGCTGGCTGGCCATGGCGGTCGAGTAGGTGCCGTCCGCGCGGCGGCCGGTGTAGGTGTCGGCCAGGGAGAGCAGGACGGTGCCGTCGCCCTTGACCGCGGCCGCGACGCCCTGCTCCAGCAGCGGCCAGGTGGCCTTGGCGTACAGCGGGGTGATCACGGCGAACTGGGCCAGGCCGTTGGTGAGCTGCCGGTCGCCGACCTTGAGTGGCTTGGACTGCAGGCCGTCGAGGAGCTTCTCGACCGTGTCGCGGACCGCGTCGGGGGTCTTGCCGAGGTCGCAGCCCTGGGCGACGCAGTTCTCGGCGAACGCGTCGAAGGCGTCGGCGAAGCCCTTGACCTGGGTGAGCGCCCGCTCTTCGAAGGTGACGTTCGGGTCGTAGGCGGCGTCGAGGACGAACCGGCCGACCTTGTCGGGGAACTTGGTGGCGTACACCGAGCCGAGGTGGGTGCCGTAGGAGAGCCCGAAGTAGTTGAGCTTGTCGTCGCCGAGGGCGTCGCGGATGCGGTCGAGGTCCTGGGCGGCGTCGAGGGTGCCGACGTGCGGGAGGACCTTGCCCGAGTCCTTCTCGCAGGCGGCGGCGAACTCGCGGGAGACCTTGTCGGGGTCTTCGCCGGAGGCCATCGAGAGCATTTCCTCGACCTTGCCGCCGCACTTGACGCCCGCGCTCCTGTCGACGCCGCGCGGGTCGAAGCTGACCAGGTCGTAGCTGCCGCCGAGGCCGGCGAAGGCCTGCCGGGCACGTCCCAGCGTGTCGACGCCGGACCCTCCGGGCCCGCCGAAGTTGAACACGAGCGAGCCGATCCGGTCGCCGGCGGCCTGGATCCGGATGAGCGCGAGGTCGATGGTCTCGCCGTCCGGTTGGTCGTAGTCGAGCGGCACGGTGAGGGTGCCGCATTCGAGGGCGGGGTCGGGGGGCATGGTGTTGCCGTCGGGGCCGATGAGGTCGGTGCACGCGGCCCAGGCCACCGCTCCGGTGTCGGTCGCGGCCGGCTCCGCGCTCGGCCCCCCGGTCGGCCCCCCGGTCAGCTCTGCCGCCGGCTGTTCGGCTCCGGCGCAGCCGGTCACCGCCAGGGCGAGCACGAGAGAGGTGAACAGGGTCTTCTTCATGTCCTCAAGCATGGGAGAGCGGGCGTCCGGCCAGATAGTGGAAGGAAACAGCAGTTAGAGGTGACTTCCGTGAAATCCGGAAGATGACAGATGTCAGGTGCGCTGCTGCCGCCGGACGACCAGCAGGCCGATGAGGCCGAAGCCCACGCCGGTCAGGCAGGTCCAGATCCACCAGGAGTTCTCCGGGGCGGGCGGGAAGATCAGGAGGGCGATCAGGGCGAGCGCCCACAGACCGGTGCCGACGGCGACGGCGGCGGTGTCGTTGGTCTTGATCGGCTCGGGGTCGGGGTGCCACTGCTGCGTCACAGCATCCAGCCTAGCTTCCAATCCCATCTCGATACGGTTACCAGCACTTTTGACAAATCATCACGAAGTGTCACAGTTCGCCACGTGAATGACTCTCGTACCGCTATAGATCGGTTTTTCTCCATCACCGAACGCGGCTCGACCATCTCGCGCGAGGTGCGCGGCGGCCTGGCCACGTTCTTCACCATGGCGTACATCGTGGTGCTGAACCCGATCATCATCGCCCACGGTAAGGACATCCAGGGCGAGGTGATCGGCGACGGCACCGAGCCCAAGGTGGCGCTGGTCGCCGCCGGCACGGCGTTCGTGGCCGGGCTCCTGACCATCCTGATGGGCGTGGTCGCCCGGGTGCCGTTCGCGCTGGCGGCCGGGCTCGGCCTGAACGCCTTCGTGACGTTCAACATCGCGCCGCTGATGACCTGGGAAGAGGCCATGGGCCTGATCTTCCTGGAGGGCATCGTGATCGGCATCCTGGTGCTGACAGGGCTCCGGGTGGCGGTCTTCCGGGCGATCCCGTCCCAGCTCAAGACCGCGATCAGCGTGGGCATCGGCCTGTTCATCGCGCTGATCGGCTTCGTGGACGCCGGCTTCGTGCGCCGGGTGGCCGCGGGCGCGCCGCTGGAGATGGGCATCGGGGGCAACCTGGCCTCCTGGCCGATCTTCGTGTTCGTCGTCGGCCTGCTCGCCACCGCCGCCATGGTGGCGCGCAAGGTCAAGGGCGCCATCCTGGTCGGCATCGTCGGCACCACCCTGCTGGGGATCGTCGTCGAGGCGCTCACCGGATCCGGCGCCGCCTCGGAGGAGAACCCGGGCGGCTGGCAGCTCAACGTCCCCGCCTGGCCCACTGAGATCTTCGGCTTCCACAACCCGCTCGTGCTGTTCACCGAGTTCGACCCGTTCGGCGCCTTCAGCTCGGCCGGGCTGCTGCTCGCCACGCTGTTCGTGTTCACGCTGCTCATCACCGACTTCTTCGACACGATGGGCACGATCGTGGGCGTCGGCCGCCAGGCGAACCTGGTCAAGGAGGACGGGACGCTGCCGCGTACCCGGGAGATCCTGCTCGTCGACTCGCTCGGCGCCGTCGTCGGCGGCGCGGGCTCGGTCTCGTCCAACACCACCTACGTCGAATCGGCCGCCGGCGTGGGGGAGGGCGCGCGGACGGGCCTGGCCAGCGTGGTGACCGGTGCGCTGTTCCTGGTGGCGGTCTTCTTCGCGCCGCTCGTGACGATCGTGCCGTACGAGGCGGCGGCGCCCGCCCTGGTGGTGGTCGGCTTCCTGATGATGACCTCGATCCGGGAGATCGACTGGAACGACTACGAGATCGCCATCCCGGCGTTCCTCACCATCGTGCTCATGCCGTTCACGTACTCGATCTCGAACGGTATCGGCGCCGGTTTCGTCGCGTACGTGCTCATCAAGGTCGTCCGCGGCAAGGCGCGGGAGATCCACCCGCTGATGTGGGCGGTCGCGGCGCTGTTCGTGCTCTACTTCGCGCTCGGCCCGATCAGGGTCATGCTCGGGCTCTGACAATCCCGGTACGGGCCGTCGTCCGCGAGGACGGCGGCCCGTCGGGTATCACCAGGTGAGACGACAGCCGGTTTGGAAATTCTTTGCCACTGGCTATAGTTAGCAAAGGTAATGACTCGTGCTAACAAGAACTCAGTATCAGATGGACCTGCGAAGCGACGCGGGTCTGGCTTCGGCGCTGCGCGTCTCCTTGGCCAGGCTCAACAGGCGGCTGCGAAGACAGGCGGCGGTTCACTCGCTGACCCCGACGCAGTTCGCGACCCTCGCCGCCGTGGATCGGCACGGTGGGATAACCCCTGGCGAACTGGCCGAGCTCGAAAAGGTGCAGCCGCCCTCGATGACGCGCGTGATCGCCGCGCTGGAGGAACGCGGACTGGTCTCGCGCAGCCCCCACCCGACCGACCGGCGCCAGGTGACCGTGACCGTGACCGAGGCCGCCAAGAAGCTCCTGAAAGAGGAGCGGGCGCGCAAGGAAGCGTGGCTGACCCGGCAGCTCAAGGAACTGTCGCCGGCGGAGCGGACGATTCTCCGTCAGGCGGCTCCGATTCTGGAGAAGCTCAGCCGGATCTAGAGCCCGACGAACCCAAGGCCGGGATGTTCCGGTCGCTCAAGATCCGCAACTACCGCATGTTCGCCATCGGCGGCGCGGTCTCCAACGTCGGAACCTGGCTGCAGCGCACCGCCCAGGACTGGCTGATCCTCGACCTGACCAACGGCAGCGCGGCTGCCCTCGGCACCGCGACCGCGCTGCAGTTCCTGCCGATGCTGCTGTTCGGCATGTTCGGCGGGGTGCTGGCCGACCGCTACCCGAAGCGCCCGCTGCTGATCACCGCGCAGACCCTGATGGCCACGCTGGCCCTGGCGATCGGCGTGCTCACGGTGACCGGTGCCGCCCAGGTGTGGCACGTCTACGTGATGGCCTTCACGCTCGGCATGATCTCCTGTGTCGAGGTGCCGACCCGGCAGGCGTTCGTGGTCGAGATGGTCGGCCGTGACGACCTGCCCAACGCGATCGCGCTCAACAGCTCCAGCTTCAACCTGGCCAGGGTCGTCGGCCCGGCCGTCGCCGGCATGCTCATCTACGTGCTCGGCGGCACCGGCCCGCTGTTCCTGATCAACGCGGCCACGTTCGCGGCGGTCATCTCCAGCCTGGTGTTCATGCGCAAGTCGGAGCTGTATCCGTCCGACCCGGTGCCCCGGGCCAAGGGGCAGCTCCGCGAGGGCCTGAAGTACGTGGCACGCCACGAGAAGCTGCTGATGCCGATCCTGCTGATCGCCTTCGTGTCGATGTTCTCGCAGGCGTTCTCCATGTCGATCGCGCTGATGGCCCGCGAGGAGTTCAAGGCGGGGGCGAGCTCGTTCGGACTGGCCTCCAGCATGTTCGCCGTCGGCGCGCTCGCCGGAGGGCTGCTGGCCGCGCGGCGGGTCTCGATCTCTCGCCGGACGCTGTTCGCCGGGGCGATCGGGTTCGGGCTGTTCCAGGTCGTGGCGGGGCTGGCGCCGTCCTACTTCGTCTACCTGGCGCTGCTGGTGCCCGCGGGCATCGCGCTGATCACGGTCAACACCGCGGCGAACGCCGCCGTCCAGCTCGCCACCTCGGCGGAGATGCGCGGCCGCGTCATGGGGATCTACGTGCTGGTCTTCGTCGGCGGCGCGCCCATCGGGGCGTCCCTGGTGGGCTGGCTGTCGGAGATCGGCGGGCCGAGAGCGGGCGCGGTCCTCACCGGCGTGTTCGTGCTCGCGGGCACGGCGCTGGCCGTCCTGGTCACCAGGCTGATAACCGGCCGGGTGGCGCGGCGGCGCAGGCCCGTTCCGGCCACCGTCTGAGTCGCGACAGACTGGGGGCATGAGGCTGTTCGCGGCGGTGGTGCCGCCCGACGAGGTGCTGGACGAGCTCGAACGCGCGATCGCCCCGTACGCCGGGCAGGTCCCGGGGCTGCGCTGGCCGGAGCGCGCCACCTGGCACGTCACGCTGGCCTTCTTCGGCGAGGTGCCCGAGCGGGCGCTACCTGATCTGTGCGCCCGCCTGGGCCGCGCCGCCCGCCGCCACCCCGTCCCGGCCCTGGCGTTCACGGGGTTCGGCGCGTTCTCGTCCGTGCGGCGGGCGCGGGTGTTCTGGGCGGGCCTGTCGGGCGACTCGATGGCCCGGCTGGCCGACTCCGTGAGGGCCGCCGGCCGCCGGGCAGGCGCCGCGCACACCGACGAGAAGCGCTTCCACGCCCACCTGACGCTCGCCAGGGCCAAGGCCGAGACCGACCTGCGCCCGCTGGTCGACGCGCTGGCCGGGTTCACCGGCTCGCCTTGGCGGGCGGAGACGATCGAGCTGTTCAAGAGCGAGCCGGGGCCGCGGGTGAGGTACGAGTCACTCGGCTCCTGGGCGCTCGCACCCGCCGAGCCGGGCTAGGCTCCAGGGCGTGGACCGTCCTCGTTCGTGGCTGTTGCCGCTGGTGCTCGGCCTGCTCATGCTCATCGTGATCGTCGGCGCGCTGGTGACCTGACCCCCTACCAGGCGTAGTCCTCCGGCGCGGTGCGGCGGCCCGGGAAGATCTCGTCCAGCTTGGCCAGCGCCTCGTCGTCCAGCTTGATCTCCAGGGTGCGCATGGTGCCGTCGAGCTGCTCCAGCGTGCGCGGGCCGATGATCGGCGCGGTGACCGCCGGCTGCTTGAGCAGCCAGGCCAGCCCGACGTGCGCGGGGTCCTCGCCCAGCTCGTCGCAGAGCTTCTCGTACCGCTCGATCTTGTCGCGGTGCTTCTCCAGCTCCGTGAGCATGCGGTCGGACGCCGAGCGGCCCTTGTCGATCTTACGGAGCACGCCGCCCAGCAGGCCGCCCGCGAGCGGACTCCAGGGGATGACGCCCAGGCCGTAGTCCTGGCAGGCGGGCAGCACCTCCAGCTCCACCGTCCTGGTCAGCAGGTTGTAGTGGCTCTGCTCGCTGACCAGGCCGAAGAAGCCGCGCCGGGCCGCCGACTCCTGCGCCTTGGCGATGTGCCAGCCGGCGAAGTTCGACGATCCCACGTACAGGATCTTGCCCTGCTGGCGCAGCACCTCCATCGCCTCCCAGAACTCGTCGAACGGCGTGTTCCGGTCGATGTGGTGCGCCTGGTAGATGTCGATGTAGTCGGTCTGCATCCGCTTGAGCGAGGCGTCGCAGGCGCGGCGGATGTGCAGCGCCGACAGCCTGCGCTCGTTGGGCCAGTCGCCCATGTCGCCGTAGACCTTGGTGGCGATGACCGTCCTCTCGCGCCGGCCGCCTCCCTGCGCGAACCACCGGCCGATGATGTTCTCGGTGAGGCCCTCGCCTTTCTTCCAGCCGTAGACGTCGGCCGTGTCGAAGAAGTTGAGACCGAGTTCGTGGGCCCTGTCCATGATCGCGAAAGAGTCTTCTTCCGACGTGTGCGGGCCGAAGTTCATCGTGCCGAGGCAGAGAGGGCTGACTTCGAGGCCACTGCGTCCGAGGTGCACATAGTCCATGGATTCACACTAAGGACCTGGAGTGTGCTCCAGGCCATAGGGTCGACATCGTGTTCTCGGGGCTGGTGCGCGCCTCCGCGCCGTTGTTCCTGTCCATGGTCACCACCCTGCTCGGGTCGCTGGTGGTCACCGCGATGCTCGGCCGGCACGCCACCGTCACCCTGGCCGCCTTCGCCGTCATGACCGCCGTGCTCAGCCCGGCCGCCACCGCCGTCGCGGGCGCGTTACGCGGGCTCGCGCCGTTCGTCGCCCCGCACCGCGACGATCCGGACGCGGTGCTGCCGGTGCTGCGGGACGCGCGCTGGCTGAGCCTGTTCGCGCTGGCGCTGCTGACGCTGGGCGGCCCGGTGCTGGGGCTGTTCACCGGCGATCCCGCCGTGCGGGCCGTGGCGCTGGCGCTCCTGCCGCTGATGCTGCTCGCCGCGCTGGCCGACGCCGTCCAGGCCGTGCAGGGGTTCGGGCTGACGGGGCTGAAGCGTACGGGGGCGAGCCTGGCGTATTTCGCCACCGGGTACGGGCTGCTCGCCCTGGCCGCCGTCCCCGTGGCCGCGACCTGGGGTGTCACCGGACTCTGGGCCGCAGTGCTGGCCGGGAACGGGCTGCTCGCCCTCCTCCAGGGCACGGGGTTTCATCGGCACAGTGCCCGGGTCGGTGTCGTTACCGGGGTATAGGCCCCCGGTGGCTGGGATCATCGGGATATGTCCCCGTACGAGCTTGTCACGCACCTGCGGTCGCTGCCGGACGAGTGGCTCATGTACCTGCTGCGGCAGGTCTTCGAGCAGCGGGGCGAGGAGCGCTACTTCATGGCCGTGTCCTCCCGCGAGCGTGACCCGGTCAGCGGGCAGTGGAGCGGCCGGACCGATTACACCGCCGTCGCCCACCCGGACCCCGAGCACTACGACGACCCGCTCGATGTCGACTGGGGACTGGTCCAGCACGGCTCCTGCGCGGGATGCCAGGTGTCCTTGGCAAGCAGCCGCAAGCACGTGCGCTGCCCGCTCTGCGGCGAGCCGGCGTACCTGACATGAGCGAAGAGACTCCGGAGGGGGAGCCTGCCCTGCGCGAGCTGCGCGACGCCGTCTCGCGTGCCACCGTCGACCGGCTTCTGCCGCACCTGCTGGCCCTGCCCGATGACCGGTTGCGGGACGTGCTGGCCGAGGTGCTGGCCGGGCGTTTCCCGTACGGGCACTCGGCGCGCGGCGAGGCGCGGTTGTTCCTCGCGGTGCCCGGCCCCGCCCCGAAGCGGAAGGCTCCCGCGTGGCGGCACCGGGCGGTGGCTCGCGTGCTGGGGGAGCGCAAGAAGCGTGGGCGGTTGGCGTTCGAAGGGCGGTGCGCGGTGTGTGAGACGCTGCTCTGCGCGGACGCGCCCCTCGTCGTCTGCCCGGTCTGCGGCGGGTCGGAGACGAGACTCGGGCGCTTGTGAGTATCGGGTGAAACGAAACGACTTATCCGGACATCTGCTGGGGTGTGTTCACCACTCGAAAAGTGCCTCCTGATCCCGAGCAGCGCTTCGAGGCGCTCTATCTGGATCACTACCAGGCCATCGCCACCTATGTGAAACGGCGGACCGACTCTCCCGACGACATCGCCGATGTGATCGCGGAGACGTTCACCGCCGCCTGGCGCCGCCTTCCCGAGGTGCCGCCGGGCGACGAGGCCAGGCTCTGGCTGTACGGCACGGCCCGGCGGGTCCTGGCCAACCACCACCGGGCGCAGGAGCGCCGCTCCGCCCTGGCCGCCAGGCTCCGCCACGAGGCCGCCACCTGGGCCGCCTCCGATACCGACCACACCGGGGACGCGGCCCACCAGGCGTTCCGGCGCCTCTCCAGCGACGACCGGGAACTGCTCGCGCTGGTCGGCTGGGAGGGGCTGAAGATCGCCGAGATCGTGACCGTGCTCGGCACGTCGCGCGGAGCCGTGCGCCTCCGCCTGCACCGCGCACGCAAGCGGCTGGCCCGCGAACTGGCCGCCGCCGACCTCGACCTGACCACGTACGGCGGGCGCGCCGTCGCCCTCGCGGAAGGACAGCGATGACCTCCACCAGCACCACCGACATCGACGCGATCGTCGCCCGGCTCGCTCCCGAGCCCGCCCCCGCCCCCGGTGAGGGCGCGCGCGACCTGATGCACCAGATCATGGCCACCTCGCCCGCTCCGGCGGCCCGGCGCCGGGTGACGCTGCCGCGGCTGCGTACCGCGGTGTCCACGATCGCCCTGGCCGGTGTCACGGTCGTCGCCCTGAACTCGGTGGTCCCCTCGGGCACCGGACCGGCGGTGGCGCAGGCCCTCGACATCAAGCGCGAGGCCGGCTACCACGTCATCAAGATCAACGACCTGTACGCCGACCCCGGCAAGTACGAGGCGCAACTGCGTGCTGCCGGGCTGGACATCAGCCTGCGCGTGGTGCCGGCCACCGCCGCCTTCGAGGGGCAGGTTCAGCCCACCGGCCCGGACAAGAAGTACCTCACCGATATCAAGGGAATCTACCCGCCCGGCCCGTGCGACCGGCTCGACGGCTGCGCCATCGGCGTGAAGATCCCGGTCGGCTTCCAGGGCACGGCCGACGTGACCGTCGGCCGCAAGGCCAGGCCCGGGGAGGAGTACATGAGCATCACCTCGATCGACGCCAAGGGCGAGCCCCTGCACTGCGTCCCCCACGTCAACAAGACCGTCGGAGAGATGCGGGCGCTGCTGCGGGAGCGTGAGGTGAACATCGGGAAGTTCGTCATCGAGGACCCCGGCGATGACCGCGACGGCGAGACGGTCGCGTCGGTGCCCGGCTCCTGGCATGTGATCGGCGGCTACATGTACGCTCCCGGCCTGGCGACGGTGGTCACGAGCAGCACCGCGATGGCCCCGGAAGAGGCCGAGGCGGCCCAGGACAAGACCGTGAAGCGGTGCGACCAATCCTCACTCAGCCCTCGCGAGTGACCTCGGGCTTGCCGATCAGGTGGCGGAGGGCGACCTCCGCCGGGCCTCGGCTGTCGCGCCGTTCGAGGGCTTAGGCGGCGATGACGGTGATCAGCCAGACCACGGGGGCGTCGGGACTGTCGAGCCTAACCCGGCCAGGTGTGCGGCCGTGAGGGCGACCAGCACCAGGACGAGGTAGCCGAGGCCGATGCCCGCTATCCAGGAAGTCAGCCGGAGCATCCCAGGGACTCCGCCTGAGAAGCCGGTGGGGCATGATGGCGGGCGTGGGGGGACTGCTGATCAGGGTGCTCGCGGTGGCGCTGGCCGCGCTGGCTCTGCTGCCGCCGTCGCCGGCCGCGGCCGACGACGCCGAGCTGCTGTTCAGGTTCCGCGATCCGGCCATCACCGAGTCCAGCGGCCTGGCCGTCTCGCCCACCCACGACGACATCTACTACACCCACAACGACAGCTCGGCCGAGCCGGTGTTCTACGCGGTCGGCGGCGACGGCCGGACGAAGGCGACCTTCCGGCTGGGGAACGCCGAGGCGCGCGACTGGGAGGCCATGGCGGCCGTCAAGGACCCCAAGACCGGGCGCGGGGTGCTCTGGTTCGCCGACATCGGCGACAACCTCGACGGGGCCTGGCCGGACATCTCCATCTACAAGGTGATGGAGCCGCGCAAGCTCGCCGACGCCACGCTCTCCGCCGTCCGCTACCGCTTCCGGTACGCCGACGGGGCCAGGAACGCCGAGGGCATCATGGTCCACCCCCGGACCGGGCGGCTCTACGTGGTGACCAAGGAGTTCGTCGGCTCGGTCTACGCCGCGCCGAAGAAGCTCCGTACCGACAGGATCAACACG
The DNA here is from genome assembly GCF_040675175.1 of Nonomuraea sp. NPDC049649. Classification (NCBI taxonomy): domain Bacteria; kingdom Bacillati; phylum Actinomycetota; class Actinomycetes; order Streptosporangiales; family Streptosporangiaceae; genus Nonomuraea; species Nonomuraea sp. NPDC049649. The sequence goes on from NZ_JBFAOH010000041.1 coordinate 30,779, forward strand.
CTGCGGCGGGTCGGCAGCGCGCCGATCATGGCCACCGACGCCGCCTACGCGCCCGACGGGTCGTCGTACGTGATCCGCACGTACTTCTCCGCGACCCTCTACAAGCCGTCCGGCGAGGTGATCGCCAAGGTGCGGATGCCGGAGCTCCAGCAGGCCGAGTCCATCGCGTACACCAGAGACGGCACGGCGCTGCTGACCGGGTCGGAGGGGGAGCGCAGCCCCGTCTACCGGGTGCCGCTGCCTACGCAGGAGACGCCGACGCCGTCGGCGCGGCCGGAGCCGGAGCGCACCGAGGCCGCCGCCGAGCCGCAGGGCCTGACGGGGCTGAACGTGCTGATCTGGCTGGGCGCGGCGGCGCTGGCGATCGGCGGCATCGTGTTCCTGGCCCGCATCACGCGCTGAGGCTAGCGGCGCGCGGTGAACAGGTCGCCGCGCAGGGCGCGCTCGACGGCCTCGATCGAGCGGGACAGGCGGACCAGGCGGGGGCCCTCCTGCCGGTAGGTGTCGAGGACCGCCTCGATCGCGTGCGGCGGCAGGTGGCCCTTGAGCTCGACCGCCGCCCCCCGGTAGCCGGCGCGGGCCGCCTCCACCGCGGAGTCGACGTGATGGCGGGCCATCCGGGCCAGCGCGACCGGGTGGCGTCTCAGCACCTGGTAGGCCCGGTAGTCGGGCGGGACCGCGTCGAGGAGCCAGGCGACGGCCGACCGCTCCCAGTCGGGCACGCTCGGCGGGCGCACCTCCGCGGGCCATTCGGGCGGGACGTACATGCTCCCTATCGTACTCACGTTCGATTGGCGGCCGAATGCCGAGGTGAGCGCCGCGCGATGGCGCCCGGGCTCCGGGAGTAGGCACACTGGCCTCGTGACGGAGAAGATCGGAATCGTGGGGGGCGGGATCGTCGGCCTGGCCGTCGCCCGCGAGCTGGCCGAGGCCAGGGGCGCCGAGGTGACCGTGCTGGAGAAGGAGGGCCGGGTCGGCGCCCACCAGACCGGCCACAACAGCGGCGTCGTGCACGCGGGCATCTACTACCCGCCCGGCTCGCTCAAGGCCAGGCTCTGCCGGGAGGGCGTGGCGCTGCTGAAGGAGTACTGCGCCCGGCACGCGCTCCCTTACGAGGAGGTCGGCAAGCTGGTGGTGGCCGCCACCGCCTCCGAGCGGCCCCGGCTGGCCGCGCTGGCCGAGCGGGCGAGGGCCAACGGAGTGCCCGGCATCACCGAGCTGGACGCGCTCGGGCTGCGCGAGGTGGAGCCGCACGCGGTCGGCGTGGCGGCGGTCCACTCGCCGCACACCGCGATCGCCGACTTCCCCGCGGTCGCGCGCCGGCTCGCGCTCGACGTGGCGGAGCTGGGTGGTTCGGTACGGGTGCGGCATCCGGTCAGGGGGATCCGGGAGACGTCCCGGGGGGTGGAGGTGGTGGCCGGGACGCGCCGGTTCGCCTTCGACCGGCTGGTGGTCTGCGCCGGGCTGGGCACCGACGCGGTGGCCGCGATGGCGGGCCGGCCGGGGGAGGTGCGGGTGGTGCCGTTCCGCGGCGAGTACTACGCGCTGGCCGGGGCGGCGCGGAAGCTGGTGCGCGGGCTCATCTATCCGGTGCCCGATCCGCGCTATCCGTTCCTCGGCGTGCACCTCACCCGGCGGGTCGACGGCGAGGTCCTGGTCGGGCCGAACGCGGTCCTGGCGGGCGCGTACGAGGGGTACAGCCGACGGAATTTCCGTGATTTTCACCGTATTCTCGCCTGGCCCGGCACGCTCCGGATGGCCCGCCGCCACTGGCGCACCGGCGTCCGGGAAGTCTACGGCTCGCTGGCCAAGAGCGCCTTCACCGCGGCCGCCCGCCGCTACGTGCCCGAGCTCACCGCCGATGACCTGCGCCGGGCCCCGGGCGGGGTGCGGGCGCAGGCGGTGGCGCGGGACGGTTCGCTGGTGGACGACTTCGCGGTGGACGTCCACGGTAACGTCGTCCTGGTACGGAACGCGCCCTCTCCGGCGGCCACCTCCAGTCTGGCCATAGCCAAGCACATTGCCGGAATTGTCCCAGCACTCTCCCGATGAGGGCATGCTTGATAATGATGGAAGCACGCCTGCTGATCGTTGAAGACGACCCGAACATCCTGGAGCTCCTCGCCGCGAGCCTGAGATTCGCGGGTTTCGACGTGTCCACCGCCAAGAGCGGGGCCGACACCGTCGCCGCGGTCCAACGGCAACGCCCCGACCTCGTGGTGCTGGACGTCATGCTGCCCGACGTGGACGGCTTCGAGATCGTCCGGCGGATGCGGAGCGGCGGCATGCACACTCCCGTGGTGTTCCTGACGGCCCGAGACGAGACCGAGGACAAGATCCGCGGGCTGACCATCGGCGGCGACGACTACGTGACCAAGCCGTTCAGCCTGGAGGAGGTCGTCGCCAGGATCCACGCGGTGCTCCGCCGCACCGGCGGGGACGCCCAGCCGCCCCCGCCCAGGCTGACGTTCGCCGACATAGAGCTGGACGAGGAGAGCCACGAGGTGTGGCGCGGCGGCCACCCGATCGCGCTGTCGCCGACCGAGTTCAAGCTGCTGCGCTACTTCATGACGAACCCCGGCCGGGTGCTGTCCAAGCCGCAGATCCTCGACCACGTGTGGGACTACGACTTCCGGGGCGAGGTCGGCATCGTCGAGTCCTACGTGTCGGTGCTCCGCCGCAAGATCGACAACCGCAGCCCCCGGCTCATCCACACCCTGCGCGGTGTCGGGTACGTCCTGCGACTGCCACCGGGCGGGTAGCGGTGATGGCGGGCAGGTTGCCGCTCAGGGTCAAGCTCATGACGTCGATGCTGGCGCTCCTCGGCATCGGCATGTCGTTCATCGGCGTGGTGAGCGTCTCGGTCCTGCACGGCTACCTCATGGACCGGGTCGACAGCCAGGTCGGCCTGATCTCCGTACGGGTGCAGAAACGGCTGGTCAACGACGCCGAGCGGCGCGAGCGCGGCTGGCCCACGGCCGACAAGCCGCTGCTCATCGAGTCGGACACGATCGTGCTGATCAGGGAGCCGTCCGGGAAGCTCACCCCCACCCAGAGCGAGCGCGACGTCGACCTGAAGCCCGGACCCCGGCTGGAGGACTCCCCGGGCCCGGGTACGTACACCGCGCCCGCCGTCAGCGGCGACGGCGAGTGGCGGGTGCGTGAGACCACCACCCCCTACGGCACGTTCGTGGTCGCCACCGACCTGACCGAGGTCAACGAGATCACCCGGCGGCTCGTCCTCATCGAACTGCTGGGCGGCGGCGGCATCGTGCTCATCCTGGCCGTGGTGGGCGTCACCCTCGTGCGGCGCAGCCTCCGGCCGCTGGTCGAGATCGAGCGCACGGCCGGCACCATCGCCGCGGGCGAACTGGGCCGCCGGGTGCCCGACGGCGACCCCCGTACCGAGGTCGGACGGCTGGCGGCGGCGCTCAACGGGATGCTCGCGCAGATCGAGAGCGCGTTCGCGGCCCGGTCCGCCTCCGAGGAGGCCGCCAGGCGCTCCGAGGACCGGATGCGGCAGTTCGTCACCGACGCCTCGCACGAGCTGCGCACCCCGCTCACCTCGATCCGCGGCTTCGCCGAGTACGCCCGCCAGAACCCCGGCGCCGACCCCGCCGAGTTGATGCAGCGGGTCGAGAACGCGGCCGGGCGGATGAGCCTGCTCGTGGACGACCTGCTGCTGCTCGCCCAGGTGGACCAGCAGCGCCCACTCAAGATGCGCCCCGTCGACATGCTCGCGCTCGCCGCCGACGCCGTGCAGGAGGCGCGCATCCTCGCCCCCGACCGGCAGATCGACCTGGACGTGGTCGGCGGCGCCGCGCTCATCGTCTCCGGCGACGAGGTGCGGCTGCGCCAGGTGGTCGGCAACCTGACCTCCAACGCGCTCATCCACACCGACGAGGGCACTCCGATCACGGTACGGGTCGGCGCCGACGACGAGACCGTCTTCCTGGAGGTGGCCGACAAGGGGCCCGGGCTCAGCCCCGACCAGGTGGACCGGGTCTTCGAACGCTTCTACCGGGCCGACTCCGCCCGATCCCGCAGCCGCTCGGGCGAGGACGGCGGCAGCGGCCTCGGCCTGGCCATCGTGCAGGCGCTCGTGCAGGCGCACGGCGGCACCGTCGTCGCCAGGAGCGCCCCGGGCGAGGGCGCCACCTTCCGCATCGAACTCCCACTCGCCCTGGAGTGAGCGTTCAGGGTTTCCTCAGGTAGCTGGGTCACTCTAGGTATGTGAGCAAACCCGAGGCGCTGATCATGGTGGTGGACGACGAGCCCAGCATCAGGGACCTGCTCTCGGCGAGCCTGCGGTTCTCCGGATTCGAGGTGATCACCGCGGCCGACGGCAAGGAGGCCGTCGAGGTCGCCAAGCGGGCCGGGCCCGATCTGGTGGTGCTCGACGTCATGCTGCCCGACCTCGACGGGTTCGAGGTGGCCCGGCGCATCGACGCGCCGGTGCTTTTCCTGACCGCCCGCGACGCCACCGAAGACAAGATCGCCGGGCTGCGGGTGGGCGACGACTACGTGACCAAGCCGTTCAGCCTGGAGGAGGTCCAGGCGCGCATCCGCGCCGTGCTGCGCCGCACCCAGGGCGAGGGCGTGCCCGCGCGCCGGCTCAAGGTGGCCGACCTGGAGCTGGACGAGGAGACCCGCGAGGTGTGGCGGGCCGGCCGCCAGGTGCGGCTCTCGCCGACCGAGTACAAGCTGCTGCACTACTTCATGGCCAACGCCGGCCGGGTGGTGTCGAAGGCGCAGATCCTCGACCACGTGTGGAACTACGACTTCGGCGGCGACGCCGGGGTGGTCGAATCGTACGTGTCCTACCTGCGGCGCAAGGTCGACGACGTGGAGCCGCGGCTCATCCACACGCTGCGCAGCGTCGGGTACGTGTTAAGGGAGCCGCCTGCGGGCTAGCTACACCGTGTGGACCTGTTGAGCGCGCTCCAGAGGTTGCGCGGGTCGCTGGACCGGGACCTGTTCCCGCTGGCGATCGGCGAGGCGGCCGGCGACCGGCGCGCGCTGAAGGAGCTGACCGGCCAGCTCGACGACTACCTGCTGCCCCGGCTGCGCGCCATCGACGCGCCGCTCCTCGCCGTCGTCGGCGGCTCCACCGGCGCGGGCAAGTCGACGCTGGTCAACTCCCTCGTCGGGGCCGACGTGACCGAGCCGGGCGTGCTGCGGCCCACCACGCTGGTGCCGACGCTGGTCGCCGATCCGGCCGACCGCGACTGGTTCATGGGCCAGAACGTGCTGCCCGGCCTCTCCCGCGCCACCGGCTCCGGCCCCGGCGACCTGCGGATCGTGACGTCCGGCGCGCTCGGCCCCGGCCTGGCGCTGCTGGACGCGCCCGACATCGACTCCGTCGTGGCCGCCAACCGTGAGCTGGCCGCCCAGCTCCTCGCCGCCGCAGACCTCTGGCTCTTCGTCACCACCGCCGCCCGCTACGCCGACGAGGTGCCGTGGAGCTTCCTGCGTACCGCCCGCGAACGCAGCACCGCCCTCTCCCTCGTGCTCGACCGCGTGCCGCCCGAGGCCGCCGAGCCCGTCACCCGCGACCTGGAACGCCTGCTCGCCGAGAACGGGCTCGCCGGCACCCGCCTGTTCACCGTGCCCGAGGCGGCGCTGCCCACCGAACAGGCCCGCCTGCCCGCCGGCACCGTCGCCCCGATCGGCGCCTGGCTCGCCGGGCTCGCCGCCGACGCCGCCGCCCGCTCCCGTGTCGTACGGAAGACGCTGTCGGGCGCGCTCGACAGCCTCGCCACCCGCGTCCCGGCGCTGGCCGGGGCGGTCGAGCGGCAGGAAGCCGGGTTCGGCACCCTGCGCGAGGTGGTGTCGGGCGCGTACGCGGGCGGGATGGCCGACTTCGACGAAGGCATGCGCGACGGGTCGCTGCTCCGCGGCGAGGTGCTGGCCCGCTGGCAGGACTTCATCGGCACCGGCGACCTCATGCGCTCCCTGGAGAGCCGGGTCGGCTGGCTCCGCGACCGGATCGTCGGCTTCTTCACCGGACAGGCCCCCGAGGCCCGGCTCAGGGACGCCCTGGAGACCGGCGTCGAAGCCCTCATCAGAGGCTCCGCCGACGCCGCCGCCGAACGGGCACTCGAAGGCTGGTCCGCCGCGCCCGGCGGCGCCGTCCTCCTCGACCGGCTCGGCGCCATGGAGGCCGCCCGGCTCGGCCGCGCCGCGTCCGACCTGGGCAAGCGGGCCGAGACCGAGGTGCGGGGCTGGCAGGGGTACGTGCTCGACCTCGTACGGGAAGAAGGCGCGGAACGGCGGACCACGGCGCGGGTGGCGTCCTTCGGGGTGAACGGGGCGGGGCTGCTGCTGATGCTGACCGTGTTCGCCTCGACGGGCGGGCTGACCGGGATCGAGGTGGGGATCGCGGGCGGCACCACCGTGCTGTCGCAGAAGCTGCTGGAGGCCATCTTCGGCGACCAGGCGGTGCGTATCCTCACCCTCCGCGCCCGGGAGGACCTGCGGGAGCGGGTACGGCGGCTGATGGACGAGGAGGCGGCCCGCTTCCTGGCCGTCCTGGAGCCCTTGGAACCGCCGCCCGGCACGGCCACCGCCCTCCGCGACGCGGCCCGTACGATCCGCGACCACCAGACGGAGCTTCCCCCGGACCGGACCGCCGTCCTCCGTGAACTGCACGCCGAGACCCGCGCCGCCGACGGCGGGCGCGGCACCTCTCCGGACGGTGGGTCGTGAAGCTGCTGCGGAGGAAGGAGCGGGTGTCGCTGGATTCCCGGCTGGACGCGCTGGTGGAGGCGGCCTCGCTGGGGGAGGGGCGGGTGGCCTCGGAGACGGTCGCGGCGGCGCGGGCCGTGGCCGAGCGGGCGGGGGTGCGGCGGCGGTTGTCCGTGGAGCACACGGTGGTCGCGCTCGCGGGGGCCACCGGTAGCGGGAAGTCTTCATTGTTCAACGTCATCGCCGGGGAGGGGTTGGCCGCTGTCGGGGTCACCCGGCCCACCACCGCCACTGCTCAGGCTGCTCTCTGGGACGGTGCGGGGGCCGGGCCGCTGCTCGACTGGCTCGACGTGCCGCACCGGCGCTCGGCCTCGGCCGGGGACGGGCTGAACGGGCTGGTCCTGCTCGACCTGCCCGACCACGACTCGATCCGGCTGTCGCACCGGCTGGAGGTGGACCGGCTGGTGGAGCTGGTCGATCTGCTGGTGTGGGTGCTGGATCCGCAGAAGTACGCCGACGCCGCGGTCCACGAACGCTACCTGCGACCGCTGGCGGGGCACCGGGACGTGACGGTGGTGGTGCTCAACCAGATCGACCGTCTCCCCGCCGGCGCCGTGGACCGCTGCCTGGCTGATCTGCGCCGCCTGCTCGACGACGACGGGCTGGCGGGCGTCCCGGTCCTCGGCGTCTCGGCCCGGACCGGCGCGGGGCTGGCCGAGTTGCGTGCCCTGCTGGCCGAGCGGGTCGCCGACCGCGCCTCCTGGTCCGCCCGCCTCGCCGCCGACGTCACCGCAGCCGCCCACCACCTGGTCACCGCCTCCGCCACACCGCCTCGTACCGAAGAACCGCGCGTCTCTTCTACCGCCGCCTCCGCCACTCCGCTCCGCGCTGAAGAGACACTCCTCGTTCCAGGAGAAGCCGCGCGCGTCCCTTCGACCACCGCCTCCGCCACTCCGTCAGCCCTCGTTCCACGCGTCCCTGCCGGAGGCGGGGATGTCCCGGCGGCGCTGCCGGCCATCGACGGGCAGGTGGCAGGGCTGGAAGGGCCGCTGGTGAAGGCGTTGTCGCGGGCGGCAGGGGTGCCGATCGTGGTGGAGGCTGTGGCGAAGGGGCACCGGCACCGGGCCGTGGTCGCCACCGGCTGGCCCGTCACCCGGTGGGTGCGGCGGTTGCGCCCGGACCCGCTGCGGCGGCTGCGGCTGGCCAAGGACCGGGAAGCCATCGGTCGTACCTCCGTACCCGAACCGTCCGCCGCGCAACGAGCACAGGTCGACACCGCGATCAGAGACGTCGGCGAAGCAGCGGCGGTGGGCCTGCCCGGCGCGTGGGCGGCGGCGGTGCGGCAGGCGGCCCGCTCACGTTCGGCGGAGCTGGCCGACGCCGTGGACAAGGCGGTGGCCCGGACCTCCCTGGGGGCGACCCGCCGTCCCCGGTGGTGGCGCGCGGTGAACGTGCTGCAATGGCTGGTGTTCGCGGCCCTGCTGGCGGGGGCGCTCTGGCTGGGCGGCCTGTTCGCCCTGAGTTACCTGCGCCTGCCCGAGCCGCCCCTCCCGACCGCCGGCGAGGTGCCCTGGCCGACCGTGCTGCTGCTCGGCGGCGCGCTGTCCGGCATCCTCATCGCCCTGCTGTCCCGCCTCGCCGCCTGGCTGGGCGGCCGCCGCCGCGCCCGCCGGGCCTCTCGTGCGTTGCGCGAGGCCATCCGCGCGGTGGGTCAGGAGTACGTACTCCAGCCCGTCGAGGACGAACGCGCCCGCTACACCCGCTTCACCGACGCCCTCACCCGAGCGAGCGCGTAGCGGGCCCCGGTCAGGTGGGGGTGCGATCGCTCAGGTCGCGGAGGGTCGTCAGAAGCGGGCGGAGCAGGGGGTGGGACTCGGCGCCGCGGCGGACGGCGGCGAAGACGTGGCGTTCCGGTCCCGGCACGTTGCGGACCACGACGCCCTGGAGGTTCATGTCGCGCAGGGCCAGGCGGGGGACCAGGGCGACACCGGCACCGGCCGCCACCAGGGCTACCACCGCGCGGAAGTCGTCCGAGCAGTGGGCGAAACGGGGGGTGAAGCCCGCCTGCTCGCACGCGAAGGCGATCACGTCGTGCACGGGGTTTCCGGGGTACGGGCCGATCCAGGTCTCGTCGGCGAGAGCGGCCAGCGAGGCGGTCGGCGGGTGCGGTGGCTCCGCGGCCAAGGGGTGGGTCTGGGGGAGGACGAGGTCGAAGGGCTCGGCGTAGAGGGGGACGCGGTGGAGGCGGCGGTCGGCGGGGTCGGGGGCGCCTCGGTAGTCGACGGTGATGGCGACGTCGGCTTCGCTGTCGAGGAGCATGGTCAGCGACTGGTCGCCTTCGGCGTCTCGTACGCGGATCTGGAGGCCGGGGGCGGAGGCGCGCAGGGCCGTGATGGCGGGGGCGAGCACGGCGCTGATGGCCGTGGCGAAGCAGGCGACGGTGATCTCGCCCGCCGCGCCGGTGGTGTAGTCGGCGACTTCGGCGCGGGCGCGTTCGAGCTGGGCCAGGACCTCGTTGGCGTGGCCGAGCATGATCTTGCCGACCGCGGTGAGGTGGACACCGCGGCCGTCGCGGACGAGGAGCCGGTGGCCGACCTCGTGCTCCAGCGCGGCGAGCTGCTGGGAGACGGCGGACGGGGTGAGGTGGAGAGCCGCCGCGGCGGCGGTGACCGTGCCGTGGTCGGCCACCGCCTGGAGGGTGCGCAGCCGCCGGGTGTCAATCACGCCGCGAGGATACGCCCTCGGCGGCGGCCGGACGCGGGAGGCACCCGGGGCGAAATGGTGATGCGGGGCACGTCCGTCGGTGCCTAGGGTTGCGCGCATGTCGATGTATCCCCCGCTGAACGTGCAGGTGCACACGCCCCGCCTGTCCTTGCTGGGCGCGTCGGACGAACGGCTGGAGCGCCTGCTTCCGACGGTTCGCAAGGGCGTGGTCACGGAGCCTCCGTGGCCCTTCGACGATCCGATGTCGCTGTACGAGGACAGCCCGGAGCGCGAGTGGGGCTGGTTGCGGGGAGTGTGGCGGGGCCGGGGCCGGGTGAGCGAGAGCTTCTGGCGTCTGTACTTCGTCGTGGTCGTCGGCGGCGAGCCGGTCGGCATGCAGGACCTGATCGGCGCCGACTTCGCCGCGTTCGGCACGGTCACCACCTTCTCCTGGCTCAGCCCGCACGTGCGGGGCGGCGGGCTGGGCAAGGAGATGCGGCAGGCGGTGCTGCATCTGGCCTTCGAGGGGCTGGGGGCCCGGGAGGCGAGCAGCGACGCCTTCCGCGACAACCACGCCTCCAACCGCATCTCGCAAGCCCTGGGGTATGTGCCGAACGGCGTCACCTGGGACACCCGGCGCGGCGAACCGGCGCAGATCCAGCAGTGGCGGCTGACTCGTGAGCGGTAGGCCGAGCGGCGGCGGGACGACATTGAGCTCGTCGCCGTCGACGCCTGTCTGCCGGTCCTCGGGCTCGACCGCGCGCGGGTCAGCCGCGGGCCTGGATGAAGGCGTCCACGGCGCGGTCCACGTCCTCCTGTGAGTGGGCGGCCGAGAGCTGGACGCGGATGCGGGCCTGGCCGTGCGGCACCACCGGGTAGGAGAAGCCGATGACGTAGATGCCCAGCTCCAGCAGGCGCTCGGCCATCGCGCCCGCCTCGGCGGCGTCGCCGATCATCACGGGGACGATCGGGTGGTCGCCGGGCAGGATGTCGAACCCGGCCTCGGTCATCCGGCGGCGGAACCGCTCGGTGTTGGCCCGCAGCCGTTCGCGTGCCTCGCTGGTGGTCTCCAGCAGGTCGAGGATGCGCAGCGAGGTGGCGGCGATGGCGGGGGCGAGCGAGTTGGAGAACAGGTACGGGCGGGAGCGCTGGCGCAGCAGCTCGCAGATCTCCTTGCGGCCCGACACGTAGCCGCCGGACGCGCCGCCGAGCGCCTTGCCGAGGGTGCCGGTGATGATGTCGATCCGGTCGGTCACGCCGTGCAGTTCGGGGGTGCCGCGCCCGGTGGCGCCGACGAAGCCGACCGCGTGGGAGTCGTCGACCATGACCATCGCCTCGTACCGCTCGGCGAGGTCGCAGATCTCGCGCAGCGGCGCGACGTAGCCGTCCATGGAGAACACGCCGTCGGTGACGATCAGCCGCCGGCGGGCGTCCGCCGTCTCCTTGAGCCTGGCCTCCAGTTCGGCCATGTCGCGGTTGGCGTAGCGGTAGCGGCGGGCCTTGGACAGGCGGATGCCGTCGATGATGCTGGCGTGGTTGAGCGCGTCGGAGATGACCGCGTCCTGGCCGTCGAGCAGGGTTTCGAAGACGCCGCCGTTGGCGTCGAAGCACGAGCTGTAGAGGACGGTGTCTTCCATGCCGAGGAAGTCCGACAGGCGGGCTTCGAGCTCTTTGTGCACCTCCTGGGTGCCGCAGATGAAGCGCACCGACGCCATGCCGAACCCCCACCTGTCGAGGGCCTGCTTGGCGGCCTCGATCACCTCGGGGTGGTCGGCCAGGCCCAGGTAGTTGTTGGCGCAGAAGTTCAGCACCTCCTGGCCCGCCACGCTCACCTGCGCGCTCTGCGGGGTGCTGATGACGCGCTCGGGCTTGTGCAGCCCGGCCTCGGTGATCTCGTCGAGCGTCGCACGCAGCTCGTCTCGTACGGTCGTGAACATCAGGCTGCGCTCCAATCGAGGATGACCTTGCCGGTGCGGCCGCTTCCGGCCGTCTCGAAGGCGGCCTCGTAGTCGCGGTACGGGAAACGGTCGGTGATCACGGGGGTGAGGTCGAGGCCCTTCTCGATCAGGACCGACATGTTGTACCAGGTCTCGAACATCTCCCGGCCGTACACGCCCTTGATGGTCAGCATCGAGGTGACCACGGTGGACCAGTCGACGGCGAACTCCTCGGCGGGCAGCCCGAGCATGGCGATCTTCCCGCCGTGGGTCATCGCGGCGATCATCTCGCGCAGCGCCGCGGGGCTGCCGGACATCTCCAGGCCCACGTCGAAGCCCTCCTTCATGCCGAGCTGGCGCATGCCGTCGGCGAGGGAGGCGCGGGAGACGTTCAGCGCCAGTGAGACGCCGAGCTTGCCGGCCAGGTCGAGCCGTTCGTCGCTGACGTCGGTGATGACCACGTTGCGGGCGCCGACGTGGGTGGCGACGGCGGCGGCCATGAGGCCGATCGGGCCCGCGCCGGTGATCAGCACGTCCTCGCCGACCAGCGGGAACGACAGCGCGGTGTGGACGGCGTTGCCGAACGGGTCGAAGATGGCCGCCACGTCGGGGTGGACGGGCACCCGGTGCACCCAGACGTTGGTCGCGGGCAGCGTCACGTACTCGGCGAACGCGCCGTCGCGCTGCACGCCCAGGCCGACGGTGCGGCGGCACAGGTGGCGGCGGCCGGCCATGCAGTTGCGGCACTTGCCGCAGACCAGGTGGCCCTCGCCGCTGACCAGGTCGCCGACGGCGATGTCCTCGACGCCGGGCGCGACCTCGACGACGTGGCCGGAGAACTCGTGTCCGACGATGAGCGGCGGATTCAGGGTGTGTCGCGCCCATTCGTCAAATTTCTGGATGTGCAGGTCGGTGCCGCAGATGCCGGTCCTGAGCACCCTGATCTTCACCTCGCCCGGCCCCACCTCCGGCTCGGGCACCTCGACCAGTGACAGGCCCGGCTCGGCCCTCTCCTTGACCAGCGCTTTCATCGCGAGCACCACCCCTCTCGAACGTAACGCACTGTGCCCGCTCACCGCCGGACGTGTCCATCGAGGAGTTCTTAAGTGCCCCCACAGTTTCGCTTCACGCCGCAGGTGGGAGGCGATCGCGCTGTACTCTGCTCGTGTTTGCGCATATTTCCGGTTTTGTACGCATGAATGCTCACGACCCACGAATAGCTCGCCGTCGAGTGCCTTCAGGCGGGCAAGCCGCTCTACCTGGAGAAACCGCTGGCCATCACCGTCGAGGGCTGCGACGCCATCCTGCGCGCCGCCCGCGACACCGGCACCCGGCTGTACGTCGGCCACAACATGCGTCACATGGGCGTCGTCCGGCTGATGCGCGACATCATCCGCCGCGGCGACATCGCCCTGTACGGCGGGCTACCGCGCCGGGAGCCCGGCACGCCGCGCCCCGAAGGCTGGCTGCGCGACTACACCTGGCCGCCCACCGCCCACCGCGACCTCCACCACGTGGTCGACGTCGAGGACGTGTCGGTCATGAACATGCTGCTCGACAACGGCGTCATCGCCGCCTACCAGCAGTGTCACTTCACCCCCGACTACTGGCGCAACTACACCGTCATCGGCACCGAGGGCCGCCTGGAGAACTTCGGCGACCAGCCCGGCGACACCGTCAAGGTCTGGAACACCGGCCCCGCCGGCTACCGCCCCGACCCCGACATCACCTACCGGGTGCCCGCCGCCACCGGCTACCACGGCGGCGCCGACGAACGCATCATCACGGAGTTCACCCGCTTCGTCCGCGAAGGCGGCCCCACGGACACCTCCCCGGTAGCGGCCCGCATGAGCGTCGCGGCCGGCTACCTGGCCACCCTCTCTCTTCGCTCCGCCGGCACCCCCTACGACATCCCGCCCTTGGACCCCACCCTCCTCACCTACTTCGACGCCCAAAGCTGACCGGAAGAAAGCGGGGGCTCCAGGTTCGGGAGCAACGTTCTCACCGTGCGGCGATGTTGCAGAGTGAGAAGAGGATCAAGGGATCCCGCCGGGCAGGAGGAGAACTCATGACCACGTGGGAGTTCCAGATCAGCCTGAACCGGGAGCCGAGTGACGAGGAGTACGACCGGCTCGTCGAAGCGGGGATGGGCGACTGCGCGCTGGTGAGAGGCGACTCCGCCTGCCTCAGGTGCGACCGGGAGGCCGCCACCCTGATCGAGGCGATCACCTCCGTACTTCTGCAGATCCGCACCGTCGACGGCCTCTGGGGCACCGGCGTCGCGCGGGCAGACGGGGCGACGCCGGGCGACACGGCCCTTGACAGGACGCTGGCGCTGGCCGACCAGGCGGTGAGGCTGGCCGGCCGGGCCAGGACGCAGGCGCGGCGGGACCTCGCGGGCGGGCCTACGACGCAGAACCGGTGACGGCGACCGCCCCCGAGGAGCGGTCGCCGTGCGGGGTCAGCGTTCGGCCTGGTCGGGCTGGCGGTCGAGGTCGGGGAACGGGGACGGCTGCCTGACGCCCTCGGTGAGCTGGCGGGGGCCGGCGGCCGGTTCGGCGCTCTGGGCGTCGGCGACCGCCTCGGCCGCCGCCTCCTCCGCCTTGGCTATCTCGGAGTCCACCTCGGACGGCTTGGGCACCTCGCGGGTGGCCTCCGACCGCGGCAGGGACTCGGTGAAGGCCTTGGAGACGCCCTGGAGGGCCGAGGTGACCTCGCTGGGGATGACCCAGAACGTGTTGCCCTCGCCCTGGGCGAGCTGCGGCAGCACCTGGAGGTACTGGTAGGCGAGCAGCTTGGGGTCGGGGTCGTTGCGGTGGACCGCCTGGAACACCTGGTCGATCGCCTGCGACTGGCCCTCGGCCTCCAGGATGGCGGCGGAGCGGGCGCCCTCGGCGCGCAGGATGCGGCTCTGCTTCTCACCTTCGGCGGTGAGGATCTGCGACTGGCGCTGGCCCTCGGCGGTGAGGATGGCGGCGCGCTTGTCACGCTCGGCCCGCATCTGCTTCTCCATCGCGTCCTTGATGGTCTTCGGCGGGTCGATCGCCTTGATCTCGACCCGGTTGACCCGGATGCCCCACTTGCCGGTGGCCTCGTCGAGGACGCCGCGCAGCTGGCTGTTGATGGTGTCGCGGGAGGTGAGCGTGCTCTCCAGGTCCATCGAGCCGACGACGTTCCGCAGCGTGGTCACGGTCAGCTGCTCGACGGCCTGGATGTAGTTGGCGATCTCGTAGGCGGCCGCGCGCGGGTCGGTGACCTGGAAGTAGAGCACGGTGTCGATCTCGACGACCAGGTTGTCCTCGGTGATCACCGGCTGCGGGCGGAAGGAGACGACCTGCTCACGCAGGTCGATCATCGGGTAGACGCGGTCGATGTACGGGATGACGAAGTTCAGCCCGGGTTTGAGCGTACGGTGATAACGGCCGAGCCGTTCCACGTTGCGCGCTCTCGCCTGGGGCACGATGCGCACCGCTCTCAGCACGGTGAACACCGCGAACAGTATGACGAAGACCCCTACCAGCAGCAGCGCATCCATATTTTTTACTCCCGGGGATAAACGAGGGCGGTGGCCCCGTCGATTTCGATGACGTCGACGGTGGTCCCGGTGGGGATCACGAGTGTCTCGTCATATGCCCGCGCTGACCACTCCTCGCCCGCGAGCCGTATCCGGCCGTCGTGTCCTGTCACCTCGGACAGCACGTAGGCGGGCTTGCCGACGAGCGCCTCCACCCCGAAGCGGGCGGGCGGCGGCTGGCGGATGGCGTTCCGTTTGACCAGTGGGCGGATGACCACCAGCCCGGCTGTGGACGTCACCGCGAAGACGAGCAGCTGCAGCGGCACGGGCAGGCCGATGGCGGCGGTCGCGGCGGTCAGCAGGGAGGCGATTCCGAGAAGGCCGAGCGCGGCGGTGAGCGTGAAGATCTCGGCCACACCGAGGACGACTGCGAGGATTACCCAGATGACCCATTCATCCATGCTCCGCCTCCTATAAGCAACAACGGGCCTAGAGGCGCCATCGTTCCCCCCACTACCGTAATCCCGGAAATGCTCTTATGGCAGAGGCGCGGACGATCTAAGAGCGCTTCCGGCCCGCCATTTCTCCCAGGGGAGTTGCCAGAAACCCCACCCGTTGTCCCATTCGAGCGGCCGGTCGGTGCCCGTGATGACGACGGGGTCGCCGCGGAGCGAGTGGCGGTAGAACCAGGCGGCCTGGTCGGGGCGGGCGTTGACGCAGCCGTGGCTGACGTTCCGGCGGCCCTGGGCCCACACGTTGTCCTTGGCGTGCACGTACTCGCCGCTGTCGGAGATGCGGACGGCGTGGTCGATCATCACGTCGTAGTAGCCGGGGTCGCCCTCGGCCCGGCCTGGGGAGATCATGCGGACCGGGTGGCCCTTGTCCATGGTCAGGTGGACGCCGCTGGTGGTGGTGTATTCGCGGGTGGTGGCCATGCCCGCGCTGATCGCCATGTGCTGCACGGCCCGGCCGTCGCGGCGGACCGTCATGCGGTGGGTGCGGGTGTCGATCTCGCTGGTCTGGTCGCGGCCGACGGTGAAGGCGAACGTCCGGTCGGTCGTGCCGTGGAGGCCGGGAGCTGCCCGCACGCCGGCCAGGTGGGCGGTGACGGTGACCTGCTGCCGGGCGGGCCAGAACCGCCGGGTGCGGTAGACCACCCGGGTGTCGCCGATCCACCGCCAGGCGCCCTCGACCGGCCGCCCGGCCCGGACCTCCAGCGCGCGCTCCACGGCGGCCTTGTCGCGCACCGGGGTGTCGAAGTCGAGGATGACCGGCATGCCGACGCCCACGGTCTCGCCCGGCAGCGGGGCCGTGGCCGCCACCTGGAGCGTGCGCCGGGCGGGTCGGGTGCGGAAGCGGCCCTGGGTCACGGTGCGGCCCGCCGCCGTCACGGTCACCGTGTAGTCGGCGCCGGGCTTCAGCGCCCAGTGGGAGCGCCAGGTGGTGCCCGCCGTATCGAGGCTCCCTCGTACGGGAACGCCGCCGGTGCGGGCGTCCACCCGCTCCAGCGGACCGCCCCGGGCCCGCACCACGAGCCCCAGGTCGGGGCGGGCCCGCTCGGCGCCCAGCGGCGGGAAGACCCGCACGGCGGGCGGCGGCGGAGGCGGAGCCGGAGGCGTCGAGCAGCCGCCCGCGAGGGCGAGGAGGGCGGCCAGGCGGATCGTCGCGGCACGCCGCAGCATGTCACTCCTGACATTCCTGGGGAAGGGGAGACCCAAGGGTAGCGAGGAGTCACAGCGCAAGCACGCGGAGTCGCCTATCCGACTTTTCCGGTGACCTCCCCGAGGCTGACGCCGCCCGCGGTCGCGCGGATCGTGACCGTGTCGCCGTCCTGGAGGAACGTCCTGGTCTCGCCGCTGCTCAGCTTGAGGGGGTCCGCGCCGTTCCAGGTGAGCTCGATCAGCGAGCCGCGTTCCTCGCGCTGCTCGCCGGAGACGGTGCCGCTGGCGAACAGGTCGCCGGTGCGGAGCGAGGCGCCGTTCACGGTGAGGTGGGCGAGCATCTGGTCCGGCGTCCAGTACATGCTCCGGTACGGGGGACGGGAGACGACCTCGCCGTTGAGCTCGATCTCCAGGGTGATGTCCAGCCCCCAGTCGTCCTTCCTGCGCAGGTAGTCGATGGGCTCCGGGTCCTGGGCGCGGCCCGGCACCCGGGGCAGGGCCTCCAGCGGCGTCACCCACGGCGAGATCGAGGTCGCGAACGACTTGCCCAGGAACGGCCCGAGCGGCACGTACTCGAAAGCCTGGATGTCGCGCGCGCTCCAGTCGTTGACCAGCGTCACCCCGAACACGTGGTCCTCGAACGCGCCCGCCGGAGAGCCCAGCTCGGACGGCGCGCCCACCACGAACCCCAGCTCGGCCTCGATGTCGAGCTTCGCCGTCGGCCCGAACACCCCGGCCCGGAGCTGCCCGTGCGGGCGCCTGATCGGCGTGCCGGAGAGCACGACCGTGCCGGCCCGGCCGTGGTAGCCGACCGGCAGGTGACGCCAGTTCGGCTTGAGCGGCTCGCCGTCGGGGCGGAAGATCCGGCCGACGTTGCTCGCGTGCTCCAGCGAGCAGTAGAAGTCGACGTAGTCGGCCACCTCGAAGGGCAGGTGCAGCCGTACCTGGTCCAGCGGGATCAGGTGCGGTTCGGCGATCGAGAAGTCGTCGCTCAGCTTGGCCCTGATCAGCCGGCGGGTGTCGTGCCAGGCCGTGCGGCCGCGCGCCATGAACGGGTTGAGCGAGGGCGCGGCGAACACCTCGTCGTGCAGCGCCCCGGCCAGGTCCAGCACGTGGTCCCCGTAGCGGACGCCCACCCGGGGCGCCTCACCCCGCCGGGAGAAGACCCCGTACGGCAGGTTGTCCAGACCCCAGCTCACTCGTCCTCCTCGATCAGTCCCAGTGCCCGCAGGTCGTCCAGCGGCGTGGTGGTGCTGCAGGAGCCGTAGCTGACCAGGACCTGCCTGGCCCGCTTGGCGGCCTGCTCGGGGACGGCCCGCGCCAACCGGACCAGCTCCCCGACGTCGGTGGTGCGCAGGACGGGCACCGGGTCGCGGCCCTCGACGGCCTCGCACACGGCCAGCAGCAGGTTGAGGAAGCCGTGCCGGTCCACGCCCAGCGCCGGGTCGAAGTGGCGCACCGCGTGGTGCAGCCCCGCCGTGGCCTTGAACGGGATGTCGCCGGCCACGCAGAACCGGATGAACGCGCCGAGCTGCTCCACGTGCGGGAACGCCTCGGGCTGCTCCCCGCCGCAGCGCACCTTCAGGGCCACGCCCTCCGGCACGTCGGGCACGTACTTCGCGGGCGGCACCTCGACGAAGAGCCGCACCCCGCCGGGCAGCAGGCCCAGCAGTTCGCTCGCCAGCTCCGCGAGCCGCCGGTCGGCCGGCAGCCTGGTCTCGGCGAAGTCGACCGGCAGGCCGGACAGGTCCGGCGGTTCCGGCGTGTCGAGGATGACCCCGACGCGGCGCGGCGTATACGACTCCGAGCGCAGGCGGTGCAGCCGGCTGGCCGGGCAGAGGAAGCGGTGCGTCAGCACCCGGCTGCCCTCTTCCTGGTGGCGCCGGTGGCGGTCGAGCGCGTCGGACATGTGCAGCGACGTCGGCGGGAACAGTCCCGCGTCGTCGACGAGAGCGGTGTAGAGCGTCATCGTGACCAGGTCCAGGCGTATCCGGGGTCCTCGCAGGCGAGCGCGCCCTGCCCGAGGTCGAGCGGGCGGAAGGTGTCGACCATCACCGCCATCTCGCTGGTGGTGGTGACCCCCTTGGCGACGGCGTCGATCACCGCCTCGACCGCGCCGGGCTGCGGCCCGTGCGTGAAACCGGCCGGGTGCAGCGAGATCGAGCCCACGTCGATGCCCGACCCCTTGCGCGCCGAGTAGTCGCCGCCCACGTAGAACATGAACTCGTCGGAGTCGACGTTGTGGTGGTTGTACGGGATCGGCACCGATTCGGGGTGGAAGTCCAGCGGTCGGGGGCAGAACGAGCAGATCACGAAGCCCGGCCCCTCGAACGTCTGGTGCACGGGCGGCGGCGCGTGCGTCTTCTTCACGATCGGTTCGAAGTCGTCGATGTTGAACGCGTACGGGTAGAGGTAGCCGTCCCAGCCGACCACGTCGAACGGGTGGTTGCGGTAGACCAGCCGGGTCAGTCCGCCTCTCGTACGGACGAGCACCGGCACTTCCTCGCCCTCGACGAGCAGCGGCTCGGCGGGTGCCCGCAGGTCGCGCTCGCAGTAGGGGGCGTGCTCCAGGAACTGGCCGTACTGCGACAGGTAGCGCTTGGGCGGCCTGATGTGCCCGGACGCCTCGATGACGAGCGCGTCGACCCGCCCCTGCGGCACCCAGCGGTGGATGGTGCCGGTCGGGATGACCACGTAGTCGCCGGGACCGGCCTCGATCACCCCGTACGTGGACTCGAACCGGGCGCTGCCCTCCTGGACGTACACGCACTCGTCGCCCATCGAGTTGCGGTAGAGCTCGCTGGGCTGGTCGGTGGTGGCGTACGACAACCGGACGTCGCCGTTGCCCGCCAGCAGGATCCGCCCGGACACCAGGTCGCCGGCGCTGGTGAGCTGGGTGGTGCGGAAGTGGCGGGGCGACAGCGGCAGGTTGGGCTCCAGGCGCGTGTCGGTGGCGGGTTCGACGGCCTCGGCCTTGACGATCGCGGTCGGCAGGTGACGGTGGTACAGCAGGGACGAGTCGGACGAGAAGCCCTCCTCGCCCATCAGCTCCTCGGCGTACAGGCCGCCGTCGGGCCGCCTGAACTGCACGTGACGCTTCCGGGGCAGCTCACCCACGGCGCGGTAGTACGGCATCCGCCCCTCCCGGTCCGTCCGATAATCGGACGTGTATGTCCTTTATTCGTGACAACCGTCCGTCATCGCCGGGCGGATGTCAAGCCAGGGCCTCGGCCAGCTCGGCGGCGGCCGTGACCACGCGGGGCCCGGTGGACTCCGCGAGCGGCCCGAACGTGACGACCCCGACCGAGGCCTCCAGCCACGGCAGCCCCAGGACGGGCGCCGCCACCCCCCGGGCCCCCTCTTGCAACTGCCCCTCGGTCGCCAGATATGCGGCCCCGCCCTCCCGCCCGGCCAGGATCGCCCGCCCGGCCGCGCCTTTCTCCAGCGGATGGCGGGCACCCTCCCGGTAGGCCACGTGCATGCTCGTCCACGACGGCTCGACCACCGCCACGGCCAGCGCGTCGTCGCCGTCGGCCACCGTGAGGTGCGCGGTCGCGCCCACCTCCTCGGCCAGCCGCCGCAGCGTGGGCACCGCCGCCGCCCGCAGCAGCGGCTGCACGGCCTGGGCCAGCGCCAGCAGCCCGAACCCCAGGTGCACCCGGCCCTCGCTGTCGCGTCGTACGAACCCCTCGTTGAGCAGGGTGTTGAGCAGCCGGTAGACGACCGGCCGGCTCAGCGACAGCTCCGTGCTCAGCTCGGTCGGGGTCCGTCCGCCCTTCCCGTCGGAGAGCAGCCTGAGCAGGCGGAGCCCGCGTTCCAATGTCTGAGCGGATTCAGCGGCCATGCAGCGATTATCCAGCGCCTCTCCAGAGGCTCCGGTGACTGTATGCGATTAAAGGGGTACGTAGGGGGAGCAGAACCGCCAGGGGGGTAAAGATGCGGCAAACATGGACACTCCTGGTTGCCGGACTGGGCATGTGCGCCGTCCTGCCCGCGCTCCCCTCCGTGGGCACGCCCGCGACCCACATGACGGGGGCGGCACCCGTGGCCACCCCGTCCGGCCGCCTCGTGGAGGACACCTTCTACCTGACCGTCGGCATCGAGGTCGAGCAGCGGCTCATGCCCACCGAGAAGGGCGTCACCATCCGCCCACGCCCGCGGCTCGCGCCCGGCATAGGCGTGGACGAGACCGGCAGCTTCTACGGCAGACCGGAACGGCCGGGCACCTACGCGGCCCCCGTCCAGGTCTGCCGCGGCCAGGAGTGCACCGAGGAGCGGGTCACGCTCGTCGTGCTGCGCAACGTGCCGTGGGCTCCCGCCTCACTCACCTTCCTCGGCAGGGCCGGAGAGGAGTTGTACGGGAACATCCAGATCAGAGGCGGGCCCGCGGGCGTCCCCGCGACGTTCACCGTGACGAACCAGGAGGCGCTGCCCACCGGCGTCACCATCGGCCCGGACGGGCGCGTCGCCGGGGCGCCCGCGGAGGCCGGGGTCTCCCGGGTGCCGGTGCGCATCTGCGTGGCGGGCAACTGTGCGGGCGTGGTCGTGACGCTGATCGTGGCCTGAACCCTCAGGCCGACACGGGCTCCAGCCGGGCCGGGGCGCGCAGGTTGCGCACGCCGGGGGAGAGTAGCGCCGCGCAGGTGGCCACCAGCACCAGGGCGCCGCAGGCCAGCAGCGCGTTCCCCACCCCCAGCAGCGCCGCCGCCGGGGCCGCCAGCATCAGCCCGATCGGGCCGAACATCAACGAGCCCAGCGCATCGTACGAACTCACCCGCGACAGCGACTCCGGCGGGATCTCCCGCTGCATGGTCGTCATCCACAGCACGCCGAACACGTCGAAACAGACGCCCAGCACGAACGCGCCCGCCACCGTCACCCAGAGCGGCGCACCCGCCCCCAGCAGGAAGTACGGCAGCGCGGCGGGCAGGCAGAGCAGCGCGCCCACCAGGATCGGCCGGCGCGGCCGGACCCGCAGCGACACCACCACGCCCGCGATCGTGCCGATCGCCTCGCCCGCCAGGAACGCCGACCACGCAGCCGGGCCGCCCAGACTCTCCTTGGCCAGCAGCGGCCCGAGCACCCCGTGACCGGCCTGGATCGCCATCACCAGGATCGAGAACTGGGCGACCACCACCCAGATCCACTGCCGGGAGCTGAACTCGCGCCAGCCCTCCCGCAGGTCCCGCAGCACCGAGTGCCGCTCGCCCTGCCCGGCCGCCAGCGGCGTGGGCCGCAGCAGGGAGATCAGCACGCCCGCCGTGAGGAACAGGACGCCGCTGACCGCCAGCGCCCAGCCGCCGCCCAGGAACACCACCGCGGCGCCGCCGAGCACCGCCCCGGCCATCCGGGCGACGTTCGCGCCCAGGCCGAGCAGCGCGTTGCCCGCCTGCAGCCGTTCGGGCGGCACCACCTCGGGGATGATCCCGGTCAGCGCCGGATAGAGCGCCGCCACGGCCACGCCGCTGCAGGCCGCCGCGGTCGCCAGGCTCCACAGCGGGGTCCAGCCGGACAGCAGCATCGCGGCCAGCGCGAAGTAGGCCAGGGCGTTCGCGGACTCGCCGGCCATCATCACCCGCTGCCGCGGGAACCGGTCCGCCAGCACCCCCGCGAAGAGCATGAACAGCACCATCGGCAGCGCCTGCGCGGTCAGCACCACCGACAGGGTCGTGGCGGTCGCACCGGGCAGGTCGAGGATGCCGAAGGCCAGGGCCACCGGGGCGAACGCGGCGCCGAGCATCGAGAGGGTCCGGGCCGAGAACAGCAGGGCGAAGCGCCCGTCCCGGAACAGCCCGAGATCGCCGAGGATTTCACGCACGCTCAAGTGTGCCTGGCCGGAAGCGGCGCTGTCGTCCGAATATTCACAGGAACGGAGACAACCGGTAGAGATCGACCGTTGATGTCGATATCGTGCGAGATGCCAGGCGATCACCCCCCGGAAGTTAAGGCGCCAATGAGACTGCGGCAGCTCCTCGTCATCGCCCTCTCGCTCTCACTCCTCGGCATCAGCGCCCCCGCCTGGTCCCAGGCCGACTCCGACGACTGCAGAGACCTCATGGCGGCCGACACCCCCGCGTACGTGGTCTGCCGCTGGATGGCCACCCCCGAAGAGGCCGCCGACATCGCCCGCTTCTGGCTCGACGACGACGGCCGCAACATGCGCGACGCCGGGCCGATGGACCCCATCGGCGTCGACTGCCGCGAACCCGGCAACGAATGTCCCACCGACCTCGAAGGCGACGGCGAGCTGCACGACGTCGGCAGCCCCGACGTCGAAGGCGCCGAAGACGGCGGGCAGCCCGAATGCGAGACCGCCGAACCCTGCTACGTCGACCCCGACGCGGTCACCGGCGTCACCCTGTCCGGGATCACCCCTTCGGCCCAGGCCGTGAAGACCGCCGCCGCCCGCGGCGTGCGCGTCTGGATCGACACCGAACTCGCCGACGACCACCAGGCCGGCAAGCTCGCCGAAGCCGCCAAGAAGGTCGCCGCCCTGGCCGCCCAGCCCGGCGTCGCCGGCATCCGGTTCAGCACCGGCCTCGGCCAGGACCAGCGGTTCGCCACCGCCGACGAGCTCGACGCCTTCGTGACCGCCGCCTCCGCCGAACTTCGCAAGGTCGCCCCCGGCAAGAAGCTCGCCGTGCACACCTCCGTGCCCGCCCTCGGCTGCGGCGCCGTCGCCGAATGCACCAAGACCCTCACCGAGCAGCAGCCGCTGCTCGACCCCGACCGCATCGGCGGCTGGCTCGCCCAGGGCCTCGTCGACCAGCTCATCCTCGACAGCGGCCACCTCGCCACCGCCTACACCCCCTGGCAGATCGACGCCGCCACCGCCCGGCGCAACCAGTCCATCCAGGTCCGCGCCCGCGCCTGGGACGCCTACGCCCAGCTCGCCGCCGAAGAAACCGGCTTCACCGCCGCCGAGCTGACCGCCGAACAGGCCACCCAGGCCATCACCGACCGCATCGCCGCCCCGCTCCAGGACGCCGCCGCCGCGACCGTCCTCGTCCAGACCCGCTGGCGGGACGACCAGGGCCGGATCACTCGCGCGTACGGCGAGCAGTGGGCGGCGAGCCCCGCCTGGGACCAGCTCAAGAAGCTCACCGCCATCCGCCCCCGCCTGGCCACCCTGTACGACCCCGCCACGCCGGAGGTGGACGTGGCCACAGACGTGCGGCAGCTCTCCGAAGTCTTCGGCCAGCTCTACATCCGGGCCTGACCCGCGGTATATCGGCGGTATATCCGGCGCCTGTTTCCCGGCTGCTTTCTTGAGCCTCAACAGGCGCCGCTGACAATCTTTCCCGGGCCCAGATAAGGCCAAGGCGATCACCAAGAACACGAAGAAAAGCTTCGACGAGTGGGCCGTCATGAAGAAGAACAGGAGCAAGACCTGGGTCCAGCAGTACAACTTCAACTGGAAGACCGACGGCTGCGACAAGAGCCCGGACAAGCCCGGGGGCTTCGACTTCCGCACCCCCTGCGCACGCCACGACTTCGGTTACGCCAACATCAAGCACCTCGTCGGCGCCACCCAGTGGAAGAACACCTACAAACTGCAGGTGGACAACGCCTTCCTCTACGACATGCTCGTAGTGTGCGGCAAGGAATCGTCATCGCTGAAGAAGAAGGCCTGCCAGGGTTTCGCGGCAACGTACTACAAGGCCGTCAGAGCGACCAACGCGTGATCCCCTGAAAAGCAAGGTCTTCACCGGGGCAAGGCGCTGCGCGCCCGAGAGCTCAGGCTGTGCATTGTGGGGGCACGCCCCCACACCCCCGGCGAGGGGGCTCACCCCCTCGCGCTCCCCCGGGCGGGGTGGGCCGTCTGGTCAACTCTGAGTTGGTTTGCCGTGGTTACCGGGATGGGACGAGAGCCCAGACGACTCGCTCGTTCTGGACGTTGTAGTAGTGGCCCCACGAGCCGGCGGTGATGCTGTGCACGATATGCAGGCCACGGCCGGTCTCGATCGCCGTGTCGTCATCGTCGGGGCCGGGATCGTTCACGGGATGGCCCAGTTGGGGGAAGGTCCCGGAGTGGCCGGGGTCGGTCACTGTGAGGCGGATGAAGCTTGCTTCGTGCTCCACCCTCATGCGTATCCATCGGGTCGTCGGCATGGACCCGAGCCCGTGGCTGACTGCGTTGGTGATCAGTTCCGTGGCGAGGGTCTGAAGGTCGTACGTCCGGGGGTGGTTCTCGCCCATCCACAACCTGATGATCTGGCGCGCTCTCGCCGGGACTTTCTGCGGGCTCAGGTCGTTCATTGTGAATGTATGAGTCTGGGCTACTGATTGGCTCGGATTTTCGTGGGTTTGTCTGATTTTGGCTCGGCACTTGGTCTTGTCCATGTCGTGTCACCGCAAAGATAGGCTGTGATGAATCACTAGCCAGAATGAAGCAGGGCGAGTAGTTTTCCAGTGACCGGCTAAATCTGTGGCGACACGATTTGAAGCCACAGAGTTTCACCGCGGTGCCACGAGCGGAGGGGCGGGCGTGGGTATCGAAGTCGAGCTGAACCCGGAAGCGAGCGCCGATGCTCGATTTGGGTATGAATTGCGCAAACGGAGAAAAGCGGCAGGGTTGACACTGGCTCAGCTCGGCGCGCGGGTGGCTCTCACGGGTCAGCAGATCGGCAACATCGAGCGGGCCGATCGGCGGATGGATGAAGACAGGGCGCGCCGCTGCGAGGAGGCCATGAGTCTTCCGGCGGGCGACCTCGTGCAGCATCTCCCTCGCAATTCTCGCAGCAGCGTGCCGTTCCGGAATTTTCTGCCGTGGCTGGACAGGGAGAAGCAGGCGACTGAACTCTGTGCATATGAGGGCATGGTGGTTCCTGGCTTGCTCCAAACCCGGGAGTACGCGGAGGCCATCTGCCGGGGCGGTCCAGGATTGACGCCTGAGCAGGTGAAGGAAACGGCAGACGCGCGGATGGAACGACAGGCAGTCCTTAGCCGTGACAATCCTCCGTACCTGTACGCCGTCCTCGATCAGTGCGCGCTGCTTCGTCCGGTGGGTAGCGAGGAGATCACTCGCCGGCAGTTTCGACACCTTCTCACGATGGGTAAAAAACCTCACATAGTGCTTCAGATCGTCCCTCTGCGCGCCATGTCCACGAGTGGCCTGGTAGCAGGGTTCGTGATCGCCCGGACGGCTGGAGACGGAGAGGAAGCCGCCTACATCGACACCCCTGACGGGGGACGCATGGTGGACCGGCTTGAGCCCGTGGAGAAGCTGAAGGTTTGGTTTCAGACGATCAGGGCGGACGCGCTTTCCAGGGCGGACTCACTGGCGCTGATCGAGGAGAGATTGGAGCAGCCATGGACCTGGAGCTGAGCGAGGAACTCAAGAGGGCGGTGTGGCGGAAGAGCCCCCTTTCGGATGCTCAAGGAAACTGTGTGGAGTTCACTCGCCTGTCGGCCGGTCGCATCGGAGTCCGGGACAGCAAGGATCCGGACGGGCCCGCCCTGGTGTTCACTGCCGCGGAGTGGGAGGCGTTCACCGGCGGGGTGAAAATGGGAGCCTTCGACCTCTAGTCATCCACGCCTCGGGACCTGGCTGCCGGCCGGGTCCCTTTTCTTGACCCGATGAAACGAAGTGTTTGTTGTGCTTCACCCGCTTGAATCGTCTGTACCGCGCCGGCCTGTGGACCGTACCTTCCTCGGTAGGCGAAGAAAGGCGCGATCATGTGTTCGTTCAGCGAGTATGTCCTGACGCAGATCAAGACTCTGCGGGCCAGGAGACTGACCGTGTCGCAGATGGCCCGAGAGATGAGCATGAGCAAAGAGGCGATCGAGGCGGCGCTGGAAGAACTGGAGACAAGTGTCGAGGGATCTAATCAGTTCACGGGTTTTCGGACTATCTCAGGTCGCTTGTGGGACGATTAGCGCGTGGCGAAGTTAGGGCGGCGAGCCAGCTTTGAGGAGCGCCTGCGAGCGTGTCAGCTGATCGAGAGCGGGAAATCACCGGATCTCGTCGCGGAGATCCTCGGGTTCGGGAGAGCCACGGTATTCGGATGGTTGCGGGACTACCGAGCACTGGGCCCGGAAGGACTGCGCACGAAGAAGACCCGCGGGCCGGCGGCCAGATTGAATGAAACGCAGCTGGCCCGGCTGTATACGCTGATCGCGGGTAATGATCC
>NZ_JBFAOH010000042.1:0-56446 GCF_040675175.1 Nonomuraea sp. NPDC049649
AGGGCTTTTCGTCGTTTCCACTAGGCCGTAACGCGCCGACCTGCGGTTTCAGGCCCGAACGCGCCCTGGATCATGGATTAGCTGCGGAACGCAGGTCAGCGGGACGGGATCCCGTCATGCCCGGATGCATGTGGCAACGCTATGAGCAGGGGCGACGGGCCCGGAAGTGCGGTTTCGTGTCACTTCCCGATGCCCGCAGGAGGAAGTGACACGAGCGGTGTCACACGTTAATAGTCGAGCCGTACAAAGTCTGCGAGGTCTCGCATTTCGCTGCTGAGCGTGCGGCGCCTGCCGATGATGCCTTTGAGGATGTCTCGGGCGTATAGCTGGTTGGTCATCCACTCCGGGGCGTCACGTCGGACACCTTGCAGAATGTCGAAGGCCTCGATGTGCCGGTTCATCCGGCGGTGCGCCTCGGCCACGTCGAGGAGATGACGGTTGCGGTTGTTTGAGGTGGGCCGCAGATCCGTCACCGGGATCGTCTGCGTGAGCTGGAGGACCTTGTCCGGCCGATCCTCGATCATGGCGTTCTCCGCGCGCTTCATCGCCACGGTGATCGGGCCGAAGGTGCGGAGGAAGTCCGCGTCCGGCGTCAGGTCGCGTCCCATCGCCACGGCCGCGGTTCTGGCAAGTCGGATGGTGTCGTCGGCCTCGCCGGGCCGGTTGTCGCGGATGGCGGCTGCGGATGAGCGGAGCAGCAGCCAGCCCCAGGCGGACAGCTGGAGTGGTGCGGCTCGGGAGACGCGCGGCTCTATGTCGTCGGCCCAGCGCATCGCCAGCCGGCGGGCGTCGCCGAGCTGTCCCTGACGCAGGAGAAGCCAGCAGTGCGTGCTGATCGTCGCCGCCGCGTCGTGGGGATCGTTCATGTCGTTCATGGCCCGCGACAGCGCGAACTCGGCCTCGTCGAACTGGCGGGTCTGGGTCAGCAGCCAGCCGACCAGGTGCAGGATCCTGCCTCGTACGTGACGCGCCGACAGGTCCGCCTCCACCAGTGCGTCGGCGTCCCGGAGCATCACTGGCAGCATCGCTGCGATCTGCGCATAGCGATCCTGCTTCCACAGCGGCATCGACGCTTCCAGGGCTGAGGCCAGTCCTTCTCGGGTCGGTGCTTCCATGGGCGGATCTTCGAGGCCGTGAAGCGCCCGCCGCACCGGTACCCAGAGGGTTTGCTCGTCGGCCGGCTCCGCGTCGTGCTGGGTCATCAGCGAGGTTGTCGGCACCTTGAGGGCCACCGCTAATCTGCGCAGAGTTTCCAGCCGCACATCTCTGCGGGCGTCCTGCTCAAGCTTGCGGATGAGCGAGGCGGACACACCGGCGAGGTCGGCGAGGCCCTGCTGGGTCAGGCCGCGGCGTTTCCGGACGCTGCGGATGCGTTCGCCGAGCGTGGCCATGAATCCATGCTAGAGACGATTGTCTCGCGCCGCTGTTGTCCGGCCTCGTTATGTAGGGGTGCTGTTTCCTGAGGGCCGCGCGCTACCTCGGGACCCGCGGCATCGCCTATGCCACTGAGCCCAGGTCGCAACCGGGATGCACGAGGGCAGTCAACACATACTCAACATGCGCTCAACATGCTCGGCCGTACCTTCTCATCCGGAAACAGACCGGCGAAACAGGACGGCAGGTAGCACTATGCGTCTCGCAAGAATTTCCCTGGCCCTCGCCACCGCCGCGTCCGGCCTGGCCCTGACGGCGGCCGCGCCGGCCGTCGCGGCCCCGACCGCGCACAGCCAGGTCTCGGCCCACGCAAGCGCAGCGACGATGGCGCGCTGGCGCACCCAACGGCACGAGGCGTTGGGCCCGGGCAAGTACTTAGAGACCGCGAACTGGAAGCGGCCCGCGGGCGTCCGCATCATGCAGGTCAAGGCCCGCTGCTGGGGCAACGACGCGAAGATGAAGGTCGACCTCGTGTACCAGCGCCGTTGGGCCGCGGGCTGGAAGGTCGCCAAGTCCGGCACGTGGAAGTGCAACGGCAAGTACGGCTACGTCCGCATCCACAACGCCGGGCACTCGACCTACTACGCGAACTTCAGGATCGGCAAGAAGCACACCGTCGAGTACTGGGTGCAGTACTACAAGTGAGCCGGGTTCATCCGGCTCGCCGGCGACCGCGTTGTGGTCTCCGCCGGCGAGCCCGCCGCGTACGGCGGCACCCTGCGGTCCCGGGCGCCCACGAGATGGTGGCGTGAGGAGATCAACGAGCCGGGGACGCGCGGTGGCGACCTGAATGAGCCGACCGGCTTCACCCCTCCCCGAAGCCGGTCGGCCTCCACCTCTTGCTAAGCGGGTTCCCGGACCGGTAGCGGGCCTTCGGCGTGCTTGCCCGTGGGGGTGCGGCGGGTGACGTAGGTGGCCAGCAGGAGCAGGAGGGCAGCCTGGGCGAGCATGCCCGGCGCCAGCGGCGGGGCTTCGCCGACCGATTTGGTGAACGCCTGCCACCATTGCCCGATCGCCGACACCCCTTCGAACGCGCCCGAGAAGGAGCCCACCATCATGTTGGCCGACACGTGCGCGAACACACCGAACGCCGAGGCGAGCAGCACCACGCCGGAGATCGCCCGTACCGCGCCGGGGAGCTTGTTGAGCGCCAGCAGGAGCGCGCCGACGGCGAGCAGCGCGAGCGCCACCCACGGCACCAGTTGCACGCCGGTGCGCCAGTGACGCTCCGCGGCCAGTTCGAAGCCCGCGCCGAGGACGCCGACGAGGGTCAGCGCGATCAGCGCGCGCCGCACCAGCGACGCGTTCACCGCGCACCCGCCGTCACCAGGGGCTCGCGTGCCGGGCGAACCGTGTTAGGCACGTTCATCGTCACCCTTCCTTCTTGTGCAAGCGTCTTTCCACGTCCGGGACCCGCGCAATCCATGGTCGACCGGGCTCGTGAAGATGTTCTCTGCAGAACATGAAGAGCGTCTGAGAAAACGGGTCAGGTGATGTCGCGCCGCAGGGTGATGAGCCGGGCGGCGAGCACCGTCACGGCGATGTAGCCGGCGAACAGCAGGCCGCCTCCCCAGGCCGGCAGCAGGTCGAGCGGCATCCCGCCCAGGGCCCTGGCCGCCCCGGTCGGCAGCCACCGGAACACGTCTGGCACCAGCCACGACAGGAACCCGTCCCCGTACATGAACAGCAGCGCGGCCAGGACGATCGCGCCCGCCTGGTGGCGGATCAGCGCGCCGAGCGCCACCCCGAGCAGCGCGTACAGGGTGCTGCTCAGCACCGCGCCGGTCAGCACCTGCGGCACATGGGAGGTCAGCGCCGGATGCCCCCGCAGGGACAGGAGCGCGGCCCCGGTCGCCAGCGTCGCCAGGGCCGAAAGGACCGAGGCGGCCAGCCCCACCAGCCCGTAGGCGGCCAGTTTGGACAGCACCACCCGGTCCCGGCGGGGGCTGACGAGGAAGCTCCAGGTGATCGTGCGGTGCCGGAACTCGCCGCACATGCCCAGGATGCCGATGATCATCGTGAACACGTACGCCTGCTGGGCCATGTGATAGACGTTCGCCACCCGTACGGCGTCTGACGGGGCGGGCGTCAGGGCGGGCACGCACGCCCACAGCGCGCAGAACAGCGGCGCGACCGCCACCAGCGCCCGGGTGGTGCGGCTCGCGCGGGCCTTGATCAGCTCGGCCCGGATGAGGAGGTTCATCCCGCCACCTCCTGGTAGAGGTCTTCCAGACCGGCACCGGACAGGGGCCCGCTCCAGCGCAACCGTCCGGCGGAGATGATGACGACGTGGTCGGCGATCTGCTCGACCTCGGCCAGCACGTGGGTGGAGATCAGCACCGTGTTGCCCTCGTGGGCGTACGCGCGCAGGAAGCCGCGCAGCCAGCGCATGCCGGACGGGTCGAGCCCGTTGGCCGGTTCGTCCAGGACGAGGGTGGCGGGGTCGCCGAGCAGGGCCGTGGCGAGGGCGAGTCGCTGCCGCATGCCGAGCGAGAAGCCGCCGACCCTCCTGTGGGCGGCCGCTTCGAGCCCGGCCAGCTCCAGCACGCGCGCGACCCGGGCCGCGGGGAGCCCGGCGGCGACCCGTACGGTCTCCAGATGGGTGGCGGCGGTGAGGCCCGGGTGGAAGGCGGTGGCCTCCAGGACGGCGCCGACCCGTTCCAGGGGGCGATCGAGCTCGTGGTAGGGGACGCCGCCGATGGTCGCCTCTCCGGACGCCGGCGCCACCAGCCCCAGGAGGATGCGCAGGGTGGTGGTCTTGCCCGCGCCGTTGGGGCCGAGGAAGGCGGTGATCGTGCCCTCGGGCACGGCGAAGGACAGGTCGTCGACGGCGCGGACTCCGGCGAACGACTTGCGCAGGCGGTGGACTCGGATCGAGGTCATGGGGACACGATCCGTGATCGCAGGGCCGCGGCGCATGGGCGCACGGGTTGATTTCTCATCTCCAACCACGGGTTGATGTGCGGTGCGTGGCCTCGCGGATACGTTGTGGGCGTGGCATTCCTCCGCAGCCCGGCGGGCAGCGCCACGCTGTCCGCACTTCTGGCCCTCTACCTGCTCTGGGGGCCCGTCGCCGTCGCGCTGACCCGGCAGACGCCGGTCGCGCTGCTCGTCGGTGCCGCCACCTGGGGCTGCGCGGTGTGGCTGATCTGCTCCCGTTCCGTCTCGGGTCGCAACGCCCTGCTGCTCCTGGTCGTCGTCGTGGGTGCGGCGGTCATGCACGCGATCGAGCCCTTCACGGGGCTGGGGTTCCACTTCTTCGCCGCTTTCGCCGCTCCCTGGCGGGTGCGCCTGCGCGCCGCGGTCCCGCTGACCGTGCTGGCGCTGGTCGCCCTGCCGCTGGTGTCCTGGCTGAACGGGCTCGACATGGCGGTGATGTCCGGGGTGACGACCGGGCTGGCCTACTCCGTGGTGATCTCGTTCCTGATCTGGTACGTGTCCAGCACCAGACGGCAGGCGGCCGAGGTGGCCGAGGCCCGTGCGGGTGAGGCGGTGCTCCAGGAACGGGCCCGTCTGGCGCGCGAGGTCCACGACATCCTCGCCCATGCGCAGTCCGCCCAGATCATCCATCTGGAGGGCGCCCGCCTGCTGCTCAAGAGCGGCGGCGACCCCGCGCGGGCGCTCGACCGGGTGGAGCGCGCCGTCAGCCTCGCGAGGGCGGGCCTGGAGGAGACCCGCCGTGCTCTCGACACCTTACGAGGCGAGGACCTGCCGCTGCCGGAACGCCTCGAACGGCTCGCCGCCGAGTTCCGCGCCTCCACCGGGGCGTCGTGCGCGCTCACCGTGGACACCGGCGTGGACGCGCTGCCGGCGGAGGCCAAGCTCGCGGTCGCCCGTACCGCCCAGGAGGCGCTCACGAACGTGCGCAAACACGCGCCCGGTGCGGCGGTGAGCGTGTCGTTGCGCCGCCTCGGCCGCTGGTGTGAGCTTGAGGTACGTGACGACGGTGCATCTGCCGTTCATGGGAGCGGCGCGCCCGGTCGTGCCCAGAGCGACGACACTCCGGGCAGCGTCCGGAGCGACGGTGTCTCGGGAAGCGGCCTGAGCAGCAGCACCGCCGAGAGCGATGGTGCTCCGGGCGGCGTCCGGATTGAGGGTGCCTCGGGTGGGGGAGGCGCGGGGTCGCGTGCGGGTGTGGAGGGGGCCGGCTACGGGCTGATCGGGATGCGAGAGCGTGCCGAGCTGATCGGCGGGTCGCTGACGGCGGAGGCCGGGGACGGAGGGTTCGCGGTGCTGCTGCGGGTGCCGGCATGACGGTCCGCGTGCTCGTGGCCGACGACCAGACGGTGGTGCGCGAAGGTTTGGTGCTTCTTCTCGGTCTGCTGCCGGACGCCGAGGTGGTGGGGGCGGCGGGGGACGGGGAGGAGGCGGTCAGGCTGGCGGCCGAGCTGTCTCCGGACGTCGTGCTGATGGATCTGCGCATGCCGCGCATGGACGGAGTCGAGGCGACCCGGATCATCCGGCGACGGCACCCGCGTATGGAGGTGGTGGTGCTGTCGACGTACTCCGACGACGAGTCGGTGTTCGCGGCCCTGCGGGCGGGGGCGCGCGGCTATCTGACGAAGGACGCGGACGCCGAGTCCCTGGCCAGGGCCATCTCGGTGGTGGCGGATGGCGGCGCGCACTTCGCGGCCCCGGTGCAGCGCCGCCTTGCCGAGACCGTGACGGATGGCTCCGGCGATGGGGGAGACCGGGAGGCCGAAGTGGGTCGCGGGGGTGAGAAGGATCGGCGGAGGCGGCCTGACGGGCTGACACGGCGGGAGGTCGAGGTGCTCGGGCTGATCGCGCAGGGCCGGTCCAACGCGGAGATCGCGCGGCAGCTTCACATCTCTGAGGCAACCGTGAAGACCCATATCAACAATCTGTTCGCCAAGACTCAGGTCCGTGATCGTGCGCAGGCCGTCACCTACGCCTTTCGCAAGGGGCTGGCTCCGCCGTGAACTGGGCCGCCAACCAGGGATTCGTGTTCGTTGGTGCCGTAGTGCGACGGGGAGGTCACGTAGGTACCGAAGATGCCATCCGCGGGTGATCAGGTGTGTCGAGGCTTGGGCGCCTTCTGGTTGAAGATCCGCCCGGCTCGGGAAGCCAGGGGTCACGGGCGTGACCGGCGGTGAGCCCGCGGGGGGCGGGTCAGGAGATCCGCCCCCGCGCTGAAGATGCCCAGTGTCAGCGCGACGGGACGGGGCTACCGTCCGTTAGGACTAGCAGCGACAACGCGGGCGGTGTTGGTGGGAGCCTTGCCGTCCGTCTTCCCGGTGTGGAATCGACCCCGCCGTTGACTGCGGACCTGGCTGAGCCGCTGACTCCCTCAAGAAGCTATGCGGACTGCCTTACCTGCCCGAGAAGATCCCCATAGAGGGGTTCGGCCGGCCCGGCCCGCCGCGAATGAAACCCAGGTGAACGAGGGGCCCAGCGCCGAATCGGATTCCTCTAGGCCGATCGATGAATGCCGGTCCTTCGTCTAACTGGCGGCGACAGCGCCGGGCGAAGCACGGCACGAAGAGAACGCCCGAGCGTAGCGAGGCCCTCTGTGGACGGGCGGGCTGACGGGGTCAAGGGAAGCTCGGGGCAACGGGTGGGTGCGGGAGTTATAGGCGGCCTGCGACTTGGTGCCAGAGCCGTTCCGTCACCAAGGCTGCGGGTTCGGCGGTGGCCTGCTGGAAGCCGGTGCCTGCCCACAGGGCCATGCCGTCCTGATCTCCTGCGGCGGCTGCGGCGGCACGGATTGGGCTGGTGAGTCGGTTCACCTGCGGGTAGGCGGCGGGTGCGGTGGGGTCGTGGTCTTCGATGAATCGGTTTCGGAGGCCGCGTGCGTATCGGCCGGAGAACGCGCGGGTGAGCGTGGTCGTGGTGAATCGGGGGTCGGCCAGGGCGTCCTTGTGGGCGGGCTTGGCGCCGGATTCGGGGGTGCGGAGGTAGGCGGTGCCGAGCTGGACGGCGCTCGCTCCGGCGGTGATGGCCTCGGCGATGCTGTCCGGCGTGGTGAGGCCGCCTGCGGCGATCAGGGGCACCGGGGTGAGGTTCCGGATCGCGGTGAGAAGCG
This sequence comes from Nonomuraea sp. NPDC049649, assembly GCF_040675175.1. Lineage (NCBI taxonomy): Bacteria > Bacillati > Actinomycetota > Actinomycetes > Streptosporangiales > Streptosporangiaceae > Nonomuraea > Nonomuraea sp. NPDC049649. The sequence goes on from NZ_JBFAOH010000042.1 coordinate 7,478, forward strand.
CGGTGAGGGGCGTCGTACCGGGTTCGGCGCGGGGGTCGTGGGTGCCTCGGTGTCCTCCTGCGTCGGGGCCTTGGACGCAGAGGGCGTCCATACCGAGCGCGGTCGCCGCCCGGGCAGCCTCCGCCTCCGAAGTCACCGTGGCGACCAGCAGTGATCCAGCGCGGTGGAGGTCTTCCGCCACCGGACGGGACGGCAGCCCGAACGTGAAGGACACGACCGGCACGGGATCGGCGACGAGCGCGGCGATCTTGGCGTCCCAGGCGTCGTCCTCGTCGCCTTCCGGCTGGGGCAGGGAGACGCCGTAGCGGTCGGCCTCGGCCTGGAGTTCGTCCCGGTAGGCGTCGAGGGCGCCTGGCTCCGACTCGCAGGGCTGGGGGACGAAGAGGTTGACCCCGAAAGGAGCGGCGGACGTCCGGCGGACCTCGGCGATCTCCTGCCGCATCGCCTCGGCCGTCTTGTAGCCCGCGGCGAGGAAGCCCATCCCGCCTGCCGCGCCGACCTCACGAACCAGAGCGGGGGTGGAAGGCCCTCCCGCCATCGGCGCCTGCACGATCGGGATCCTCAAGCCCTTCAGGCCTTCCTCACGCATGGCACCAAGCCTGGCACAGCAGCGGTTCAGGAGGAGCGACCGGGCCCGAGCAGGTGTTTCCTGCCCCATTCACCGAGGGGGTCGAGCGCCTCGTTGAGCGAGACCCCGAGCGGGGTGAGGGTGTAGGCGACCCGGCGCACCGCCCCTTCGTACGTCTCCTCGCGCGAGACGATGCCGTCGTTCTCCAGTTCGCGCAGGTGCGAGGTGAGGACTTTCTCGGTGACCCCGGGGATGTCGCGGCGCAGCTCGCCGAAGCGGCGCGGGCCCGCGTCCAGCGCCCACAGGATGAGCACTTTCCATTTCCCGCCGACCACGTCGATCGCCGCGTCGATGCCGCACACGTACGTGTCTCGCCTGGTCATGTGCTTACCCTAAAGTAACCACGCACAGAGAAGTGCGTACTTGATCATGGTTTCGGGGGTGCGCCAGCCTGAGGGCATGCATACCGAAACCTCGACCAAGACCCCTGTCACGCTGCTGGGCCTCGGCGACATGGGGACCGCGCTCGCCCGCGCCTGGCTCGCCGCGGGTCACCCGCTGACCGTGTGGAACCGTACTCCCGGAAAGGCCGATCCGCTCGTACGAGACGGCGCGCGTGCGGCGGCGAGCGCGGCCGAGGCGGTGGCGTCGGCGGCCGGGCCCGTCGTGCTCTGCCTGCTGGACGACGCCTCCGTGGGCGAGACCTTGGACGGCGCCGACCTGACCGGCAAGGACGTCGTCAACCTGACCACCGGCACCCCCGCCCAGGCCCGGCGGCGCGCCGGATGGGCGGCGGAGCGCGGGGCGCGCTTCCTGGACGGCGGGATCATGGCCGTGCCGCCGATGATCGGCCAGCCGGAGAGCGGCGGCTACGTCTTCTACAGCGGCGACCCGGACCTGCTCGCCCGCCACCGCGAGGTGCTGGAGGCGGTCGCGGGGGTGGAGTTCGTCGGTGCGGATCCGGGGCACGCGGCGCTGTACGATGTCGCGCTGCTGAGCGCGATGACCGGGATGTTCGCGGGCATCACGCACGCCTTCGCCCTGGTGGGCGGGGAGAAGGAGCTCGACCTGGCCCGGTTCGCGGGGCTGCTCACGGAATGGCTGGCCGCGATGGCCCCGGCGGGACAGGAGATGGCCGCCCCCCTGGCCGGCGGTGACCATACCGAGGGCGTCACCTCCAACCTCGCCATGATGGCGGCGGCCAACGACACCTTCCTGGCCACCGCGCGGGAGCAGGCCGTGGATCCCGGACTGCTCGTCCCGTACATGGAGCTGATGCGCCGGCGGGTGGCCCAGGGACACGGCGACGAGGGCCTGTCGGGTCTGGTGCCCCTGCTAGCCAGTCAGCCGGCGCCGGCAACGTGGCAGGGGAACCGGTAGGAGGTCCGTACCGTGACGAACGTCCTCAAGCCGCTCTTCCCGGCGTAGGCTACGGGGCATGTCGCGGCTGGAAATGGCGGACGAACTGCTGATCCTGGCCCTGTGCGCGTCCCCCGACGGCTGGATCATCGGACAGGACGGCAAGGTCAGGATGCCGCCGCACCTCGATCTCGGGCTGGCCGCCGCAGAGCTGGCCGGTCACGGGCCGCAGCCCGCGCTGCCGCAGCGGATCATCGGCGTCGCGGCGGGCCGCCCCCACCTGCGGCGCATCGCGGCGCTGCGGGAGCAGGGCAGGATCGTCGTCTGCGAGCAGCCGGAGCGGGGGCTGTTCCACCGGGGCACGGTGACGCGGCTGTGCGCGCCCGAGTTCGGGGCCGAGTACGCGATCATGGACAGGTTGCTCGCCGCCGTGCGGGGGCTGCCCGCCGACGACGCGACGGTGGGTCTGCTGGCCATCATGCGGGCCTGCGACCTGCACCGCCGGTGGTTCCGCAGGCTGCCCCGGCGGGAGCGGATCCGCGCGGTCGACCGGCTCACCAGGGACCATTGGCTGCGGGTGGCCGTCGAGTCGGCGATCGTGGCCGAGCTGGCCCGGCCGGCTCCCGCGGGCGGCACCCTGTAGCGGTCAGTGGCCCGGCCAGCCGGCGCGCGGGGCCGGGGCGTCGACGGCGAGGACCTGGCCGGTGCGGGGGCCGCCGAAGGGGTCGGCCGGGTTCCACTCGGCGGCCACGATGTAGAGGGTGCGCCCGTCCGGGCCGCCCAGCATGCACGCGAACGGGCTCCGGTCCAGTTCGACGCGTTCCAGCACCTCGCCGCCCTCGCGCACCCGCGACACGTCGCGCTCGCCGGTCGACGTCCAGACCGCGCCCTCGGCGTCCATGGTGATCCCGTCGGGGCCGAGCCCGGCGGCCCAGGTCCTGCGGTTCGACAGGCTCCCGTCGTCGGCGATGTCGAACGCGGTCAGCTCCCCGGCGAACGACTCGGCGATGATCAGCGTCCGGTTGTCGGGTGAGACGACCATGCCGTTGGGGAACCTGATCCCGTCGGCCACCTGCCGGGCCGTGCCGTCGGGGGTGATCAGCGCGATGTAGCCGGGGACGAAGTCCGGCCGTTCGTGCAGCGGCCCGTCGATGCCCTCGGCCATCGCCTTGTCCAGGAAGGCGAGGAAGTCGAAGTCGGCGCCGTTGACGTAGACGTTGCCGCGGCCGTCGACCACGATCTCGTTGAAGCCGGACGGCAGGCCGCTCAGGTCGGCGTGCGGGACCAGCGTGCCGTCCGCCTCACGCCGCAGCAGCCGCCCGCGGTCGGTGTTCTTCGGTACGACCAGCATGCGGCCGTCGGGCAGCCAGTCGATCGAGTGGGCGCCGACCCCCGGCTCGGAGAACGTCACCTCGGCCCGGCCGTCCGGCCCGAGCGCGATCACCTCGTCGTCGCCCCAGTTGCAGAACCAGAGCCGGCCGTCGTGCCAGCGCGGCGACTCGCCGATGCCCAGGCCGTCCAGCAGGACGCGCGGTGCCGTCATGTCCCGTCCCTCCGTCGTCGTGACGTCTCACCCCCTACACGAACGGCTTCCTTCCGGATCGACACACGCGCCGATGACGTGCCGTCGAGCCGCAGCCCGCCGCCGTGCCCGGCGTGCGCACGCATCAGCTGCTCCTCGCCGTCCTGGGCGCGGCCTCGCGGGGGCGTCGCGCCGTGCTGGCCGAGCTGGCGGCTCATCACGGGCTCGTGAACCGCAGCCGCATCGCCGGATCGCTGGTACGGACGAACCCCAGCGAGGCGTAGAGCGCCTCCGCCTCGGGAGAGGAGCGCAGGTCGACCGTGGTGATGCCGCGCTCCCGATACCACTGCACCAGCGCGGTCACGCAGGCCCGTGAGTACCCGCGCCGCCGATGCCCCGGATCGGTCACGACATTGAACACATAGCCGACCAGCCCGTGCGGGTTCCCCGGCCCGCCCAGCCGCTCCTCGACGGTGCCGGTCGCGCACGCCGCCAGCCCGCCGCCCGGCGCGTCCACCACGAAGGCGAGCATCCGCGGGTCCGGCTCGTCCAGCCGCGCCCGCAGCCGCTCCCCGGCCGCTCGCCGCCACCCGTCGTCCACCGGCTCCCGGCCGGTCATGCTCGCCAGCATCACCGCCCGCAGCCGCACCAGCTCCGCGGCGTCGGCCGCCGTAGCCCTGCGCGCTCCGATCATCCGCCCGACGCTAGCGACCCCGCCCACCCCTGCTCAACGCCTTTAATCCACCGGCCATCCCCGCCACCTCTGCCGCGAGGCTATTCGCCCACTGGTGTCAGGGCGGTGTTCCAGAAGTCGGCGTAGCGGCCGCCGCGGCGAAGGAGCTCGTCGTGGGTGCCTTCTTCGACGATGCGGCCGCCGTCCAGGAAGGCGATGTGGTCGGCGCGCTGGACCGTGCGGAGGCGGTGCGCCACCATCACCACCGTCCGGCCCGCCAGCAGGCGGTCGATGCCCTCGTGGACCGCCGCCTCGTTGACCGGGTCCAGGGCCGAGGTCACCTCGTCCAGCAGCACGATGGGGGCGTCCTTCAGCAGCGCCCGCGCGATCGAGACCCGCTGGCGTTCGCCGCCGGACAGCAGCGCGCCGCCCTCGCCGACGTCGGTCGCCCAGCCGCCGGGCAGCCGTTCGACCACCTCGTCCAGCCGGGCCGCGACCGCCGCCGCCCGCACTTCGGCGTCGGTGGCGCCGGGGCGGCCGAGCCGGACGTTCTCCTCGATGGTGCCGTCGAAGAGGTAGACGTCCTGGAAGACGATGGCGATCCGCGCCGTCAGCGACTCGACGGCGATGTCCCGTACGTCCACCCCGCCGACCCGCACCGCGCCCGCGTCGACGTCGTGGAAGCGCGCGATCAGTTGCAACAGGGTGGTCTTGCCCGCGCCCGAGGGGCCGACGACGGCGAGCCGCCGCCCTTCGGGCACCGACAGCGACAGCCCGTCGAGCACCGGCCGGTCGTCGTGGCGGAAGGTGACGGAGGCGAACTCCAGATCGTGGCCCGCCGGTTCGATCGGGTCCGGCGCCTCCGGCAGGGGCTCCGTACGAAGCAGCGCGTCGAGTCTCGTCAGCTCGAAGCGCGCGGCCCGCATCTGGCCGCCGATCCCCGAGAGCGACAGCAGCGGGTCGGCGCAGCGGGCCGCGAGCACCAGGATCGCCAGCACCTCCGCCGCGCCGGCCTCACCGCCGAGCGCGAGGTAGGCGCCCAGGGCCAGCAGCACGGTGAACACCACCTGCACGGCGAACGTCAGGGCCAGCACGCCCGGCAGCGCCGACAGGGCGGTGCGGCGGGACGCGCGCCGCAGGTCGCGCAGCGAGTCGTCGAGCAGGGCGAAGCGTTCGCCGGTCCGGCCGCCGGCGCGCAGCACCGGCTGGGCCTGGAGGAACTCGATGACCCGCGCGGTGGCCTCATGGCCGCGTTCGTGGCGGTCGGCGTCGGCGGCGGCCGTCGACCGTCCCGACCAGACCTGGATCGCCGCCACGAGCGGGGCGGCGGCCAGCGCGGCCAGCCCGAGCCGCCAGTCGAAGGCGAGCATCACCACGACGATCGTCAGCGGGGTCACGCAGGCGCCCACGAACGGCGCCAGGAAGTGCACGATCACGCTCATCGCCTGCAAGACGCCGCGGCTGGCCAGGGCCGACACCTCGCCGACCCGGCCCGCGCCGAACCAGCCGATGGGCAGCCGGGCCAGATGCTCCCCGAGCCGGTGGTAGAGGCCGTCCAGCAGCACCGTCCCGGCGCGGAACCCGGCCAGGTCGCTGAGGTAGCGCAGCGCCGCGTAGCCCGCGACCGCCGCCCCGAAGGCGGCCAGCCACGGCCACGCCTCGGCGGGCTCGCCGCCGAGCAGCGCCCGCAGCACCGGGACCAGCAGCGCGTACGACAGCCCCTCGGCCACCGCGGTCACCGTCATCAGGGCTATGGTGCGCCGCACCGGCGGCGCGTACCGGGGGCCCAGCACGCGCAGCAACATGCCGATCATCAGCAGTCTCCTCGGGTGTGTGATCGCCAGAACGCGGCGAACTTGCCGTCCCGGGCCAGCAGGTCGGCGGGCGCGCCCTGCTCGGCGATCAGCCCGTCCTCCAGCATCACGACGGTGTCGGCGCCGGCGATGGTCTCCAGGCGGTGGGCGATCACCAGGATCGTCCGGTCGCCCTTGAGCGTGTCCAGTGCGCGGCGGACCGCCTGCTCGGTCTGCGGGTCGGCGAAGGCGGTCGCCTCGTCGAGCACCAGCACCGGCGCGCCGGACAGCAGCGCGCGGGCGATCGAGATCCGCTGCGCCTCGCCGCCCGACAGCCGGACCTCCTCGCCGACGACCGTGTCGTAGCCGCGCGGCAGCCGCAGGATCCGGTCGTGGACGTTGGCCAGCCGGGCGGCCCGGACCACCTCGTCGCGGCCCGCCCGGGGCACCGCCAGCGCGATGTTCTCCGCGACCGACGCGCGGAGCAGGCGGACGTCCTGGAAGACGAAGGAGACGTTCCGGTAGAGCTCCCGGCTGCCGATCTCGCGCAGGTCGGCGCCGCCCAGGAGCACGGACCCGGCGGCCGGGTCGAAGAACCGCGGCAGCAACTGGACCAGCGTGGACTTGCCGCTGCCCGACGGCCCGGCGATCGCGGTGACCGTCCCCGGCTCCAGTACCAGGTCGATGCCGCGCAGCACCTCGCGCCCGGGTTCGTAGCCGAAGCGGACGCCGCGCAGCTCCACCCGGTGCCCGCGCGGCGCGACCGGCCGCGCGGGCTCGGGCAGCGGCCGGACCGCGAGCACGTCCCGGATGCGGCCGACCGCGCGCCCGGCGGCCTGCATGGCGTCGAAGCCGTGGCCGAGCGCCGCCACCGGCGCGGTCAGCCCCAGCCCGAGCAGCAGGAAGGGCAGCAGATCGGCCGGGGCCAGGCCGCCCGAGGTGATCAGCGCCGTGCCGCCCGCCAGCACCACCAGCAGCACGAACGGCGGTGATGTCACCACCTGCATGCCCGCGCCCAGCCCGGCCAGGCCGCGCACCATCCGGAGGAAGATCGAGACGAACTCGTCCACGGCGGAGCGGAACCTGCGGTGCGCGCGCTCGCCGGTGCCGAACGCCTTCACCACCGCGATGCCCTGCACGAACTCGACCACCGCGTTCGTGATCCGCCCCATGGCCTCGTCGAACGCCCGCTGCTCGCGCAGCCGGGCCGGGGTCATCATCAGCGGCACCAGCGCCACGGCCAGCGCCACCGGGATCAGCGTGATCAGCGTGAGCCGCCAGTCCACGGTGAACAGGTAGACGAGCGACACCAGCGGCACCACGAAGGCGGCGACCAGCTCGCCGGGCGTGTGGGCGATGAACGGGTGCACGGCGCTCACGTCGTCCCCCACGACCTTGGCCAGCTCGCCCGTGCGGCGCCGGGAGAGCCAGCCGATCGGCACCCGCCCCAGCGACTCGGCGAGCCGCCGCCGGAACGACAGCTGCACCCGGTTGTCCAGCAGATGCCCGATCCCGGACGACGCCGCCGTGAACATCAGCCGTACGAGCAGCCCGGCCGCGCCCGCGATCACCACGAGCCGGACGTGGGCGGGGTCGGCCGGGCCGGGCGCCAGCAGCGTGCGGCCCAGCTCGGCGACCGCGATCAGCGGCGCCAGCCCCGCGACGGCGCCGATGATCTGCAGGACGACGACGGCGGCGAAACTCCCGGCGTACGGGCGCAGCAGCCGTCTTAAGGGCGGCCCCGTTCCGGCGACGTCTTGAACGTCTGCGACGGTCATGATGTCTCTCAGCCCGCGAGGGCCCGGCGCAGGACGGCGGCCAGCTCGGCGATCTGCCGCTGCGACACCTCGACGGACAGGATCGCCTGCGACCCGTGGAAGGTGCCCGCCCACTGGTGCAGCTCGACCGACACGCCCGCCCGCAGCAGGCGCAGCGCGTACTCGATGTCCTCGTCGCGGCTCGGGCACAGCTCCGCGGAGGCGATGTACGCGGGAGGCAGCCCGGACAGATCGTCGGCCCGCGCGGGCGCCGCGTACGGCGAGGCGGGGGCGGAACCCAGGTAGTGCCGCCAGGCCGCGGTGACCTTGTCGCGGTTCATCCAGGGGGTGTCGGTGAACGTCCGGGCCGACCAGGTCTCCTGCCGGTCGTCGAGGCCGGGCTGGTTGAGCAGCTGGAAGCAGATCGGCGGCCCCTGCTCGTCGCGCGCCCGCAGCGCGATCCCGGCGGCCAGGCCGCCGCCCGCGCTGTGCCCGCCGACGGCGACGCGGCCGGGGTCGGCGCCGAGCTCCTCCGCGTGCTCGACGGCCCAGCCGAGCACCGCGTAGCAGTCGTCCAACGCGGCGGGGAACGGGTTCTCGGGGGCCAGCCGGTAGCCGACCGAGACCACCACCGCGCCGGAGCTCTCCGCGAGCCGGGCGGCCCACGGGTGCTCGGTCTCCAGGTCGCCCATGACCCACCCGCCGCCGTGCATCCACACGATGGCGCCCCGGGCGTCGCGGGGACGGTAGATCCGGACCGGCACGTCCACCTCCGCGGGTACGAGGCGGTCCTCGATCTGCATGCCCGAGGTGTCGGGCGGCGGGATCGAGGCGGCCAGCGCGGCGAGGTTCTTGCGCTCGGTGACCGGGTCGGTCAGGTCGGCGCGGGGGAAAAGGGGGATGAATGCTTCGAGTTCGGGATCCATGCCGCCAGTCTCGCGGCCGGTCCCCTCCGGCAGCATCCGCCAGCTGTCGGGCATCGCGCCCGGATCGCGCGCCGATCGGCGCGTTCACCGGCGGGTGCGCGGCACCACCAGGCCCGACTCGTACGCGGCCACCACCGCCTGGGTCCGGTCGCGCAGGCCGAGCTTGGCCAGCACCCGGCTGACGTGCGTCTTCACCGTCTCCTCGGTGACCGTGAGCCGGGCGGCGATCTCCGGGTTCGACAGCCCTTCGGCGATCAGGCGCAGCACCTGGGTCTCGCGGGGCGTCAGCGCGGCGATCGAGGCCGGCTCGGCGGCTGGCCGTAACCGGGCGAACTCGCTGATCAGCCGCCTGGTGACCGCCGGGGCCAGCAGCGCCTCACCGGCGGCGACCACCCGCACCGCGTCGAAGAGCCGCTCGGCGGTGACGTCCTTGAGCAGGAACCCGCTGGCCCCGGCCCGCAGCGCGTCGTACACGTACTCGTCCAGGTCGAAAGTCGTCAGGATGAGCACCCTCGGCCCGGCCCCGGCCAATCGCCGGGTGGCCTCGATGCCGTCCATCCGCGGCATGCGCACGTCCATCAGCACCACGTCCGGCGACACCTCGCCGCAGACCCGCACCGCCTCCGCGCCGTCGGCGGCGGTGCCGACCACCTCGAAGTCCGGCTGCGTGTCCAGCAGCTCCCCGAACCCGGTACGCACCACCAGATGATCGTCGGCGATCACGACCCGGATCACGTTGCCGCCTCCCCGGGCAGCCGGGCCTCCACCAGGAAGCCGCCGCCCGCCACGGGCCCGGCCCGCAGCTCACCCCCGGCGGCGGCGGCGCGCTCCCGCATCCCGGCCAGCCCGAACCCGCCGTCCGGCGCGGCGGGCGGCGCGCCGCCGTTGTCGCGGACGAGCAGCCGCAGCCCGTCACCGGAGTAGTGCAGCTCCACGTCGACCGCCGCGCCGGGGGCGTGACGGCGGGCGTTGGTCAGCGCCTCCTGGACGATCCGGTAGGCGGCCAGCTCGACGCCCGGGTCCAGCGGGACGGGCCGGCCGCTGAGCACCAGCCGGACCGCGGCCCCGGACGCCTCCCGCGCCTCGTCGGCCAGCCCGATCAGCTCTTCCATAGTCAGCCCCGGCTGGGGGCGGCGCTCCGCCTCGTCGTCCTCGCGCAGCACCCCGAGCAGGCGCCGCATCTCCGTCAGCGCGGCGCGGGCCGTGTCGCCGATGGCGGCCAGCCGCTCCGCGCCCGCGGCGGGCATCCCGGGCACGGCCAGCCGGGCCGACTCGGCCTGCACCGCGACCATCGAGATGTGGTGGGCGACCACGTCGTGCAGCTCACGGGCGATGCGGGCGCGCTCGCCCCGGGCGGTGTGCTCCAGCAGGGTGCCGGCGATCTCCTGGCGTTCGGCGGTGCCGACGGCGGCGTCCGCGTGCGCCCGCCGCGCCGTCCCGGCCAGCGCCGCCGCGGGGGCCAGCGTGCCCAGCACCAGCGCGGGAAGCCCCGGCTCCGGCAGGCCTTCTCGCGAGGTCGCCCGTGCGTGCGCCGGGACGGGCAGCCCAGGCTCCGGCGGGTCTTGCTGCGGGGTCGCTCGCGCGTGCGCCGGGACGGGCAGCCCAGGCTCCGGCGGGCCTTCCCGCGAGGTCGCTTGTGCGTGCGCCGGGACCTGCTCGCCGACCGTGACCGGGAAGACCGCCACCAGCGGGAACGGGACCGCGAGCAGCACCGCCAGCCGCCACGACCCGTGCCGTCCGAGCCGGTACCCGCAGAAGAGCTGCGCCGCCGCCCCCGCCAGGGTCAGCGTCTGGAACGCCGTCAGCGACAGCAGCACCGACCCGGTGACGATCACGGCGGCCACCGCCGGCTGCCCGGGCAGCAGCGCCAGGGGCACCGTCGTGGCCAGCCCCACCAGGAACAGCACCGCCAGGGTGAGAGGCGGCGTCCCGGCCGCCCGCACGGCGGTCTCGCCGACCGCCAACACCGCCGCCGCGGCCCCCGCCGCCACCGGCCCGTGCCCGGCGACCCACCGCACGTACGCTCCTGCACCCACGACGGCCATTCTCCCGGCTCACCCAGACCTTGACATCCCTCGTACGAGCGAGAACGGGCCGCTGGCGGCGTGACGACCGGAGAGGGCGGTGCTGTCTGGACTGCGTGGGGTGTCCCGTACGAGCGAGAACGGGCGGCATGACGACCGGAGAGAGCGGTGCCTGGGCTGCGCCGAATAGCTCACCCAGATCCTGACATCCCTCGTACGAGCGAGGACCGGTCGCTGGCGGTGGGGAGGCGCAGGATCGCTCGGCGGCGTGACGACCGGGGACACCGGCGCTGCCTAGGCTGCGCGGCATGAAAGCGACGATCGAGGTGACCGGGCTGCGCAAGCGGTTCGGCCGGAACGTGGCGCTGGACGGGATGACGTTCGCGGTGCGGCCGGGGCGGGTCACCGGCTTCGTGGGGCCGAACGGCGCGGGCAAGTCGACCACGATGCGGGTCGTCCTCGGCCTGGACGTCCCCGACGAAGGGGAGGCGCTGGTCGGGGGGAGACCGTACCGGAGCCTGGAGGCGCCGCTCACGCACGTTGGCGCGCTGCTGGACGCGGGCGCGCTGCAGCCGAGCCGTACGGGACGGGACCACCTGCTGTGGCTGGCCCACTCGCAAGGGTTGGGCAAGAGGCGGGTGGACGAGGTGATCGGCCAGGTGGGGCTGGACGCGGTGGCGCGGCGGCGGGCGGGCGGGTACTCGCTGGGCATGCGCCAGCGGCTCGGGATCGCCGCCGCGCTGCTCGGCGACCCGCCGGTGCTCATGCTGGACGAGCCGTTCAACGGCCTCGACCCCGACGGCATCCGGTGGATCCGCGGCCTGCTGCGGTCGCTGGCCGCCGAGGGCCGGGCGGTGCTGGTGTCCAGCCATCTGATGAGCGAGCTGGAGGACACCGCCGGGCAGCTCGTCGTGGTCGGCAGAGGCCGGGTCCTGGCCGACCTGGGGGTGGCGGAGCTGATCGAGACCGCCTCGCGCGGCCGGGTCACCGTCCGCACCACGGCTCGCGCCCAGGCGATGGAGGTGCTGGTCGGGGCGGGCGCCGTCGTGGCCGTCACGGGCGCCGATACCGTCACGGCCTCCGGGCTCGTCGCCGGGCGGGTGGTGGAGCTGCTGAACGGCGGCGGGGTGCCGTTCTCCGAGGTGACGGCCCACCGGGCGACGCTGGAGGAGGCGTACATGGAGCTGACCAGGGACGCGCTCGAGTTCGAGGCGGCCGGATGAGCGCCGGGTTCGCGCGGGCGCTGCGCGCGGAGTGGACGAAGTTCCGCACGGTCCGCGGCTGGGTGCTCGGCACGCTGGCCGCGGCGCTGCTCGTCCCGCTGCTGGGCGTGATCGGCGCGTCGGCCAGCTCCGCCTCCTGTGACAAGGCCGGGGTGGAGGTCGCCTGCCCCGAGCCGCCGCTGGGCCCGGACGGCCGGGCGGTGCGCGACGAGTTCTTCTTCGTCCACCGCACGCTGGACGGCGACGGCTCCATCACCGTGCGGCTGGCGTCGATGTCGGGCATCATCACCTACCCGCCGCCCGACCACGACCGGATCGTGCCCGGATTGGTGCCGTGGGCGAAGGCCGGAGTGATAGTCAAGGACGGCACCGAGCCGGGCTCGTCCTATGCGGCGGTCATGGTCACCGGGGAGCACGGCGTGCGGATGCAGCACGACTACACCGGGGACGTGGCCGGGCGGCCGGGCGGGGCGCCGCGCTGGCTGCGGCTGGTCCGCGCCGGGCCGCTCCTGACCGGGTACGAGTCGGCCGACGGGCAGGAGTGGGCCGAGGTCGGCACCGCCCGCCTGCCGGGGTTGCCGGAGCGGGTGGAGATCGGCCTGTTTGCCGCCTCGCCGGGGGACCTGACCGTGAAGCAGTCCGACCTCGGCGGGATCATCGAGCAGGCCCGCTTCACCGAGACCACCGCACGGTTCGAGCAGGTGGAGGTCGAGGGGGCGGCGTCGGGCGAGTGGCGGCACACCGACGTGGGGGCCACTCCCGGGATCGCGCCCGGCGAGATCCACCACCCTGGTCACGCCGAAAAGTCGGGGGACGGCTTCACGGTGACCGGGAGCGGCGACATCGCGCCGGCCGGGACCGACAGCGGGATGCCGGTGGAGCTGACGCTGACCGGGGTGCTGTTCGCGCTGGTGGCGGTGGTGGTCGTGGCGGTTCTGTACGTGACGGCCGAGTATCGGCGCGGGCTCGTCCGTACCACTCTTGCGGCCACGCCGCGGCGGGGGCGGGTGCTGGCGGCCAAGGCGGTGGTGATCGGTGCGGTGGTGTTCGCCGCCGGGCTGGCCGCGTGCGCGGTCACGGTGCCGGTGGGCAAGCGGCTGTTGCGGGGCGACGGGAACTATGTGCTGCCGGTGCCCGCGCTGACCGAGCTGCGGGTGATCGCGGGGGTGGCGGCTTTGCTGGCTCTGGCCGCTGTGCTGGCGCTGGCGTTGGGGGTGCTGTTCCGGCGGAGTGCGGCGGCGGTGGTGACCGCGCTGGCGCTGATTCTGCTGCCGCATGTGCTGGCCGTGGTGTCCGTGCTGCCGGTCGGGCTGTCGCTGTGGCTGCTGCGGGTCACGCCCGCGGCCGGGTTCGCCGTGCAGCAGAGCATCCCGGAGTATCCGCAGGTGCTGGACCTCTATGTGCCGCAGGCCGGTTACTATCCGCTGCCGCCGTGGGCGGGGCTGGCGGTGCTGGGCGGCTATGCCGCGCTGGCACTGGGGCTGGCGGCGGTGCGGCTGAACCGGGGGGACGTGTGAGCCGGGCGCTGCGGGCCGAGTGGACGAAGCTGCGCACGCTGCGGGGGACGGGCTGGCTGCTGCTGCTCGCCGTCGTGCTGACCGTGGCCGTGGGGGCGGTCCTGGCCGCGACGCTGACCTGCCCGTGGGGGAGGTGTACGCGGGATTCCGTGCGGCTCGCGTTCGGTGGTCTGCAGGTGAGTCAGGCGTGCGTGGCGCTGCTGGCGGTGCTGGCCGTCGGGGGCGAGTACGGCAGCGGCATGATCGCCACGACGCTGACGGCGATTCCGCGGCGGGGGCGGATGCTGGCGGCGAAGGCGGCGGTGGTGGCGGGGCTCTCCGCGGTCGCGGCGGTTGTGGGCGTGCTCGGGTCGGCGCTGGCGGCGCGGCTGATCCTGCCGGGGACCGGCTATCCGGTGCCGTCGCCGGTGGACGGGCCGACGGTGCGCGCCGCCGCCGGGTCGGTGCTCTACCTCGTGCTGGTGGCGCTGCTCGCGGTGGGGATCGCGATGGCGGTACGGGATTCCGGGGTGTCGATCGCTGTGGTGCTCGGGCTGCTCTATCTGTTTCCGCTGCTGGCGTCTTTGGTGACGGATCCGGGCTGGCATCGGTTCCTGTGGAGTCTGGCTCCGATGAACGCCGGTCTGGCCGTACAGACGACCGTGAACGTGGCGAGCCTGCCGATCGGGCCCTGGGCGGGGCTGGGGGTGCTCGCGGCCTGGGCCGCGGCGGCGCTGCTGGGCGGATGGCTGCTCCTGCGGGCCCGCGACTGATTGCCAACGTCGTCTCTTTGAGAGACAATGTTTCCGGCGGCCTCGGAGGGTGAGGCGCCGTACGTGGTATTACTGGAGATCCGCGAAGGAGGCCGGAAGGACGAGCTGGTGCGCCCATGACCGAGCGCTACCTCGGCATCCTCGGCGTCGCCGAGGCCCTGGGAGTGACCCGGCACGCGGTGCACAAATGGCGCACGCGCTACCCGGAAGGCTCCGAGCACGCGTTCCCCAAGCCGGACGTCGAGGTCGACGGGGCGCCCGGCTGGCGAGCCGACCGGCTCGCGGAGATCCGCCGGTGGCGTGCAGGGCTGCCGGGGCGCGGGGCAGGCGGGGGGCGTCCCACCGCCGCGCGCCAGGAATACCTCAAGGCGGCGCTCGCCCGCGGCCTGGACCGCGACGAGGCACTGCGCGCGCTGGCCACGTTCGCGGCGGAGTTCCCCGAGATGAGCGAGCCCGAGCTGTGCGCCTGGCTCGTCGAGAAGTTCCGCCGCTGACCCCTTCCCGCGGACGGCATCACATACGGAAGGCGATGACGCATGCCCGAGATCAGCGCGGAAGTCCGCGGGCACACCGCACCCGGGTTCGAGACGGTACGCGCGGCGTTCGCCGCCAACCTCGCCTCCGGGCAGGAAACCGGAGCCGCGGTCAGCGTGTACTGGCACGGACGCCAGGTCGTGGACCTGTGGGGTGGGATGGCCGACCCCGACGCCGGCCGCCCCTGGGAACGCGACACCTTGCAGGTCGTCTACTCCACCACCAAGGCGATCACTGCGACCTGCGCGCTCCTGCTCGCCCAGCGCGGCGAACTCGACCTCGACGCGCCCGTGGCCCGCTACTGGCCGGAGTTCGCCGCCGCGGGCAAGGAGCGCATCCCGGTCCGGTGGCTGCTCACCCACCAGGCCGGGCTGCCCGCCGTCGACCGGCCGATCAGCCGGGACGAGGCGATCGCCTGGGACCCCGTGGTGCCGGTTCTACGCCGCCCTCATCGGCGAGGTCGACGGGCACCGCATCCTCAGCCCTGCAAGTCTCGCCGCGGCGACGGCGGAGCAGGTCGCGGGCGTCGACCGGATCCTGCGGGTGCCCGTGCGCATCGGCACCGGGTTCGGGCTTCCCATGCCTGACGCGTACTGGTACTCGCCGGCCGCCTTCGGGTTCGGCGGGATGGGCGGCTCGCTCGGGTTCGCCGATCCGGGGAGCGGGCTGGCGTTCGGTTACGTGATGAACCGCCTGCTGGAGGGGGTGCCGGACACCCGGGCCGCGAGCCTGCTCGCCGCCGTCAAGGAGGCGATGAAGCTCTATCTGGACTCGACCGCGCCCAGCGGGTCCGGGCTCGGCGGCCAGTCCGCGCCGTCGAGGACGCTGCGGAGGTAGGTGGTGGTGACCCGCCGGAGCAGGTCGACGCGGCCGGGGTGCTCGTCCGTCGTCTCGGCGACCTGGTAGCCCGCGATCCCGCCGAGCGTGTGCTCGGCCCCGAACAGGGTGAGCAGGCTCTTGGGGCCGGGGCTCAGGGTGTACGCGTCGGTGAACCAGTCCGGCCCCCGGACGGTCAGCGGTGACTGGTCCTTGTCACCCGCGACCACGAGGGCCGGGGTGGTCATGCCGGTGAAGTCCGGGTTCATGAAGGGCATCTGCTCGGCCGCGAACGGGCTCAGGTCGGCGCCGCCCCGGCCGGGCACGGTGAGCAGCACGCCCGCTTTGACCCGCGGGTCGGACAGGTCCTCACCCGGGCGGCCGTCGGGGCCGAGGACGCGGGCGCCGAGCAGCATGCTGACGGTCTGGGCGCCCCAGGAATGCCCGGCCGCCGCGATCCGGCCGCGGTCGAGCCGCCCGGCCAGGCCGGGGACGGCGGCCTCGGCGAGGTCGAGGTGGTCGAGGACGCGCTTCAGGTCCTCGACCCGGTGCCGCCAGATGAGAGGTGTACGGGGGTCGTCGGGCGGGAGGTTCAGCGTTCGGGAATCGAGGTGGGTGGGCTGGATCACCGCGAAGCCGTGAGCGGTCCAGAAGTCGACCAGCGGGTCGTAGCCCGCCATCGACCAGCCGAAACCGTGCGAGAAGACGATGATCGGTAACCGATGCCCGTCGGCGGGGGCCGAGACCCGTACAAGCAGGTCCTCGCCGCGGCCGGGGGCGGGCAGCACCACCGGCTTTGCCGAGACGACCGGGACGGCTGTTGTGATCATGGGTGGGCCCTTCTAAAAGGTGGCCGATAGGTCGCCGCTCTGAGATGATGAAGCGGGACGATGTCCCGTTTGACGATACGGGACAGTGTCCCGTTTGGCAATGCCGTCGGAGGGACGCGATGAGCGACAACCGGAGCCGGGCCCGGCCCAAGCGGGCGGACGCCCGGCGCAACGAGAAGAACCTGCTCGACGCGGCCGCCGCGATCTTCGTCACCTCAGGCGTCGACGCGCCCATCCGCGACATCGCGGCCAAAGCCGGCGTCGGCACCGCCACCATCTACCGCCACTTCCCGACGCGGGCGGACCTCATCATCGCCGTCTACCGGCACCAGGTGGAGGCCTGCGCCGAGGCCGGCCCCGCCCTGCTCGCCGAAGGCCCCACCCCGTACGCCGCGCTGGAGCGCTGGGTCGGCCTCTTCGTGGACTTCCTGGTCACCAAGCACGGGCTCGCCGCCGTCCTGCACTCCGACGACGCCGGGTTCCAGGCGCTGCACGCCTACTTCCTCGACCGGCTCGTCCCCGTCTGCGCCCACCTGCTCGACGCCGCGGCCACCGCCGGCGAGATCCGGCCCGGACAGGAGGCGCTGGAGCTCATGCGGGGCATCGGCAACCTCTGCATCGGCGCCGACGACCCCGCCTACGACGCGCGCCGCATGGCCGGGCTCCTCATCACGGGCCTGCGCGTCCGCTAGATGTTGGTGGCGGCGGGATGCGCCGCGAACAGCACGCGGTGAAAGACTCACTCCACCGCACCAAGGGATGGCTCGACGGTCTCTCATTCGCGCTCCTGGCCGAGGAATGGCCCGCTCACGAGTGATTAAAGCGGAGGCGCTTGGGAGTCCCAGCCGGAACGAAGATCACGCTGGCACGACGAAACTCCCTTCGTGAGCCGGTAGGGAGGTGTGCGCCTGGTGTTACGTCAATATCAAGGCCGTCACGAGGTGAGTCAACTTAAGGGTGTGTCGCCTGTTTGTGGCTATTTGCGGCTTTTGTCGGATTGCATTAGCTTGAAGCTCCATTTGCCCAGACCGTGCGTTCCCCGCCCCCGGGGAGGCGCACGGCCGCCGAATCCGTTCGCGGAGCCGGGGACCCAACCCCTTGGGGTGAATCGGCGCACGCCGTAGGGCACTTCCACGCCCGAACCCGTCAGCTAACCCGGTAGGCGGCATGGAAGCAAGGAGCAAACCCCACATGCATGTCACCCACCGGCTGCGCGGTGCCCTGCTCGCCCTCGCCCTCGCCGGCGGCGTAGCGACCGCCGGAGCCACCGCCGCCCACGCCGCCCCTCCGGCCGGCGTCGTCCAGGCCGCCCCCGCCCACGCCGCCGACGCGCCCCAAGTCCTGGCCAAGGCCGCCCACCTGGTCGACGCCACCACCGGCCAGGTCCACCTCAGCAAGGACGCCGACCTGCGCAGGCCGGTGGCCAGCCTCACCAAGATGATGACCGCGTACGTGGTCCTCCAGGAGGCCGACCCCGCCGACAAGGTCACCGTCACCAGCGCCGACGTCAGCTACGCCTCCCGGGGCGGCGCCGCCGTCGCCTACCTGCGCGCCGGCGACACGCTGACCGTCGAGGACCTGCTGTACGCGCTCATGCTGCCCTCCGGCGCCGACGCCGCCCACACGCTCGCCCGCGCGTTCGGGCCGGGCGTCGAGGCGTTCGTGGACAAGATGAACGCCACCGCCCGGCAGCTCGGCATGAACGACACGCTGTACGTGAACGCCGACGGCATGCCCTACGGCGGCGGCGGCCACTCCACGGCCCGCGACCAGGTGCGCCTGGCCCAGGCGGTGCTCGCCGACCCGACGCTGAAGAAGGTCACCTCCACCCGCTACCACACGGTCCCCGCCACCTCCGAGCACCGTTCGTACTCCTGGCGCAACACCAACCGCCTGCTCGGCTCGTACGGCGCGCTCGGCGTCAAGACCGGCTACACCCGCGCGGCCGGTTTCACGCTCGCCTTCGCCGCCGAGCGCGGCGACAGCACGCTGGTCGGCGTCCTGCTCGGTGAGACCAGCTCCACCCGCCGCTTCCAGACGGCCGGGGCCCTGCTCGACTGGGCCGCGGCAGCCGCCCGCCGGTAACACGGCCGGAGCGGGGACCCCTTACAGTCCTGTTGGACCTTCGGAGGACGGGACGGTATGGATTTCGCACTGTGGATCGTCGCGGGACTGCTGGCGGCCGTGTTCGCGCTGGCCGGGCTGATGAAGCTGGCCCAGCCCAGGGAACGGCTCGCGGCCTCGGGGCTGGCCTGGGCCGGTGACTTCCCGGCCGGCGCGGTCAAGGCCATCGGCGGCCTGGAGGTGGCGGCCGCGCTCGGGCTGCTCCTCCCGGCGACGACCGGCGTCCTGCCGATCCTGACCCCGCTGGCGGCGGGCGGCCTGGTCCTCGTCATGCTCGGCGCCGCGGTCACGCACGCCCGGCGCGGGGAGCTGCCGGCCATCGCGGTCAACGCGGTGCTGCTCGTCCTGGCCGCGGTCGTGGCCTGGGGCCGCTTCGGCCCCTACGCCTTCTGACGGCGGGACCGTCAGGACGCGGTGGAGACGCGTTCCACCAGGTCCGGCTGGAAGACCACGTGCCGGTGCTCGTGACCGTGCGGGTTGTTGGCCTCCTCCAGGAGCATCAGCGCCGCGGTACGGCCGAGCTGCGCGCGCGGCTGCCGGATCGACGACAGCGGCACGGCGGCGGCCGCGGCGAAGTCGATGTCGTCGTACCCGAGGATCGCCACGTCGGCGGGGACCCGCAGGCCGCGCTGGGTGAGCTCCTGCAGCACCCCCATCGCCACCAGGTCGTTCGCGCAGAACACGGCGGTGGGCCGCTCCTCACGGGGCAGGTCGGCGAGCTCCTTGCCCGCCGCGCGGCCGGTGGCGACGGTGAGGTCGGGCAGCGGGATCACGGTCAGGCCGGAGGTGTCGCCGAGCGCGGCGGCCAGGCCGCGGTGGCGGTCCTCCACCTGGCGGACGGCGAACGGCCCGCCGGCGAAGGCGATCCGCCGGTGTCCCCGCTCCAGCAGGTGACGGCCGGCCAGCCGCCCGCCTAGCACGTCGTCCACCGAGACGGCGCAGCCGTAGGAGTGGCGGGTCGAGCTGTCGAACAGCACCACCGGGATGCCCCGGGAGATCAGCCCGCCGAGCCGCTCCCGCTGGCCCGAGGCGCTCACCGGCGTTATGAGCACGCCCAGCGGGCGCTCCTCCTCGAACATCCGCAGCAGCCGCGCCTCCCGGGCGGCGTCCTTGTTGCTGTTGACCACCATGACGTTCACGTCGACGTCCTGGGCGGCCTCCTCGACGCCGCGCAGCACGTCGATGAAGAACGGGTTGGTCAGGTCGAGCGCGACCACGGCGATGGTCGTGCTGCGCCCGGCGCGCAACTGGCGGGCGGAGCCGTTGCGGACGTAGCCGAGCTGGGCCACCGCGGCCTCCACCCGCCGGCGGGTCTCGCGGGCCACCACCTCGGGCCGGTTGAGCACGTTACTCACGGTGCCGACGGAGACTCCGGCGAGTCTGGCGACATCTTTGATGCTGGGCATCGTTCCTCGGTGGTGAAGAGCAGCGGCTGATGAACGTATCAATGCTACGAGCACCGCTCACGTCCGAGAGACCCAGTCTCAGCGGGGATCGCGCCGCAGCGGGTGCTCGGGCGGCACCTCCACCAGCACGATCCGGTGCCCGTCGGGGTCGGCGATCCACAGCTCGATCAGCCCCCACGGCTCCTGCCGGGCCTCGCGCAGCACGGTGACGCCCGCCCGGCGCAGCCGCTCCTCCTCCCGCCGCACGTCGCGGACCTGCAGCCACAGCTGCATCCGCTCCCCGGCGGGGCCGTCGGCGCGCCCGGACACCTCCAGGAACCCCTGACCGAGGAAGAACACCACGCCGGGATGCTCCGGCGGCCCGAACTCGCGGTAGACCGCCAGCCCGAGCGTCTCGGCGTAGAAACGGCGGCTGCGCTCCAGATCCCCGGGACGCACCAGCACGCGGCTGCTCAGCACTTCCATGCCCTGGACCGTGCCCCGCCGACCCGCCGCCTAGCCGTCCCGGCGGGCGAAGACCCACCAGGCGGCGGTCACCGACAGCGCCGCCCAGATGTACACGGTCAGCACGGCCAGGAGGTCCGCGGCTCGGACGTCCCGCAGCAGCTGACCCGGCAGGACGGCGGGGACCGACGCGGCCAGCCCGGCGGCGGTGCTCGCGGTGAGCTTCGCCGCGAACAGCCGGGCGCGGCGGGGAACCGCCAGCAGGCTGACGCGCACCTGCCCGCCGCGGTACTCGCCGCCCGCGGCCAGGACCGGGATCGCGGCGAACTCGTACACCGGCACGAGCAGCAGAGCGGCCAGGTCGACGGGCCCGGCGATCCGCACCGCGTCCGCGGCGGCGACCGCGCCGAGCAGCAGGTTGCCGCCGCACGCCAGAGCCAGGGCGATCCAGCTCCCGGGCAGGCTGGTGATCTTGATGCGCTCGGCGGCCAGGAGATCGCGGAACCCCGTCACCGCGCGTCCCTCACCCGCAGCGCCACCCCGGCCACCGCGGCGGTCACGGCGGCCCAGCCGCAGAGGACGAGCAGCCCGTGCCCCGGCCCGCCGACAGGTCGTTCACGCCGGGATCCAGCAGCAGGTTCCGGGCCGCGCTCAGCGGCAGCAGCGCGTCCAGATCGGGCGCCGCCTGGATCATCGTGACGGCGAACAGCACCACCGTGCAGACCACTCCGGCCAGGCTGCTCCGCGCCGCCACCGTGACCGCCAGGCCGATCAGGGAGTACGTGACGGCGAAGGCGAGGAACCGGGCGTGGCCGAGAAAGGTCTCGCCCGTGACGAGCAGCCCCGGGTTCCAGTCCTTGACCGCCGCGTACATGAACCCGACGCTGACGCCCGCCATGACCACCGCGACCGCCAGCACGAACAGACCCGTGGCGAGCAGCTTGGCCGCCAGCACCCGGCCCCGGCGCGGCATCGCCAGCAGGGTGACGCCGAGCTGACCCGCGCGGAACTCCTGCCCGGCCACCACGCCGGCGAGCACCAGGAAGGGCCCGCCCGCCCGGGACGCACGCCCGAACGCCAGCGGGTACACGCACCAGGCGGTGGCCAGCATGGGATCGTCGCACACCCCCAGCAGAGTGGCCGCCACCGTCGCCGCACCGGCCGCCGCCACCGCGGACGCGGGGAACCGCCGCCGCAGCAGCATCGCCGCCACCACCACCGCGACCAGCCCGAGCCCGGCCACCGCCCGCCAGGTGCCGGCCTCGGCGATCGGCGGAACCCAGAACACTCCGGCGATCACCACCGCCGCCATCGCGTCCGACCGACGCCCCACAGACCCTCACGCTCGCCCGTCCGCCGCGGATCACCGTACTGCGACGCGGACCGGCAAAGGCCTTATAGCGACTCACGCGGGACGGCGTGCGTCCACCTCGATCTCGATCTTCATGCGCGGGTCGGCGAGCCCGCACACCATCATGGTCGCCGCCGGGCGGACCTCCCCGAACCGGCGGCGCAGCACCGGCCAGCACGGCTCGAAGTCGGCGCGGTCGGGCAGCAGGTAGCGCACCCGCACCACGTCGCCGAACCCGCACCCCGCCTCGGCCAGCGCCGCCCCGATGTTGCGCAGGCACTGCTCGGCCTGCTCGACCACGTCATCGGAGATCGTCATGGTGGTGTAGTCGAAGCCGGTCGTCCCGGACACATACACCCGGTCGCCGTCCACCACGGCCCGGGCGTACCCGATCTGCTCCTCGAAGGCCGAGCCGCTGAGGATCGCGCGTCGCTCTGTCATGCGCGGCACGATATATCCCCGTATAAGAGGACCCGGGCGGTGTTCGCCGACAGCACCGCCCGGGTGGAGCTCACGCGACCTTGGCGGACGGAGCCCTCCACGTGTTGCAGGCTCCCGGCTTGCCCGACTTGTGGCCCTGCTTGGCCCAGTAGACCCGGTTGGCGGTCTTGCCGTCGTTCTTGGAGTACTGGGCGTAGACCTTGGGCTGGCCCGCGTCGTAGAAGGCCGGCCAGTTCTTGACCGTGCGGCCCAGGCTCTTCACGGACACCGCCTGGAAGCACTGCGCCTGCAGCGCGTAGCGGCGGTTCTGCTCCTTCATCACCTTCTCGGAGCCGCCGCTCTGCAGCGCCCACCAGGCCCGGCCGATGCCGGCCTGGCCGGTGACGACGCCGCTCCACGTCCGGGTGATCGAGGCGAGGATCTTCTCGTCGTTCTTGGCCTTGATCCAGTCGTCGGCCAGGCGCACGCTGATGACGGTGCCGCAGATCTCGGCGAAGGATTCGCGTACGTCCATGCCGCTGCCGCAGGCCCGGCGGTCGCTCTTCTCCTTGAACGTCACCTCGACGGGCCGGAAGTCCTCGATGGCGGGCTGCCACGCCTTGTTGAGACAGCCGACGAGGCGGGTGATGTATTTCTTGGTCGACGCCGCGGTGCGGCCCTTGGCCGCGCCGCAGGAGACCTTGGGCAGCTTGGCCGCCTTGTAGAGGTCGTTGTGGGTCAGTTCCGGGGCGCCCTTGACGGGCGCGGCCCACGCCGCGCCGGAGAGGGCGACCACGCCGGCGGCCGTTGCCGCCGCTAAACGAAGGATCATGACGCGGCATCGTACGCCGTATATGTCAGGATGAGCGAGGCGACCGCGAGGGCGAGGAAGGCGCCGGGGATGACCATCTTGCGCAGGACGCGGGCGCGCACGTGCACGGCGATCGCCCCGAGGAAGAACAGCGTCAGACCGGCCGCGGCGGCGACGCCCACGTACGGGACGCCGGCCAGGCCGAGCGCCAGCCCGGCCGCCCCGGCCGCCTTGAGCCAGCCGAGCAGCGGCAGGAACGACCGCGGGATGCCGAGTTCGTCCGCGTTGGCCAGGACGAACCCCGCCCGGGCGAAGTCGGCCCAGGCCGCGGCGGCGTTGACCCCGGCCGTCAGGAGCGTGACGGCCACATATGCGGTGAACATGCCACCAGCCTCGTCCGGGCTCCGCCGAGGCGTCCAATACCTGCATCGATAACCTGGCGGCATGGATGTCGACACGCGGCTGCTGCGCTCTTTCGCGGCGGTGGCGGAGGAGGGGAACCTCACCCGGGCCGCGGGTCGGCTGTTCGTCTCGCAACCGGCGCTGACCAAGCAGATCAGGCAGCTCGAAACCCTGCTGGGGGCGCGGCTGTTCACCCGCTCACGGACCGGCATGGCTCTCACGGAGGCCGGTCGCGCCCTGGCCGCCCGGGTGCCCGCCCTGCTGGAGGCGTGGGACCTGGCCTCGCGGGAGGCCCGGAGCGCTGCCGCGGCGGCGGCCCGCGTGCTGCGGGTCGGCTACCTGGCCAGCGCCGCCAACGAGGCCACCCCGGACATCGTCGCCGCGTTCGCCAGGACGGGCTGGCGGGCGGACCTGAGACAGGCGCCCTGGTCGGACCCGGCCGCCGGGCTCACCTCCGGGGACGTCGACGTCGCCCTCGTACGGCTGCCCTTCCCCGGCCAGGACGGCCTGCGGGTGCGCGAACTGTTCAGCGAGCCCCGCTGGGTCGCGCTGCCGAGCGCGCACCCGCTGGCCGGGCGCGACGTGATCGCCTTCCGCGAGCTGTGGGACGAGCCGTTCGTGGCCGCCCCCGCCGAGACGGGCCGGTGGCGGGACTTCTGGCTGGCCGCCGACGAGCGCGAGGGCCATCCGGTACGGGTCGGCGCCGTGACCGACCAGCCCGACGACTGGCTCAGCGCGATCGCCAACGGCTACGGCGTCGCCCTGGCCCCCGAGTCCAGCGCCCGGTTCTACGCGCGGCCCGGCGTCGTCTACCGGCCCTTGACCGGTGTCAGCCCCAGCCGGGTCGGCGTCGCCTGGGCTCCCGGCAGGGACGCCGACCCGGTCGTCCAGGCTTTCGTCCGGTGCTGCCTGGAGATCAGCGGGGGCGGGTGACCATGACCGGGCAGGGGGCGTGCTGGGCGCAGTACTCGGCGGTGGACCCCATCAGCAGGCCCGCGAGCCGGTTGCGGCCCCGGGAGCCCAGGACGAGCAGGTCCGCCTCGGCGCCGAGCCTCGTCAGCACCTCGCTGGGGTGGCCCTGGACGACGAGGGGCGTGGCCTGGACGCCGGTCTCGGCCAGTTCGCTGGCGAGCGTGCGCTCGCCCCACGCCGTCAGGTCGTCCATGTCGGGCTTGATCAGCTCCACCCCGACGGGATCCCAGTGGACGGCGTACACGGCGTGCAGCTCGGCCTCGCGCAGCGCGGCCTCCTCGGCGGCGACGCGCAGGGCGTGGCGGGCGTGCTCCGACCCGTCCACCGCGACCACCACCCGGCCGTAGAACTCGGACAGGCGCGGCACGTCCGGGACGACCGTCACCGGACACGGCGCCTGGTAGAGGCAGGCCCGGCTGACCGAGCCGAGCAGCAGGGCGGCGAGCCGGGTGTGGCCCCGCGTCCCGACGACCAGCAGGTCGCCGGGGGTGCAGGCGGCGGTGAGCTCGGCCGCCGGCCCGCCCTGGCCGATGCGCAGCTCGGCCCGGCCGCCGGTCAGGTCGTCGACGGCCCGGCGCAGCGCGTCGGCGGTCTTCTCGTCGCGGGCCTTCGCCGGGAGCCGCTCGGGCAGGATCGTCCAGGGCCGCAGCTCGGCGGAGTGCAGGCGGGCCTCGTCGGATGCCCAGGCGAGCGCCCTGGCCGAGCCGGGCGAGCCGTCGAATCCGACGACGATGCGTTCCATGGACGGGTCCTCCTCCAGGCGGGGGTACGGCTGATCGTTTTGCGAGGTTCGTCCGGAATACATGCCCCCGTGGGCGGAGGTCCAAAGCGGGCCATGGGCCCGGGACGAAAGGACCTTAGTCCTTCCGGAGATGACCTTCGGCCCCCGACCGGCGGCGGAACCCGGTCGTAGGTTGGTCGCGTCCGTCCCGGAAGTGGAGCGTTCACCCGTGCCGAAGACCCGCGCGCACCCCGGTCACCAGGTGGCCGCCGGACGGCTCCCCATGCTCGCCGGGGCCGCGGTGGCGCTCCTCGCGGGCATGCTCGGCGGTGTCGCGCTGCTGATCGTCCAGGTGCCGTCGCCCGCCGCGTTCATGGAGCAGCACGGCCCTCTGATGGTGCTGGGCTTCCTGGGCACGCTGATCTCGCTGGAACGCGCGGTGGCGCTCCGGCGGCTCTGGGGTTACGCGGCTCCCGCGCTGTCCGCGCTCGGCGCGGTCGCCCTGGCGGCCGGGGCCGAGCGGGCCGGTCAGGTGGCGCTGACCGCCGCGGGCGGCTGGCTGGTCGCCGTCTACGTGGCGCTGCTGGGCCGGCGGGTCGGCCGCGAGACCCTCATGCAACTGGCCGGGGCGCTGGCCTGGTTCGGCGGCGGGCTGCTCTGGCTGGCCGGGCGGCCGATCGGGGAACTGGTGGTCTGGTTCGCCGCGTTCCTCGTGCTGACCATCGCCGCCGAACGGCTGGAGCTGGCCCACGTCTCCTTCCTGCGCTCCGGGGCGAGCGGCGGCCTGGTCGCCGCGGTCTCGGTGATCGGCGCCGGGACCCTGGTCTCGCTCGCCGCCCCCGAGGCGGGCGCGCGCACGGCCGGGG
Source organism: Nonomuraea sp. NPDC049649 (assembly GCF_040675175.1). Classification (NCBI taxonomy): domain Bacteria; kingdom Bacillati; phylum Actinomycetota; class Actinomycetes; order Streptosporangiales; family Streptosporangiaceae; genus Nonomuraea; species Nonomuraea sp. NPDC049649. The sequence goes on from NZ_JBFAOH010000042.1 coordinate 33,289, forward strand.
CCGGGATGGTCCTGGTCGCCGTCTGGCTGGCCTGGCACGACGTGGCCCGCCGCACCATCCGCGGCGCCGGGCTGCCCCGCTACGCGGCGGCGTGCCTGCTGGCCGGATACGCCTGGCTCGGCGTGGCCGGAGCGCTCTGGGCGGCCACCGGCCTGTCGTCCGGCCGGTACCTGTACGACGCGGCCCTGCACGCGCTCTTCCTCGGCTTCGTGATCTCGATGGTCTTCGGCCACGCCCCGGTGATCCTGCCCGCCGTGCTGCGGGTGCGGCTCCCGTACCGGCCCATCCTGTACGCGCCGCTCGCGCTCCTGCACCTGGCCGTGGCCGCCCGCGTCGCCGGTGACCTGGCCGCCGCGAACCCGGTGCGCACGCTGGGCGGCGTGCTGGCCGTGTTCGCACTGCTCTTGTTCGCCGGATCCGCGGTCGTGGCGTCGCGCTCGCGGACCGGTCACGATAGGGAGGTACCGGCGGTGGACCCCGTCGAGGTACGCACACCACCCAGCGCCCCGCCGCGCCCGCGCGCCTCGTGGCACCTGCGGGCGAACGCGATCGTGATCGCCTGGCTGGGCCTGACCGTCGCCGTGGCGCTGGCCGGGGACGCGTTGCCCGCGCCGCGCTGGCTGCTGATCCACGTGTTCCTGCTCGGCGCGGTCTCCACCGCGATCCTCATCTGGAGCGAGCACTTCACCGTCGCGCTGCTCCGCGCCAGGACGCCCGCGCAGCGGGCAAGCCTGACCCGGCTCGCGCTGCTCAACGCCGCCACGGTCTCGGTCCTGGCCGGCGTCGCCATCGGCCCCTGGCAGCTCGCCGCCGCCGGTGCGGGCGTGGTGGTCGGCGTCGTGCTGTGGCACGCGTACGCCCTGATCCGGCTGCTGCGCCGGGCGCTGCCCGGCAGGTTCGGGCACGTCATCGGCTGGTACGTGAGCGCGGCCGGCGCACTGGCGGCCGGAGGCGTACTCGGCGGGCTGCTGGCCGCGCACGTCACCCATGGCGAGACCCACGAACACCTGCACGCCGCGCACGCCCAGGTGAACCTGCTCGGCTGGGTGGGCCTGACCGTCCTGGGCACCCTGTTCACGCTCTGGCCGACCGTGCTGCGCACCCGCATCCCGGACCGCACCCGGCAGGCCTCCCGGATCGGGCTGTGGCTGGCCGCCCCCGGCCTGGCCATGACCGCGGGCGGGCTCCTGGCCGGATGGCGGTGGGCCGCGCTCGCCGGGCTGGCCGCCTACGCCGCCGGGACCGTGGCCGCGCTCGCGCCGCTGGCCGAGGCGGTACGCGCGCGCCGCCCGCACACCGGGGCGGCCTGGACGATGGGGGCCGGGGTCGTCTGGTTCCAGATCGCGCTGGTGGTGAACCTGGCGATCGTCGCCACCCGCCCGCCCGGGGAGATCGCCGACGCCCTCGATCCGCTGCTGCCGCTGGTGCTCGCCGGGTTCGTCGCCCAGGTGCTGCTCGGCTCGCTGCTGCACCTGCTGCCCGCGGTGCTCGGCGGCGGCCCGGCCCGGTTCAAGGCGAACGCGGCGCTGCTGGAGCGCGGCTGGGCGGTGCGGCTGGGGGCATTCAACCTCGGGGTGCCGCTGCTGGCTTTGCCGGTGCCCGTGCCGCTGCGGCTGCTCGGCTGGGCCCTGGTGCTCGCCGCCGCGGCCGCGTTCGTGGCCCTGGCCGCCATCGCCCTGACCCGCTCCCGCACCGCCCCCAAACCCGCGGTCCCGGCCACGGTTGGAGCATCCGCAGGTGGTCTGACGATCGGCAGAAGACCAGGCACGACGACTCTCGGCGGCCCCCCACCGGCCGGAGGCGGCACTCCGGGCGGCCCGCCTGAGGCCGGAGGTCCCACCAGGGGCGGGGGACGGCAAGGGCGGCCCGCGCTGGCCGGTCTGGTGGCCGGGATCCTGCTGACGGCCGCCGCGGTCGTGGTGTCGACCACCGGCGGAGCGAGCCCGGCCGAGCAGGTCACCGCCACCGGCGCGCGGACGGTCGAGGTGACCCTGGTCGGCATGAGCATCCGGCCCTCGGTCATCGAAGCCGCGCCCGGGACCGTACTGACGCTGCGCGTCACCAACGTCGACGCCCAGCGGCACGACCTGCGGCTGGCCACCGGCGAGCGCACCCCGCTGCTGGGCCGCGGCGAGAGCGCCACCCTCACCCTGCAGCCCCTGGCGGAGGCCATCGACGGCTGGTGCACCGTCGCCGGGCACCGCGCCGCGGGCATGACCATGCGCATCGTCCCGACCGGCGCCGCCCCGGCCGACGCGCACCCCGGCCACCACACCACAGGCGGCGACACCGCACGCCTCGATCTGCACGCGCCCATGTCGCCCGGCTGGAAACCGTACGACGCGACGCTCAAGCCCGCGCCCGGAGGCACCGAGCACCAGGTCGAGATCCGCGTGGAGGACGACGTCGTCCAGGAGGTCGCACCCGGCGTGCGGCAGCGCGTGTGGACGTTCAACGGCACCGTCCCCGGCCCGGCGCTGCGCGGCAAGGTCGGCGACGTCTTCACCGTCACGTTCGTCAACAACGGCACGATGGGCCACGGCATCGACTTCCACGCCGGGGCGAACGCGCCCGACCAGGTCATGCGGACCATCGACCCGGGCGAACGGCTCACCTACCGCTTCCGCGCCGACCACGCCGGCGCCTGGCTGTACCACTGCTCGACCATGCCGATGACGCAGCACATCGCCAACGGCATGTACGGCGCCGTGGTCATCGACCCGCCGGACCTGCCCGAGGTGGACCGGGAGTACCTGCTGGTGCAGGGCGAACTCCATCTGGGTGAGCCCGGCAGCGACGCCCAGGTGGCCAAGATCCGCGAGGGGCGCCCGGACGGCTGGATGTTCAACGGCACGGCCGCCGGGTACGACCACGCGCCGCTGGAGGCGAAGGCGGGGGAGCGGGTGCGGATCTGGGCCGTGGCGGCCGGACCCAGCTCGGGCACGTCCCTGCACGTCGTCGGGGCGCCGTTCGACACCATCTACAAGGAGGGCGCGTACCGGCTCAGGAAGGACGACCCGGGCGGCGCGCAGGCGCTGGACCTGGCCCCCGCCCAGGGCGGCTTCGCCGAACTGGTCTTCCCCGAGCCGGGCACCTACCCGGTGGTGGACCACACGATGCGGCAGGCCGAGGCCGGGGCGCACGGCCTGTTCAAGGTGACCGCCCGCTGACCAGGCCGCCGAACACTCCCCAGGAACAACGGAGAAGCGGTGCCCGGACGGCCGGCGCGTGCGGCACTTCATCCCGCATCGCCCAGCTGTGCGCGCCACGTGGTGCCGTTGCGCTCGTGCACAGCGGTGGTGAGCATGCTCGCCGCCAGGTACCGCTCGACGGGCGTGACGTCGCAGACGGCCAGGAGCTGGTACAGCATGTCGGTGCCGAACCGGTAGACAGTGAACGACCGGGCGATCTCCGGACGGGCGAAGTCGACGGCCCGCAGGGCGCGGTGGCAGTCGCCGGAGGCGGTGCGCTCGGCGGGGTTCCGGTGTCGGGCGGCCTCGGGATCACCCGGCTCGGCCGCCTGCTCGGCGTGGCCGCCGCCGAACTCCGCGGTCAGGCTCCCGTCGTCGAACGCGGGCTCGGCCAGCAGGCGGGCGGAAATGCTCCAGGCTTGCCAGGCGGCCTCCACCTGGTCGGCCGGGTGGCCGTCCGCCACCCGGCCGACGAGCTGGAGCACCTGGGCCCGGTTGCTCGCCCAACCGGCCTCGAGCGTACTCAGCAGCCGCCCGTCCGGGTCGTGCCGGAGGAGGAACTCCTCGACGTGCGAGAGGAAGGAGTGGTAGCCGAGCGCCTGGTCGTGGGGGTAGCGGCCGGCGTGGACGGCCATCGCGGTCATCGCGAGCCTGACTCTTCCCGCCGTGCTGTCATCGGCCCCGGCCAGCTGGCCGAGGGAGTGCTCCAGCGCCGGGAGGCCGGCTTCCAGCGTCTCGGCGCGCAACCGTACCAGCTCGGGAGATCCGAGCAACGCGGTCAGGCGGCCGGTTTCGGCCGGGCCGACGGTGACGGTGTTGTCGGCGTGGATGGGCTCGTACGGCGGAGGCGCCGGCTCCATGCGTCCGGCCCGGAACGCGTCCGCGAGCAGCTCGCCGGTCCCGGGCGAGCCGGTGGAAGGATGACGTCTCAGGTGCTCGCGCAGTCGTCCGGAGAGCATCTCCGCCGCGACCGCGACCAGTTCCTCGGGGCCGCGCAGCCGTACCCGCACGTGGGGCCCGTGCAGCCGGTGGCGCTCCAGGTGGCCGCGCACCCCTGGGCACGCGGCCAGGACTGCGCGCAGCCCGGGAATCACCGCCGTTCTGATCAGCGGCGCCTTGACCGGGTCGTAGAAGTAGCAGACGACGTCGAGCTCGGTCACCGGCTCACCGTCCCCGGCCGTGCCCCGGGCGTCGGTGACGAACCTGGACAGTGAGGGGAAGCTGCCACCGCCGGCAAGCCTGGGATCGTCGATGACAAGAGGAACCGAGGTCATGGGGACTCCATACGTGTCCTGACAAATCCTTACGGGGCACGATAGAAATCCGCATTGGACGGCGACTGGACAGCTAATGGATCAGGAGTTCCCCGTCACGCTGTCCCCCAGGGCTTCCAGCTCAGCCGCTTCGTCGAGGTTGCCCAGACACCGGAAGACGCTCTCGGCTTCGCGCCAGGCCGCCAGGGCGGCGCCGGGCTCCCCGAGCAGCGTGTGCGCGTGCCCGAGCGCCTTCAGCACCATCGCCTGCAAGTGCAGCACCCCGTGGCCGCGGAAGACCGCCAGCGCCCGCAGCAGCCCGTCCCGGGCCGGCTCGGCGCGGCCCTCCACCAGGTGCCGGGTGGCCTGGCTGCGCCAGACCAGGGCGTGCGCGAACTCGCCGCCCATGTCCTCGGCGAGCACCTCCGCCTGATCGAGGTAGCCGGCCGCGTCGGGCCTGCCTTGCAGCAGCCTGGTCTCTCCGAGTACGAGCAGCGCCAGCAGCTCCTTCACCCGCACGCCCAGCTGCCGCGCGAGCCGCAGCATCTCCAGCAGCAGGTGCCGCGACTCCTCGAACCGGCCCTGGTAGAACCTGACCATGCCGAGCGAGCGCAGCCCCATCAGGCGCAACCGGCTGAGCCGGCGGCCCTCGGTCCGTTCCAGCACCCGTTCCAGGTGGTACGAGGCGACCTCCAGCTTCCCCTGCTCCCGGTAGATGAAGCCGAGCGCGGAGTGGAGGAAGTCCAGCTCGGCGTCGTGGCCCAGGGTCACGGCCAGCGCCTCCGCCAGCTGGAGCTGCTCCAGCCCTTCCCCGGCCAGCCCGCCGGCCACGAGCGCGGTGCCGAGCAGCACCTGCGCGTCGACCTCGCCGTGCGTGTCGCCGGCCGCCCTGAACAGGCCCAGAGCCAGCTCGGCGTGGTCACGCATGACCTGCGGCTGCACCACGGGCAGGCACGCCAGGTAGGCGAGGCTCCGCGCCAGGACCGCCCGCCCCCGCGGCTCCGCCTCGCACGCGGCCAGCGCCACCGTGTGGTGGGCCCGCCACTCGTCGAGGAGGTCGCGCATCTCGTAGAAGCCGACGCAGGCCTCCGCCAGGTTCCAGCAGAGATCGGCCTCGCCCTCGCGGGCGCTCTGCGTGATCATGGCGCCCAGGTTGGCGCGTTCGCTCTGGAACCAGCGCACCGGGTCGGCCAGCATGACCTGCGCCCTGTCCGGTGGCAGGCGGCGGCGTGGCGCGTCGCCCGGCAGCGGGAGCAGCGTCCGGTACGCGAGCGCCCGGTCGGCGTCCTCGGCCAGCGCGAGCCAGGTGGCGAAGGCGCGCCGCCGCGCGCTCCGGCGGACCTCGGCGCCGTCCTCGGCCTCGGTGCGTTCCCCCGCGTACAGCCGGATCAGGTCATGCAGGCGGTAGCGCGTCTCGCCGGTCTCGTCCTCACCGGCCACCGACACCAGGTGCGCGTCCACCAGCAGGTCCAGGATCCGCGCGGCCTCCTCCTGCGGCGCGTCGAGCAGGGTCGCGAGCACCCAGTCGGCGAAGTCGGGGACGTCCAGCAGGCCGAGCAGCCGGAAGCCGCGCCGCCCGTCGGGCGGCAGTGAGGCGTAGCTGAGCTCGAAGGACGCCCGCACGGCCAGGTCGCCGACCGCGAGCTGGTCGAGCCGCCGCCGCTCGTCGCCGAGCTGCCGGTGGAACCGGCCCAGGCTCAGCCGCGGCTGGGCGGCGACCCGGGCGCCGGTCACCCGGACCGCGAGCGGAATGTGGCCGCAGGCCTCCACGATCGCCCGCGCCGTCGCCTGGTCGGCCCGCACCCTGGACTCGCCGATCAGGCGGATGAGCAGGTCGAGCGCCTCCTGAGGGTGGAAGACGTCGAGATCGACGTGGTGGCCCCCGCTCAGCCCGCGCAGCCTGGACCTGCTGGTGACCACCGTCGCGCAGGTGGCCGCGCCGGGCAGGAGCGGGCGCACCTGCGCCTCGTCCAGGGCGTTGTCCAGCACGACGAGCATCCGGCGTCCCGCCAGCCGGCTCCGGTAGAGGGTCGCCCGGTCCTCCAGTTCCGCGGGGATCACCGAACCGTCCACGCCCAGCGCGAGCAGCATCCGGTTCAGCACGGCCGAGGGGTCCACCGCGCGGGCGTCGGTTCCGTGCAGGTCCACGTAGAGCTGGCCGTCCGGGTAGCGGTCACGCAGCCGGTGGCCCGCGTGCACGGCCAGCGTGGTCTTGCCGACCCCGCCCATCCCGGTGATGACCACCAGCGGCATCGCGGTGCGCTCCTCCGAGCCGAGCATGCGGGTCAGCGCCGACACCTGCTCCAGCCGTCCGCTGAAGTCCACGATGTCGGGCGGCAGCTGGGCCGGTGGGGGAAGCCGGGAGGGCGTGATCCGGACCGTCTCGTCGTCCAGCGCCGCGGTGTAGGCCGCCTCCAGCTCGGGACCGGGACCGACGCCCAGCTCCTCTTCGAGACGGCGGCTGATCTCCCGGTAGCGCAGCAGGGCGTCCGTGCGCCGGCCGGCGGCGAGGCAGAGGCGGATGAGGACGCTGTGCACGCGTTCGTCCAGGGGAAGCATCCGGGCGATGTCCTCGCCGTACGGAAGGATGTCCGCCGCCCGGTCCTCGCGGAGGGCCGCGTCGGCGAAGCGGCAGAACGCGTCGACCAGCTCCCCGGCCAGGCTGGTCAGCCGCGGATGCCCGGCGAGGGGCGCCAGCTCGGCCAGGGGTTCGCCGCGCCAGAGCGTCAGGGCCTGCTCGACCTGGTCGTAGCCGCTCACGTTCGCGGCGAGCTCCCTGAAACGCTCCACGTCCATCTCGACCAGGCCGGGGTCGAGCGCGTATCCGTCGCCGACCCGCGGCAGGAGCGGGCTGGACGCCCGGCTGGCACGATCCGGCTCCAGCGTGTGGCGTAATCGCTTCACGTACGTCTGGATGACGTTGACGGCGGTGGCCGGGACCTCCTCGCCCCACAGGGTGTCCGCCAGCTCCTCGATCCGCACGGGTCTGCCCTCGGCGAGGACGAGGCTCGCGAGCACGCATCGCTGCTGGGTGGAGCCGAGATCCAGGGGAACCCCCGACCTCCAGGCCGCCAACGGTCCTAAGATCGTGATCTGTAAAGCCACGCCTGGCAGTATGGTGGCCCCGGGCCCGGGATCCAATGCTTCCCTGACAGCCTGTTGTCAGGGGCGGCCGATCCGGACTCTCCACACCTCCGGGCCCGACTCCAGGTAGTCCCAGGTGAACTCGCCCGGGTGCTCGGCCGCGAACTGGTAGTACAGCGGCTTCGGGTCGTGGTCGTTGACCAGCACGAACGCCGCGGCCGCGGTCAGCTCGGCGAACGCTTTGAAGATCTGCTCGTGGCGCTGGGCCGGGATCAGGCGGCGCACGTCGAGCTCCGGCGACTCGCCCGGCTCCGGCTCCTGCTTGCGCTCCTCCTCGCCGGGCTCGCGGCCCAGGACCTCGTGCATCCCCTTCAGCAGGGCGGCGAGGTCGACTCCCGCACTGGCCAGCGCGGGCAGCAGGACCTCGTTCTCCTTCTCCAGGTGGCTCTGGAAGATCGCGTTCAGCGCCGTCGCGGCGGCGGCGATCTCCGCCGGGGTGCCCGCCGCGGCGAGGTCGGCGGCCAGTTCGCGCAGCGTTACGTGCTCGTCGTGCATCGCCTGCGCCAGCAGCCTGGTCCTGGGCAGGTCGGCGGCGACGCGGTAGACCGTCTCCTCCTCCGCCATCGCGTGTGGCAGCACCTCCTGCCGGCAGAAGTCGACCAGGACGTCGCGCCGGACCGCCGGCGACGTCAGCCGGTCGATCGAGCGGCTGATCGTGAGCGCATGATCGGACACGGTCCGGCTGAGCTGGTCGTGATGGGCGCGGATCGCCGTCAGCACGCCGTCCTGGGTGTCCTTGTCCGCGGTCATGGGTTCCGCCTTTCTATCGGGTGAACACCTGCGGTGCTGCGGCCCGCCGGTGTCGTCGAAGCCGGCGCCTGAAGCGCGACAGCCGTTCGGCGGAGGTACTCCAGCCCGGCGCCCTGAAAACGCTAGATCCCCTCTCCTCCCGCGTCACCGGCTACAGGTCACCGGGCGGACGGGCCGTTGGACCCGGATTTCAGGGCCGTTCTCCTCTTGCGCGACGCCCTTCCCGTAGTCGTCCGTACGGCTCGATCACGTCAGCGCCAGTGCAGATCCCCGATCAGCGCGCTCTCCGCACCCCCGTCGGCGAAGACGACCTGGCCCGTGACGAACCGGTTCTCCGCGCCGGCGAGCCAGCAGATCAGCTCGGCGACCCACTCCGGCCGGCCGGGAAAGCCGCCGAACGGCTGAGGAGACGCGGCCTCCACCGCGCTGCGCACGTCGTCGCTGGCGAAGATGTACGCGGCGGCGGGCGTGTCCACGACGCCCGGGGCGACGGCGTTGAGCGCGATGCCGGACCCCGCCCACTCGGGGGTCGGGGCGGCCCTGCGCACCCAGCGGTTCAGTGCGCGCTTGGCGATGCCGTAGGCGCCGATGCCCGGATCCTCCCGTACGAGAGCGACGGCGGCGGCTTCGTCGCCGTCGAGACACGCCTGGACCACGCGCTCGTCCGCGGGCGCGAGCGAGGAGGTCGACGACACGGCCACGGCTCGGGGCGCCTCGCTCCGCGCCAGCAGCGGGCGCAGCCCTTCGAGGGTCGCGACCGCGCCGAAGTAGTTCGTCTCGAGGAGCCCGGTCTTGCCGCCGCCGGCGACGGCGAGCACGGCGTCGACGGGGCCCCGCTCGGTCACCTGGCCGACCAGGGCCTGCCGTCCCTCAGGGGTCGATAAGTCGGCCTGGATGTCGGCGTCACTGAGATCGCATCCGATGACCTTCGCGCCGCGCTCACAGAGCAGGGCCGCGGTCGCGGCGCCGATGCCCGACGCCGAGCCGGTCACGACATAGGTCCGTCCTGTCATGGGTGTTCCTTTCCTGTGGCGCGGTCGAAGAGCCCGGCCAGTTCGTCCGCGCAGCGCACGGGGTCGAGGCCGGTGGCGATGAGCGGGGCCGCACTGTCGATCGAGGCGCGCAGTGCCGCCGCCATCACCTGCGGGTCGAACGCGCGGAAGACGCCGGTGCGCTGCCCCTCGGCGAACAGGTCGGCCAGCCTGCGCTGGGAGTCGAGGTGGTGTCGCTCCCAGTCGCCCAGGCCGCCGTTGAGCAGGATCTGCCGGAGCGCCTCCACCTCCTGCGGGTGGTCGGCGATGAACATCACGTTCGCCCGGATGGCGGTGGCGAGCAGCTCGCGGGCGCCGGTCACGCCGCTGAGAGCGGCCTGCATGTACTGCTCGCTGTCCGCGACGACCTGGCCTGCCACGGCCGCGAACAGCTCGTCCTTGCTGGAGAAGTGGTAGGTGATCAGCCGCTTGCTGCTGAGCCCGGCCTCCTTGCAGATGGCCTCGAAGGTGGTGGCCTGTCAACGGACGAGTTCCCGTGGCTCGGGCGCTCCGGGCAGTCTTCCGGCCTGCACCCAGTACCAGCCGAGCGAGGAGGTGAACCGCGTGACCAGCGCCGTGTCGCCCAGGCTCGTCGCCGCGTCCAGGGCCGCGCGCAGGTTCGCGACCTCGGCGTCCAGCCTGCGGATCCAGCGGTGCCGTGCGGGGCCGCTGCGGTACGTCTCGGCGCATTCGGCGAGCCGGGTGTAATAGACGGCGTACCAGCGCAGCACCCGATCGTGCTCGCCCGCCTCACGCAACCGCTCCAGCCCGTACGCGGCCACGGACTCCAGCAACCGATACCGGTCACCCGTCCGCACCACCAGCGACCGGTCCACCAGCCGCGCCAGCAGGTCGGCGACGTCCTCCGTCGTGACATCCGCGTGCTCAGCGGGGAGATCCGAACATCCTCCTGGGCCCGCTGCCTGCGGCTTCTTCGAGTCAGGCGACGGCCCTTCCGTGGGGAAGCCGGGCGGCCAGCTTTCCGGTGGGGCGCAGACCTGTTCGGCGGCGTCCAGGGTGCAGCCGCCGGCCTGGACGGACAGGCGGCGCAGCACCACCCGTTCCGGTTCGGTGAGCAGGTCCCAGCTCCAATCGAGGGCCGCCCTGAGGGTCCGCTGGTGCGCGGGACCGGTCCGGCGGCCCGCCGACAGCAGGCGGAAGCGGTCGTCCAGCCGCGCCGCCAGAGCCTGGACGCCCAGGGAACGGACCCGGGCCGCGGCCAGTTCCAGCGCCAGCGGGATGCCGTCGAGACGGCGGCAGATCATCTCGGCGGCCTCCGCGTCCCCGCCTCTCAGGGCGAAGCCCGGCTGGGCGTCGGCGGCACGCGCGGCGAACAGCCGCATCGCGAACCCCATGTCCAGCGGCGGCACCTCACGCACCACCTCACCGCTCACCCCCAGCGGCTCCCGGCTGGTGGTGAGGACCCGCACTCCGGGGCAGTGACGTAGCAGCCGCTCGACAAGCTCGGCCACCGGCTCGACCACGTGCTCGCAGTTGTCAAGAACCAGCAGGGCGCGACGCGTGCTCATCACCGCTACCATCCACCCGCCGTCACCCGTCATGGCGGTCCCCACTTGGGGGTCGGCGCGGATGCCGAGGGTGGTCGCGAGGGTTTCCGTCACGTCCGGGGCGGTGCTGGCGGAGGACAGTTCCACCAGGTAGGCGGAGTCGCCGGACAGGCGGCGGGCGGCGGCCAGGGCGAGGCTGCTCTTGCCCACCCCGGCCGGGCCGGTGAGCGTCAGGAGGCGGGTCTTTCCGGCCAGGTCGACCAGGTCGGCGAGGAGGTCGTCCCGGCCGACGAGGGCGGTGAGGGGTTCGGGGAGCCGGGCGGGGGCGGGGGCCGGGGGGTTCGGCGGGCGGCGCAGGTCGGGGCTCTGTTCCAGGATCGCCTGGTGCAGGGCCGCGAGTTCGGGGCCGGGGTCGAGGCCCAGCTCGTCGCGCATCCGGTCGCGCAGGGCCCGGTAGACGTCGAGCGCCTCGGCCTGCCGACCCGAACGGTAGAGGGCGCGCATGAGCAGGCCGTGGAAGCGTTCCCGCGTCGGGTGCTGCGCGGCCAGCTCGGCCAGCTCCGCGACCTGGGAAGCGTCCTGGCCGAGCGTGAGCCGTACGTCCGCGTACTCCTCCAGAGTCGTCAGCCGCTGCTCCTCGAGCCGGGCGGCGGCCCAGCGCGCCAGCGGCTCGCCGGGGAAGCCGGCGAAGGCGGGGCCGCGCCACCAGGACAGGGCCTCGCTCAGCAGGGCGGCCCGCTCTCCCGGGTCGCGGGCGGCCTGGGCCCGGCGGGTGGCCTCGCGGAAGCGGCGGGCGTCGGTGTCGCCGTCGATCAGGTAGCCGGGCGCGCGGGTGATGATCAGTTTCCTGGCTCCCGGCTCCGCGTCGTCGAGCGCCCGGCGCAGTTGCGAGACCTTGGCTCGCAGCGCGCCCAGCGGGTTGCCCGGCGGCTCGGCTACCCAGAGGTTGCCGATCAGGCGCTCGGCGGGCACGACCTGACCGTCACCGGCGAGCAGGCAGGCCAGCAACGTCCGCACTTTGAGTTCGGGCACGTGCACGGCACGGCCGTCGTCGGTGACGGCCTCAAGCGGCCCGAGTACGGCGAAACGCATGCGTCTCACCCTAAGCAGATCCGAATCAGACCCGAACGTCCGCCTTCCAGGCTGATCGCATGACGATGACGACTTCCTCCCGGGCCGGGGCGCGGGCGTGGCTGGGGCTGGGCGTGCTCGCCCTGGCCACGCTCCTGCTCGCGGTGGACAACACGGTCTTGATGCTCGCGCTGCCGCACCTGGCCGCCGACCTGGATCCCAGCGCCACCGAGCTGCTGTGGGTCACTGATGTGTACGGGTTCATGATGGCCGGGTTCATCATCACCATGGGCTCGGTCGGCGACCGGATCGGCCGGCGCAGGCTGCTGCTGATCGGCGCGGCCGCGTTCGCCGCCGCCTCCCTCGTGGCCGCCTACTCCACCACCACCGCGATGCTGATCGCCGCCCGCGTGCTGCTGGGGATCGCGGGCGCCACGATCAGCCCGTCCACGCTGGCGCTGGTGGCGGGGCTGTTCTCCGACGCCAGGCAGCGTGCGCTGGCCATCGGGGTGTTCACCGCCTGTTTCATGGGCGGGGCGGCGCTCGGGCCGGTGATCGGCGGGCTGCTCCTGCAGCATTTCTGGTGGGGTTCGGTGTTCCTGATGGGGGTGCCGATCATGGTCGTGGTCCTGGTGGGCGGCCTGCTTCTGCTGCCGGAGACCGCGGGCGAGGGCTCCGGCCGGCTCGACCCGGCCAGCGTGGCGCTGTCGCTGGCCGCGATCCTGCCGCTCGTCCACGGGCTGAAGGAACTGGCCGACGATCCGGCACAGCCGGTCGCGTACGCGGCGGTCGCCGCGGGCCTGGGGTTCGGCTGGGCTTTCATCCGGCGGCAGCGCGGGCTGGCGGAGCCGCTGGTGGACCTGCGGCTGTTCGGCAACCGTTCGTTCAGCGCCGCCCTGCTGATCCTGGCGCTGGCGATGGTGGTGCAGGGCGGGGTCTACCTGTTCGTGAGCCAGCACCTGCAGCTCGTCGAGGGCCTTTCGCCGCTGGCCGCCGGGCTCTGGATGGCCGTCCCCGCGCTGGCGCTGGTCGTCGGCTCGCTCGTCGCCCCCGTGATCGCGGGCAGGTTCCGGCCGGCCCTCGTGGTGGCGGCCGGGCTGGCGGTGTCGGCGGCGGGATTCGCCGTCGTCGTGGCAGGCGGCGGCCTCGGCACGCTCATCGCGGGTGTCACGGTGGCCTTCCTCGGCATGGCGCCGGTGGGCGCGCTGGGGCTCGGCCTCATCGTCGGAGCGGCGCCGCCGGAGCGGTCCGGGTCCGCGTCCGCGATGGCCGAGTGCGGCGGCGAGCTGGGCATCGCGCTCGGCATCGCACTGCTCGGCAGCGTCGGCACCGCCGTCTACGGCGGCCTGGTCACCTCGCCGCACGCGGGCAGCGCGCTCAGCGAGGCCCTGGCCGCCGCCGCGACGCTGCCGCCCGGCCCGGCCGCCGAGCTGGTGGCGCAGGCGAAGGCCGCCTTCACTCAGTCGCTGCTCGTCGTGGCGGGGGTGAGCGGGGTGCTGGTGCTCGCCCTGGCGGCGGCGGCCATGACGCTCCTGCGGCACCTGCGCCCGATCGGGACGGAGTAACCGGGCGGGGCCCGTGCCGTGGCCGTCCGCTCCCGTTACGTATGAACCCCATAGGTCTGTGGCACGTCCATGAAGCATGAAGAGATCGGGTGTAGTCGTCCTCGCGCTGCTCGTGTCGTTATGCGCCTGCGGTCAGGTGACCGCGGCGGCCGGGACCGAGACGATCGTGCTGGAGCGAGCCGACCAGCCCACCGTGCACCGGCCCACCCTGGAGAAGCTCAAGCGAGAGGCGGAATCGTCGGGCCGCCCGCTGGAGGAGGTGGTCGAGCGGTACGCGGCCCGGCTGGCGGCCACCGCGTCACCCAGGCCGACGGACTTCGACGGATACGACCCCGCGGCGACCGAGCCGGGCGTGACCATCGACGGCATCCCCTACGCCGAACTGGTCGACCTCGGCACCATCGCCAGATCGGAGGGCATCTCCTATGAGGAGGCCATCGACCGCTTCGGTGCGCAATCGTCCAACGGCAAGGTGATCGACCGGCTTCGAGCGGAGTTTGCCGACGAGATCTCCGGCGTCCGATACGTCGATGATCAGCGGGGTCTGCGCGTCGGCTTCAAGGGCCCCATCCCGCCCCGCGCGGTCGAACTGGCCCGGGCCCTTCCTCTGGAGGTCACCTTGATCGGCGGCAAGGGCTTCTCGGACGCCGAGCTCCAGCAGGCCCAGGACACGGTGACCTCCTGGCTCGCGGCCCGTCCCGAGGTGGCCACGATGACGGCGCACTCGGACGACGAGACCGGCCGAGTCAAGGTCACGCTTCAGCCGGAGGTGATGCCGGGCGATGAGGAGGCGTTCAAGCGCAGCCTCGGGCTCCCACGTCTGGACAATCCGCGCATCACCGTCGAGATCGCGCTCTCCGCGGCACCGGTCGGCGTCGTACGGGAGTGAGAAGCATGCGCTCACGCCCGGGCGCGCAGGTGGCGGGCGAGCGCGGCGACGACACGGCGGGCGTCGGCGCCGACTCCGCGCAGGGTGTTGGAGGACGGCGTGCGCTGCCACTCCAAGCCCAGGTAGCCCAGCCCGGGATGGGTGAGCGACAGGCCGTGACGCTGGCGCGGCTGCCCGTCGGCGGTCAGCGCGCCGAGGCCGGGGTGGGTGAGCGACAGACCGCGACGCCGGCGCGGGTGCCCGTCGGCGGTCGGGGCGCCCAGGTCGGCGAGGTAGGGCAGGTTCGGCCGGTAACCGGTGGCCAGCAGCACCGCGTCGACGCGCTCGCTGACGCCGTCGGGCCAGACCGCCTGATCGCCGTCCAGCCGGGCGAACATCGGCCGCCGCGTGTAGTGGCCCTCGCGCAGCGCCCGGCGGTAGCGGCCGTCGTCGAGCACCGGCGCGGCGGGCGGGGCGTCCGCGCGGGCGAGCGGGAGCCGGTCGAAGCCGGTCACGCGGAACCAGAAGTGCAGGTCACGGCCGAGCGGCCGCTGCTCGACGAAGCGGATCGGCGCCCGGCTGACCAGGGTCACCCGGCGCTCGGCCGCCAGCTCGTGCGCGATCTGGACCGCCGAGTTGCCCGCCCCGACCACGATGACGTGCTCGCCGGGCAGTGACGCGGGCGAGCGGTAGTCGGCGGCGTGCAGCACCGGGCCGGTGAAGGCGTCCAGTCCCGGCAGGGCGGGCCGGTGCGGGCGGTCGAAGGAGCCGCTGGCCGCGATGAGGGCGGGGGCGGTCAACTCCTGCCCGTCGGTCAGCCGTACGAGGAAGCCCTTTTCATCAGGCCCGCGCCGGACGGAGAGGACGCGGGCGCCGGTGCGCAGCTCGGCGCCGCGCTCGGTCAGAACGGCGGCATAGCGCGTCAGGTAGGCGACGACTTCGTCGCGGTGTGGGTAGCGCTCGGGATCGCCGTCGAAAGGCAGGCCGGGCAGGGCGCTGTAGCGGGCGGGCGAGAACAGGGTGAGGCTGTCGTAGTAGCGCGGCCAGGACCCGGCCGCGCGGTCGGAAGCCTCCAGCAGCACGGGCCGTAACCCCTGCTCAAGGGCGGCGTACGCGGCGGCGAGGCCGGACTGCCCGGCCCCGACGATCAGTACGTGATGCGGCATGACGGAGAACATATCGTCATTTTCTAATATGTCAATAAGTCGATATATACGCTAAAGTCCCGAGGGCGGGAGGGAGAACCCATGCCATCACAGCTGTCCCAGGCCGCCCAGGACTTCCTCAAGGCCCTGGCGAACCCCGGCCGCCAGCAGATCATGCTCCTGTTCGCCCAGGGCGCCGAGCTCTCGGTCAACCAGGTCGCCGAACGCGCCGGCATCAGCCAGTCCGCCGCCTCCCAGCAACTCGCCCTGCTCCGCCGCGGCGGCGTCGTCACCTCCCGCCGCGACGGCAAAGAGGTGTTGTACCGAGGCGATCGGGACAGCGTCGCCCGCATCCTCGGCGAGCTGCAGGACTACCTGAAGATCTGCTGCTGACCGACCCGGAAAATCGGTGGACAGCGTCGTTAAGGTGGCCGGCATGGCCATCGTGGACGTGGACCGGTTCATCACCGAAGGATTCGTCAAGCTTGAGGCGGCCGTCCCCCGGGAGGTGGGGGACGCGGCCAGGGCGCTGGTGTGGCAGCAGATCGGGCTGTCGCCCGACGGCCCGGACGGGTGGCGGGAGCCGGTGGTGTGGACCGCCGACATGACGGGCCGGGGTGCGTTCGGGGAGATGATGAGCAGCCCGCGGCTGCGCCAGGCGCTGGACGAGATCGCCGGGCCCGGCGGGTGGGTGCCGCGCGACGCCCTGGGCAACATGCCGATCCGCTTCCCCGGCAAGGCGGCGGTCGACGATCGCGGCTGGCACATCGACGCCTCCGTGGCCAGGCCCGACGGCTCGTGGGCGGTGTCGGGGCGGCCGGAGACGATGCTGCTGCTCGTCCTGCTGTCGGAGGTGGGCTACGACGACGCGCCGACCCGCGTCCGGGTGGGCTCCCACCGCGACGCCGAGCGGGCGCTGGGGGAGCGGGTGCTCGACCCGTTCGAGGCCGGGCCGATCCTGGACGCCGCCTCCGCGGACCGGCCGGTGGCGTACGCGACCGGGCTGCCGGGTGACATGTACCTGCTGCACCCGCTGACGGTCCACGCGGCCGACGAGCACCGGGGGACGCGCCCGCGGTTCATGTCCCAGGGGCCGGTGTTCCTGAAGGAGCCGGTCGCGCCGGGCGAGGGCAACGCCCTGGCCCGCGCTCTGCTGCCCTGAAACTCAGTGGTGCGGGGGACCGAGGCGGCTTAGGTTCCCAGCAAGTCCGCTCGATCAAGGGAGATGACGTGACGTTCAAGGTTCTCCACCGGGTGGCTGCCGCCGCGATCTGACCTCCTCAGAGGTCTGCTCCTCGCCGCGGTCGCCGCCGGCAGCCGGTAGCTCACCGTTGACCAGAGGAGAATCGGTGCACGCTCCACGCGCTCCTGCGCCACCTGGCCGAGGGCGGGTTCACCGGCTGCCCCCGGGTGGTCGGCGACGGCCTGGACGCCGACGGGAGCGGAAGATCGCTTCCGGTCGCCTCACCTCACCATGGGGAAGCCCAGAGGACCGGCATCAGCCTGTGACGTGGGCGTGGGATCTTTCCGTCATGCGTACGGTCGCGAGCTGGCTGGGGCTGGCCGGTCACCTGGGCACGCTGGTGCCCTTCTACGCCGCCAGCGGCCTGATGGCGCCGCTCTGGGCGATCGTCGTGCTGCTCGCGGTCTGGGCGGCCCTCCTGGCGGCGGCGGTTCAGGCCGTACGGGCGAGCTCCCCGTGGGGTTTGCTGGTGCCGGTGGTGTCGCTGGCCTTCTGGTGGGCCGCCATGTCCGCGGGAGAGGCCTTCCTGGGCTGGACCGCCTGAATCCGCGGCCGTCACGTCCGTGGTGACCAGGGGCCGGTGGCGAGGCTCTGGACCGTCCAGGCGAGGCCGCGGCGGGCGGTCTCGGTGTCCGGGGTGCGTCGGTGCGGGCCGCAGAGCAGTACGGCGAACTCCGCCACGTCGGCCAGCGCCCACCGCAGCCGGTACAGGGCGACGGCCGCCGGATCGACCCGCCTGCCGGTGGCCCGGGTGTAGGCGTCCAGGTCGGCCGGGTCGGCGGAGACCACGGCGAGGTCCCGTTCGGGGACCGCCAGCCCGACCGTGTCCCAGTCCACCAGCAGCAGGCGGCCGTCACGCCGGATCAGGTTGCCGGGGTGCGGCTCTCCGTGGGTGACCACCGGCGGGTTCCCGCGCACCTGCCCGGCCAGCCGGTCGAACTCGGCCAGCCGCTCCCGCACCGCCCCGCCGTACTCCTTGAGCAGCGCCGCCGCCTCGGCCGAGAACGGTCCCTCGCCGGCGGGGTGGGCGAGCAGGTCCTCCAGCCGGTCGCGCTGGGGGATGTCCAGGGCGACGGCGGGCGTGGTCTCCGGCGGGGTCCGGGCGTGCAGGTCCGCGAGCAGGGTCAGCACCTGGTCGCGTTCGCCTGGGGTCTGCTCGTCCCCGAATCGCCCGGGCTCGCCCGGCTGCCAGGGGAAGAGGGTCACCGCGTACCGTGCCGTCTCCACCACGGGATCGCCGGCGCGTGACCGTACCGGAGCCACCACGAACTCCAGCCCCTCGCGCTCGCGCAGCACCGCCGCGGTCTCCATCGCCTGCCGCAGCCCCGCGAGCCCGCGCTCCTTGCCCGCCGGATCCGACGCCGTGGCGAACCAGCGCCGCCCGTCGGCGTCCAGCACCGACCAGTGGTAGTCGCCGAACCCCACCGGCGCGTACGTGACCTGCTCGGCCTCCACGCCGAACGCGCGCAGCGCCGTCACCAGGTCGGCCGCGCCGAAACCGTCGGGGAGGTCTTCCACAGGGCCACGGTAGCGCCGATCAATCGGGACAGATGCGCTTGTAGTGGATGTTGGTGCAGTATGGTCCGCGGCAGGAAAACAGGATGGCGAAAGTGCGGGAGGATCTGTCGGTGGCGGACCTCGACCTCCACTTCCAGGCACTTGAGGAATGCGCCTCGGCCGCGCGTATAGCGGCCAGCAAGCTCTACGATCTGGCCGGCGACTATCCGGCCGAGAGCGTCAGCTCCTCGATCTTCGGGAAGCTGAGCGACTCGTCCTCCTTGGCCGGCTTCGTGGACGACGTCGAGAAGCTGGTCGACAGCGAGCTCGGCCACGCGCACCGCAAGCTCAAAGGCGTCGAGCGCGCGCTCGACAAGGTCGAGGAGAACGTCCGGACCGCCAACAACGCCAGCGGGGCGGCCGCCTGATGGACCTGGCCACGCAGGTGTCCCAGCTGCCTGGCCCGCGCAGCGGTGAGCTCGCCTCGATCCTGCGCAGCGTCTCCGGCGACCCCGAGGACATCCGCGCCATCGCCACCCGGTGGCGGTCCGCCGCGGGCACGGTGAGCGAGCAGTCCGAACGCGTCAGCACGGCGGTCACCGACGTCAACACCGCCTGGAACGGCGCCTCGGCCGAGACCTTCGAGGACTACATGGAGGGCTACGACAAGGCCGGCGCCTCACTCCACGACGTGCTGCAGGACAGCGCGTCCTCCCTCGACGACGTGGCGGGCGCGCTGGAGACGGCCAAGTCGCAGGTCACCACGATCTGCAACCTGCTGATCGAGTACGCCGAGGACAACGCCGACGACCGCGACGCCGTCATCGCCGAGGTCAGCAAGGCGATCGAAGCGGCCGAGCCGCACAAGACGTCGGCCGGCACGGCCGTCACCTCCGCCATGAACAAGATCGACGGCTACCTGGACGGCCACGAGTCGACCTTCGCCGCGATCAACGCTCCCGGCGACGAGACGTTCGTGCCCGGACCGGACAACATCGTCCACTGGGAGCCCGCGCCGCTGCCACGCGACTTCCCGACCACCTACTCCAGCGCCGACGACGGCTCCGGCCCAAGCCCGCACACCGGATCCACCTCGTACGCCTCCTACGCCGGAGGCTCCGGCGGGCCGCCGCAGCCGATCCCGTTCGCCCCGGGCACCGCCACCGGCGATCGCATCATCGAGGCCGCCCGTCTCCACCTGGGCAAGCCGTACGTGTGGGGAGCCAACGGGCCGAACGCCTTCGACTGCAGCGGGCTCGTCTACTACACGCTGAACCAGGCGGGGGTGAAGATCGGCGACACGACCGCCGCCGGATACCAGGCGAGCGGCACGCCGGTCAGCGACCCGCAACCGGGCGACATGGTCTTCTTCGGCCATCCCGCCGGCCACGTCGGCATCTACATCGGCGACGGCCAGATGATCCACGCGCCCCGGCCCGGATCCTCGGTCCAGGTGGGGAGCGTCGCGGCCGACGGCCGGCCCGTCAGCTACCGCCGCTTCACCTGACCCGGCTCCTGCACGATGCGGACCGTGGTGCCGGAGGGGTCGCGGAAGGCGCAGTCGCGCAGGCCCCGCGGCCGGTCGATGGGTTCCTGGAGGACCTCGGCGCCGGAGGCCCGGACTCTCTCGAAGGTCGCGCCGAGGTCGCCGGTACGGAAGACGACCATGGGCAGGGCGCCCCGGGCGAGCAGTTCCTGGAGGGTGTCGCCGTCCTCCTGGGAGCGGGCTGCGTGCGGCTCGGAGAGCACGATGCCCGGCGGGCCGCCGAGGGTGACCCAGCGGCAGCCGTCCGCCGTGACGTCGTCGCGTACCTCCAGGCCGAGCGCGTCACGGTAGAAGGCGAGCGCCTCGTCCACGTCGTGGACGGCGACATGGCAGTGGTGCAGGGAGACGGTCATGCGGGCCACGCTAGGCGGCCGGCGAGCTCCGGGCTTCTCGGATCCTGACCGGCCGGGTGCGGATCTTCACCACGCAGGGGGCCATCGCTGTGACGGCTTGGTGCTCGCGGGCGCGGTAGGCGCTCGGGGTCTCGCCGACCAGCTCGGTGAAGCGCGAGCTGAACGAGCCGAGCGAGGTGCAGCCGACCGCCATGCACGCGTCGGTCACGCTGACGCCGGCGCGCAGCAGCGCCATCGCCCGTTCGACGCGGCGGGTCATAAGGTAGCTGTACGGGGTCTCGCCGTAGGCCGCCCGGAACTGCCGGGAGAAGTGGGCGGGAGACATGTGGGCGTGGCGGGCCAACGTCGGCACGTCGAGCGGCCGCGCGTACTCCCGGTCGATGAGATCGCGCGCCCGCCGCAGGTGGGTGAGGGTGGCGAGGTCGGCCATGCGCCTAGCCTACAGTGGGTCCCAGACAGT
This sequence comes from Nonomuraea sp. NPDC049649, assembly GCF_040675175.1. Taxonomy (NCBI): domain Bacteria; kingdom Bacillati; phylum Actinomycetota; class Actinomycetes; order Streptosporangiales; family Streptosporangiaceae; genus Nonomuraea; species Nonomuraea sp. NPDC049649. The sequence goes on from NZ_JBFAOH010000042.1 coordinate 53,914, forward strand.
GGGTCCCAGAGCGGGTTGACGTGGCCGCGCGCGCTATGGCACTCTGAAAGCGGCATCGAGGTTGACGCTTATAGTACTGGTGGACAGGCGTTTCTTGTTCGCGATATGATGCTCCCTCGCGTGCCGCGCGACTCCCCGGATTCGTCCGGGGCGTTTGGCATGCACGCGGTCCGATGCCATCCGTGTTCTCCGGAAGGACCTCTCTGTTGGCAGCCTCGCGCAACGCCTCGACCGGACTCGCCGGTCCCCGTCGCGTTTCTTTCTCGCGTATTCACGAGCCGCTCGAAGTTCCTGATCTTCTCGCTCTGCAGACCGAGTCGTTCGACTGGCTGCTGGGCAACGAGAAGTGGCAGGCCCGGGTTGAGGCGGCTCGACAGGCCGGTCGTAAGGACGTCCCGACCCAGTCGGGCCTCGAAGAGATATTCGAGGAGATCAGTCCCATCGAGGACTTCTCGGGGACGATGTCCTTGTCGTTCCGCGACCACCGGTTCGAGCCGCCCAAGTACTCGATCGAAGAGTGCAAAGACAAGGACATGACCTACTCCGCCCCGATGTTCGTGACGGCGGAGTTCATCAATAACACCACCGGTGAGATCAAGAGCCAGACGGTGTTCATGGGTGACTTCCCGCTCATGACGCCCAAGGGCACTTTCATCATCAACGGCACCGAGCGGGTGGTGGTCTCGCAGCTGGTGCGCTCGCCCGGGGTGTACTTCGACCACAGCGTCGACAAGACCTCCGACAAGGACCTGTACGGCTGCAAGGTGATCCCGTCGCGGGGTGCCTGGCTGGAGTTCGAGATCGACAAGCGCGACAGCGTCGGTGTGCGCATCGACCGTAAGCGCAAGCAGGCCGTGACCGTGCTGCTCAAGGCCCTGGGGTGGACCAACGAGCAGATCCTGGAGCGGTTCGGCCAGTACGAGTCGATGCGGGCGACGCTGGAGAAGGACCACACCGCGGGTCAGGACGACGCGCTGCTCGACATCTACCGCAAGCTTCGGCCGGGTGAGCCGCCGACCAAGGAGTCGGCGCAGACCCTGCTGGAGAACCTGTACTTCAACCCCAAGCGCTACGACCTGGCCAAGGTCGGCCGCTACAAGATCAACAAGAAGCTAGGTGTCACCGCCGACATCACCACGGGGACGCTGACCGAAGAGGACATCGTCGCCATGATCGAGTACCTCGTCCGGCTGCACGCCGGCGAGACCTCGATGGGTGACGCCGTGGTGGAGGTCGACGACATCGACCACCTGGGCAACCGCCGCATCCGCAGCGTCGGCGAGCTCATCCAGAACCAGGTCCGGCTCGGCCTGGCCCGGATGGAGCGCGTCGTCCGCGAGCGGATGACCACCCAGGACGTCGAGGCCATAACGCCGCAGACCCTGATCAACATCCGCCCGGTGGTGGCGGCCATGCGGGAGTTCTTCGGCACCTCGCAGCTGTCGCAGTTCATGGACCACACCAACCCGCTGTCCGGCCTGACCCACAAGCGCCGGCTCAACGCGCTCGGCCCCGGCGGTCTGTCGCGTGAGCGGGCGGGCATGGAGGTCCGGGACGTCCACCCGTCCCACTACGGCCGGATGTGCCCGATCGAGACGCCGGAAGGCCCGAACATCGGCCTGATCGGCTCGCTCGCCTCGTACGGCCGCATCAACCCGTTCGGGTTCATCGAGACGCCCTACCGCAAGGTCGTCGACAGCAAGGTGACCGACCAGATCGACTACCTCACCGCCGACGAGGAGGACCGGTACGTCATCGCCCAGGCGAACTCGCCGCTGGCGGAGGACGGCTCGTTCGCCGAGCGGCGGGTGCTGGTCCGCACCAAGGGCGGCGAGTTCGAGTACGTGCGCTCCAGCGAGGTGCAGTACATGGACGTGTCGCCGCGCCAGATGGTGTCGGTGGCCACCGCGATGATCCCGTTCCTGGAGCACGACGACGCCAACCGGGCCCTGATGGGCGCGAACATGATGCGCCAGTCGGTGCCGCTGCTGCGGAGCGAGGCGCCGCTGGTCGGCACCGGCATGGAGTACCGCGCCGCGACCGACACCGGTGACCTGGTGATCGCCGAGAAGCCGGGTGTGGTGGAGGAGGTCTCGGCCGACTACATCACCGTGGCCAACGACGACGGCACGCACACGACCTACCGGGTGGCCAAGTTCGACCGGTCCAACCAGGGCACCTCGTTCAACCAGAAGCCGATCGTGGCCGAGGGCGACCGGGTCGAGGCCCACCAGGTGATCGCCGACGGCCCGTGCACGCAGAACGGCGAGATGGCGCTGGGCAAGAACCTCCTGGTGGCGTTCATGCCGTGGGAGGGCCACAACTACGAAGACGCCATCATCGTCTCGCAGCGGCTGGTGCAGGACGACGTGCTCTCCTCGATCCACATCGAGGAGCACGAGGTCGACGCCCGCGACACCAAGCTGGGCCCCGAGGAGATCACCCGCGACATCCCGAACGTGTCGGAGGAGGTCCTGGCCGACCTCGACGAGCGCGGCATCATCCGGATCGGCGCCGAGGTCGTGCCCGGCGA
>NZ_JBFAOH010000043.1:0-56280 GCF_040675175.1 Nonomuraea sp. NPDC049649
GGTCGCGTTTGTCATCTCTCCAGCGGGGTGCCCTCTTCCGCCTGCCCGGGCCAGGGGTGGGGCCGTCTCACCAGTCGAGAACGCATCGGCCTTGGCCATGCTCCAGCGACGGCGATGGTTGTCCACAGGGACGGGAATCCATGCCTTTGCCGTCAACCCGCGGGTCTAACCTCGCTCCGGGCGTTACGTTGGCGCCCGAATCCGACCGAGGAGACGACCCATGCGGATCATGCTCACCGTGCTCGGCGAGCAGGGCGATCGTGACGTCGTGATCAACGGTGACGACGACGCCACCGTGGCCACGGTGAGCGCCGCCCTCGGCGATCTGGGGCCGCTCGCCCCCGTCGTCCGCCTGCCCCGGGCCCGGGCGCCCTACGGCATGTCCCCCGACCCGGCCCACCGGGCGCCCTCCGCCCCCCACCCGTCCCCGCTGCGCGGCACCGGCCTGCGCGGCGTGCCCGGCCAGCGGCGTCCCGCCCACGACATGGGCCACCGGCCCGCCCCGCCCGCCGAGGCCGCCTTCCTCTGGCACAACGGCCGGCCTCTCGACCCGCGCGCCCCCGCCCGTGCCGTGCTGCGCGACGGCGACAAGGTCACCCTCGACGCGCGGCTCGCCCGTACCACGATCGTGGAGGAGCCCGCGGGCGTGGCCGAGGTCCGCGTGGTCGGCGGCCCGGCCGCCGGGGCGGTGCACCGGCTCGGCCTGGGCGCGCACGTCATCGGCTCCGACCCCAGGTGCGCGATCGCCGTGGCCGACCCCGCGCTCGCGCCCGAGGCCGTCGTCGTCCGCGTGACCCCCGACGCCATCACGGTGGAGCGGGCCCTGCGCGCCGCCCCCGAGCAGGCGCGGCTCAGGCTCAAGGGCCGCTGGGCCGACGAGGTCGCCGAGATGTCCGCCCGGGTGGCGGAGCGGGAGGCCGCCGAGTTCGCCGCCGAGGCCGGCCTGCCGCCGCCCGAGCTGGGCTCCGAGCCGCTGGGAGAGGCCGTCGAGTGGCCCGGCGACACGCTGCTCTCCTGCGGCTCCTCGCTGTTCACGCTGACCGCCGTCGAGCCGCGAGACGCCCACCTGACGCCCCGGCTGGAGGGCGGCGTCGCCTACAACCGGCCGCCCCGGCTGCGCCGTCCCGATGTGCGTCGTACGTTCAAGAAGCCCAAGGAGCCGACCCGGGCGGAGGGCATGCGGCTGCAGCTGCTGGCCGCGTTCCTGCCCGCCGTCGTCGGGGTCACGCTCGCGTACGTGCTCGACCAGTGGTACTTCCTGCTGTTCGCGCTGATGACGCCGGTCATCATGATCGGCCAGTGGTGGAGCGACCGCCGCCACGGCAAGAAGCAGCACCGCAAGGCCATGAAGGAGTACCGCGCGCAGCTCGCCGCCTACGACGAGGAGGTGGAGGCGGCCAGGGCCGCCGACGAGCGGCGGCGCCGGTCCGACTCCCCCGACCCGGCCCAGGTGCTGCTGACCGCCATCGGCCCGCGCCGGCGGCTGTGGGAGCGCCGGATCCACGACGACGACGCGCTCAAGCTGCGGGTCGGGCTCGCCGACCTGCCCGCCGACCTGGAGCTGAGCGAGGAGCAGGGCGGGGCGATCGACCCGCCGCTCTGCCGGGCCGTGCCGGTCTCGCTGCCGATGCGCAGGCTCGGCGTCGCGGGCGTCACCGGCCCCCGCGACGCCGCCACCGGCCTGGCCGGATGGCTCGTCGGCCAGGCGGCGACCCTGCACAGCCCGCGCGACCTGGCCATCGTGATCCTCTCCGCGCACCCCGACGGCGAGCGCCGCTGGGGCTGGGCGCGCTGGCTGCCCCACTGCGCGCCGCGCGGCGGCGAGGAGTGCCTGGCGCTGATCGGCGCCGACCCGGAGTCGGCGGCCAAGCGGGTCGCCGAGCTCGTCGCCCTCATCGACGAACGCCAGAACACCGCGATCCCCGAGCTCGGCAAGGTCCCGACCGGCTGGGACGACCTGGGCGGGCCGGAGCCCCCGGCCTTCGCCGCGTTCGACACCCGCCCGTACGACGTGCTGGTCATCGTCGACGGGGCCCAGGCGCTGCGCGGCGTGCCGGGCATGCCGCAGGTGCTGCGCCAGGGGCCCCGGGCGGGCGTCTACACGCTGGCGCTCGACGAGGACCAGCGGCTGCTGCCCGAGGAGTGCGCCACGGTCGCCGACTGCGGCGACGGCGACCAGGTGGTGCTGCGCGGCGGCGGGCTCGACGTCATCGGCCCCGTGCTGGCCGACCTGGTGCCGCCGTCCTGGTGCGACCGCCTGGCCCGGGCGCTCTCCCCCATCCGCGACGTCAGCAGGCAGGACTCGGAGGGCGCCCTGCCCGACTCGGTGCGCCTGCTCGACCTGCTGGGCCTGCGCTCCGCCACCGGCCGCGAGCTGGCCGCCCGCTGGCGCGACCGGGGCTCGACCGAGGCGGTCATCGGCATGGACGCCGACGGCCCGTTCGCCGTCGACCTGCGGGTGGACGGCCCGCACGCGCTGATCGCGGGCACCACCGGCGCGGGCAAGTCCGAGCTGCTGCAGACGCTCATCTGCGCGCTGGCCGTCGCCAACCGGCCCGACCAGCTCACGTTCGTGCTGATCGACTACAAGGGCGGCGCCGCCTTCAAGGAATGCACCCGCCTGCCGCACACCGTCGGCATGGTCAGCGACCTCGACGGCCACCTCACGCAGCGCGCCCTCGACTCGCTGGCGGCCGAGATCCGCCGCCGCGAACGTCTCCTGCTCGCCGCCGGGGCCAAGGACATCGAGGACTACGCGGGGGCCGAGCCGATGCCCCGGCTGGTGCTCATCATCGACGAGTTCGCGGCGCTGGTGGCCGAGCTGCCCGAGTTCGTCGCGGGCCTGGTCGACATCGCCCGGCGGGGGCGCTCACTGGGCATCCACCTGATCCTGGCCACCCAGCGGCCGGCGGGCGTGGTCACGGCCGACATCCAGGCCAACACCTCGCTCCGGATCGCGCTGCGGGTGACCGAGCCCGCCGAGTCCTCGGACGTCATCGACCTGCCCGACGCCGCCCACATCTCGAAGAACACTCCCGGGCGCTGCTATGTGCGCTCGGGGATGGGGGCGGCGTCGGCGGTGCAGACGGCCCGGGTCGGCGGGCGGGCCCCGGCGGCGGCCGGCCCGCACGACAAGCGGGCCGCGAGCGTCCGGGTCATCGACGTCGGATGGCGCGAGGTGGGGCGGCCGCTGCCCCGGCCGCCGGAGCCGGAGGAGGACGCGGAGGTCACGGACCTCACGCTGGTGACGGACGCGCTGATCGAGGCGGCCCGGCTGGCCGGTGTGCCCGCCCAGCCCAGCCCCTGGCTCGACCCGCTGCCCAGCCACCTCGTCCTGCCTCTGCCCGACACCGCCTCCGCCGGGTCGTCCTCACCGGACTCGGGCGCCGGTGCTGTGCCCGGAGTGCCGCCACTTCGAGCTTCGGGGGTTCCGTTCCGTGGTGAGGCCGGTCCTGCCCTGGTGAAGGGGCCTGCCGAGGAGGAATTCGGCGAGGTGGCGCCGGTGCCGTTCGGGATCACCGACCGGCCGTGGGCGCAGGACCGGCGGCCGCTGACGCTCGACCTGGCTCACGGAGGGCACCTGCTGATCGCGGGTGCCGCGCGCAGCGGCCGGTCGACGGCGCTGCGGACCATCGCCGGGTCCATTGCGGCGCACGTCTCCCCCGCCGACGCGCACGTCCACGCGATCGACTGCGGGTCGGGGGCGCTGCTCCCGCTCGTGGCGATGCCCCACTGCGGGGCGGTGGTGACCCGTGACCAGCTCGACCGGGTGGAGCGCCTGCTCACCAGGCTCCGGGCCGAGGTCGGCCGGCGTCAGCAGCTGCTCGCCGAGGCCGGGCACGCGTCCCTGGCCGAATACCGGCAGGCGGGTCACCGGCTTCCCTGGCTGGTGTTCATGCTCGACCGCTGGGAGGGGTTCGTGGCCGCGTTCGAGGGCTACGACTACGGGCGGCTCATCGAGGCGCTGCTCCAGCTCCTGCGGGAGGGCCCGGCCGTGGGGTTGCGGGCGGTCATCACCAGCGACCGGTCGGGGCTGCTGGGGCAGGTGTCCACGATCTTCGAGGACCGGCTGCTGCTGCGCCTGTCCGATCCGGCCGACTACGGGCTGGCCGGTTTCCCGGTCAAGGGGCTGCCTTCGTCGATTCCGCCCGGCCGTGCGCTGTCTCTCGGCGACCACGGCATCGTCGAGCACCACATCGCGCTGCTCGCCTCCGATCCCGCCGGTCCCGCCCAGGTTGCCGCGTTGCAGGCGCTCGCCCGTACCGCCGCCGAGCGGATGGCGGGCGGCGATCGGAGCGGTGCGGGCGGCGGGCTGTGGCGTGAGGTCGGTGAGAAGCCGCTGCGGGTGGATGCGCTGCCGATGCGGGTCACGGCGGCGGAGGCGCTCGCCCTCGACCCGTCGTTCAGCCCGCCGTCGCCGCTCTGGGCGCTGGTGGGGGCGGGCGGCGACGCGCTCGCGCCGCTGGGGCTCGACCTGCTGGCGCACGGGCCGGGCGCGGTGATCGCCGGTCCCTCCCGTTCCGGCCGCTCGTCCGCGCTGATGACGGCGGCCCGGTCCCTGATGTCGCGGGGCACCCCGGTGATCGCCGTGGCCCCGCGGCGCAGTCCGCTGCGGGAGCTGGACGGGGCGCTGGCGGTGCTCGGCGGTGACGCGACCGACCTCGCCGAACTGGTCGCCGACCTGAGCCAGTACGTGGTGCTGGTGGACGACGCCGAGCTGGTCAACCCCGACTCGCCGCTCGGGACCGCACTGGAGGAGGTGCTGCGTTCCGGCCGGGACGGCGACCACGGGCTGCTCATCGCCGGGACGACCGGGGACCTGGCCGTCGCCTACCGCGGGTTCGTCGCGGAGACCCGCAAGTCCCGTACGGGGGTACTGCTCGCGGTGCAGGGCCAGGCCGACGGCGACCTGTTCTCCATCCGCCTGCCGCGCGGCACAGCAGGAGGCCCGCCAGGCCGGGGCTTCCTCGTGACCACCGGAAACATCACCCCCATCCAGACCGCCCTCCCCAGCCTGGGGTAAGCGGATAGAGCCAGGCCCAACCCGGCAAGCAAAGCCGGACAGCGTCAGCCTGACCCAGCCAGACGCGTGAAGCCGGGCGGCGTCAGCCCTAGCGCCCGGCGGGTGAGGCCGAGCGGAGTCAGCGGGTGCGGCAAGTCGACAGGTGGCTCCGGGCGGCGTCAGCCGATCCTGCTGCTGACCGAGCCGGTGTCGTCGCCCCAGACGTCGTCGTCCTCGTGCAGCCAGGTCGTCGACTCACGGTCCTTCGACTCACCGCCGCCGCCCGCGCCGCCCGCGCCGCTCATCGGGAGGAAGGGCATGCCGCCGCCGACACCGGTGCCGGCGCGGGTGCTGAGGCTGGTGGGCTGGCCAGGGACGACTCCGCCGCCCGTGCCGGTGCCGCCGTAGGTCCCGTACGTGCCGGGCGTCGTCGGGTGAGTGGGGGCGTTGTAGCCGGAAGTGGTCGACGTCGGTGACGTGATTCCGGGGGTGGTCGGCTTGTAGTCCGCCAGGCTGGTGGTGGAGCCGGCCCCGTCCCCCGACGGATCGCGGTTCAGGCCGGGAGTGTCACCGACCGACGGCGGGGTGCCCGCGCCAGGGTAAGTGGGGACGTCCGTGCCGGAGGGGTTGGTGGAGCCCACCGGGGTGGTGCTTCCCGGCGGCACCGTGGTTCCGGGTGGGTAGCTGCCGTTCGGGTCCACGCCAGGGGTGCGGGCGAAACCGGTGCTCGGGTCGTACGCGCCGAGGTCTGGACCGTTGACGGCGCCTACACTGTTTCTGCCCCCGCTCAAGTCGGCTCCGCCGTTAGAGGGAAACGTGTAACCTCCGGTGTTGCCGGTGGTACCGGAAGGGTACGGGATCTGCGTCGGCTCTTCCGCTGGGGGCTTTGGAGGGCTGATTTTACGCAAACCGGTCTGGATGGACTCTGGGATGTCTCTGTACACGCTGTCGAGGTCACTGGTGAAGATGAGCAGGTGCTGACCAGCGTGGTGGTTCGGCGATCCCCATTTGCCCGTGGCGTTGTCGCCGTTGTGATAGCCGGTGTAGGTGGCATAGAAGTCCGGGATACTGTCATTCCAGGTACCACCCAATAAGCCGCCCTGCGGGACCCAGGTCGACATGATGCCCTTCACCGGATCGTTGACGAATGCCTGATGCCTGGTCACCACAGTGGCCAGGTTGTCAATGGGCGAATGCATCTTCTTGAGCTTCTCGGACAGCTCGCCCATCGTCTGGTACAAGATGCCGAGCGCTGTCTGGGCTTCTACCGCGGCTTCGCCGCCCCACACTTCGGCGAGCTTCACGGCTTCTTTCCTGATGGCCTCCCTGGCCGTCTCGACCGCATCCGAAGCGTCTTTGTAGCATGTCGCCGCCTTGCTGATGGTCTGAGAATCGAGACCTTGGATGAGGTTCACGACCTCGGCGACGTTGCGATTCTCGGTATCCGCACCATAAACACTGCATGTGTTCTTGATGACGTGCTGCTTGAATTCGGTGTCACCCATCCGGATCAGGCCCCTAGATTGGCTATGTTCGTCACCCGGTAGGTGCCTGCCCCCTCTTCCACCAAGGTGATCGCGGTGGAGAAGTTCTCCAGAACGTCCTCGTAGACGTCGAGGAACGCCCGTTCCGCGGACTCCAGCGTGGTGGCGAACTCCTCGCCGCCTTCCCAGCGATCGACGGTCTTCAACTGCGTGGTCACCAGCGAGAGCGTGCCGTTCACGCTCAGGTCCTGAATCGAGCCCGAGCGCGTGCCGTAACCACCACCGCCGATGGGCTTCATGATCTCGCGTAGCTCCTTGGCGATGGCCGCGATCTTCTCGGCGTCATACTCGACGCCGTCGTCCTCGGGGTCCAGCCCCGGCCAGTCCTCAGGCGGTCGCGTTAGCGTCACGAAACCTCCCCGTTCGGTACTCGATCAAGCACTTTAGTCGAAGAGTTCCTTTGCCGCACAGAAGACACATAGTCAACTTGCGTAACATGTGGCGCTATGCAGACCCAGAAGGATCTTTACCAGGCGCACCGTCTCATGACTCAGCGCCTGGGTCTGGCGCTGATGCGGGGCGAGCCGGACCTCCCCGAGTCGCCGATGCGCCGGCAGACCGTGGCGACGTTCGCGGGGATCCTGGTGGCCGTCCTGGTCACGGCCGCGTTCGGGATCTGGGGGCTGCTGAGCCCAGGGAACGCCACCAAGCTGACCGACCCCGGGCAGTTGCTGGTCGAAGAGGAGACCGGCGCCTCCTACGTCTACAACCAGCAGACCGGCAGGCTGCAGCCGGTGGCCAACTACGTCTCCGCACGGCTGCTGCTCGACAGCGACGACGTCAACGTCAGGGCGGTGTCGGCCGCGTCGCTGGCCGGCTTCGCCCGCGGGCAGGAGGTCGGCATCCAGGGGGCGCCGAACTCGCTGCCCGACAAGGAACGACTGGTCAAAAGCCCGTGGTCGGTGTGCGTCGTGGAGGGGGCCGACGCGGCTGGAGTGCGCAGGCCGTTCGTGACGCTCGTGGCCGGAACCGAGCTCGGCGGGACGCCCGTGGGCGACGAGGCGCTGGTCGTCAGCGACGGACAGCAGAACTGGGTGCTCTGGGCCAACCAGCGCATGCGGGTGGCGAACGTGAACCGGCTCACCGACCAGACGCCGCGCCGTGTCCCCGCCGCGTGGATCAACGCCATCCCGGCGGGCGTGGACTTCGTCGCGCCCAAGATCGCGCAGCGTGGGAAGAGGGTGAAGGGGCCGGACGGCAGGGCGTCGCGGGTCGGGCAGGTGTACAAGGTGGAGTCGGTGGCGGGTGCGGCCGAGCGGTGGTACGTGCTGCTCGCCGACGGTCTCGCCCCGATCGACCACACGCAGGCGATGCTGCTGCTCCTGGACCCGGCCAGCAAGGCCGCCTACGGCAAGCGGCCGGTGCGGGAGACGGCGATCGACGCGGCGACCGCCAACGCCGCCAAGGCCTCCGCGCGGCGCCTGCTCGACAGCGGGCTCCCGGCCACCATGCCGAGCTTCCGCTCGCCCGGAATGTCGGCGCCGCTCTGCGCGGTGTACGCGGACACCGTCAGGGGCTCTGCCAAGGCCGTGCTGACCACGGGCAGCCGGATCGGCATCCCGACGCCGGGGGCGAGCGCCGGCGGGGACAAGGTCGACCAGGTGCTGCTGCCGCCGGGCGGCGCGGTGCTGGCGGGAGTCCTGCCGGGTGAAGGCCAGTTGTCCTCGGTGAACCAGTACTGGCTCGTCACCGACCAGGGCAAGCGGTTCCAGCTGACCTCGGCGGATCTGGTGAGCAAGCTCGGGTACGACGCGGAGGACGTCGCGCCGGTCCCCGCCCACCTGCTGCGGCTGATCCCCGACGGTCCGGTGCTGGACCCGGCGGCGGCCCGGACGCCGGTGCAGGAGGTGCAGCCGATCCAGCGGCAGGCCGGTCAGTGAGCTTCTGGCTCGTCCAGCTCTTAGACCGGGGTCGCCGCCCCTCCGGAGTTCGTCGAGCCGTCCTACTGACTGGAGCCCTCTGACTCCGTCGAGCCGTCCGGCTTCGTGGGGCTTTCGCCCTCCGCCGGTGTGAGCGTGCCTGACCTTTCGTCGTACTCCATGCCGACGTTCATGAACGGCATCTTCATGCTCGACGGGTCCGTGGGGTCACCCTTCATCGACGTGTCCCTCGGGACGGGGTCGAGGGTCGGGAACATCCGGGCAGTGGTGTGGGTGTAGGCCACGACCCCCGTCATGACCAGGGCAAGGATGCCCATCGCCCTGACGTTGTTCGCGAGGATTTTTCTGAGGGCCGCGAGAATGGCCTTGCCCAGAGCAGCGCTCAGGCCGTACACGGTCACGGCGGCGACCGGATGCCAGCGGGTCGCGAAGCAGAAGACACCCCAGGCGAACATGACAGCCGCGATGCCGAATACGACCCAGGAGACGATTTTGAGAAACTCGGCCGTCGAGGAGACGGAACTGCCGGTCTCGTTCCGGATCTCTTTGAGATCCCCGATCGATGCTACGAAGTTGCTGTGGACCTGCTCGAATGACTGGAAAGCGCCCCCTTCCCAGGTGGCCTCTTTCTCCAGCCGCTCCTTGAGCAAATTCAGCTCTCGTAACAGCTGGTCGAGCTCCTCGGTCACCCCATCCTCATCACGGGTACGCCAGTTCTTGGCGGAGTCCGCCATGCCATCGGGGTTGGACACCAGGGTGCCGATCGCGATGGCGACGTAGAACGCCCAAGGTTGGGCGATCATGAACGCGGCCGCAGTCGACATGGAGGCAGCGGCGGCGAAGGCGTTCTTGCTCACAGCTCCTCCTGCCCGATCACCTGAGGCGCGATGTCCTCGTCGCCGCCCCAGACGCCCTCGTCCTCGGACAGCCCGACGGTCTTGTCGCGGTCGCGTTCCTCGTTGTTGCCCGCGCCCGCGCCACCCATCGGCATCATGGGCATCATCGGCATGCCGGGCCCGCCCGCTCCGCCGCGGAGTCCGGCCGCGGCGCCGGGGGCGAGGCCGTTGCCTCCACCGGTGCCGGGCACACCGGAGATGGGATTCCCGGTGCGGGTGTTGAGGCCGGTGACCGACGGATCGGCGGACGCCATATTCGGCGTGGTGGGGTTGTAGGACGACAGATCGGTCTTGTTCGGATTCAGTGCGGCGTCGAGGTCGGGAACTCGGGTGTTCACCGGGTCGGTGCTCGGCAAGTTCTGCTGCGGCAGATCAGTGCCAGGAAGACCGGTGCCCGGCAGATCCACCCCGGGCGGATTCGTCCCGGGCAGGTCGCTGCCCGGGAGATCGGTGCCGGGAAGGTCAGTACCGGGAACATCCGTTCCAGGAAGATCTGTGCCGGGCAGCTTCGTTCCCGGCAAATCTGTCTTGGGCAGGTCTGTTGTGGGCAGACCGGTGCCGGGCATCTGCGGACCCCCAAGGCCTGGCATGTCGCCGAGCCCATCGGGCAGCCCACCCTTGCCGCCTGGCGGCCCTCCGCTGTCGTCGTCGGCCTTGCGGTAGTTCTCGTCGGCCGACTTGAGCGCGCCTTCCCAGCTGGCCAGCGCTGTCTTGGCGCGCTCCAGCACCTTGCGCTGGGAGTCGATCGCCGATTCGTGCGCGCTGTGGACGCCGAAGCCGAGTACCCCGAAGTGGGGCCACGGCACGCTCAACGTGTCCGCTTTCCCTTCGAGATTCTGAAAAAGGCCAACGTTGCCCTGAATTTGCCCGCTGACGCGGTCAAGTCCCCCCTTGGTGAAGGAGATGTTCGACGACGGCTTGCCGTCGGGGCCGAACGAGGGGAAGGAAGGCCAGTTGTCGCCCATCAGCTCATCCGATCACGGGGTCCGTCGTGTCATGGGCGGTCGTCCAGCAGTTGGGGTCTTCCGAGAGGTACGTGGTGCGCTCGAGGTCGCTGTGGCCGCCTCCGCCGCCCGCGCCGCCGCCCATCATCGGCATCATCGGCATGCCGCCCGCCATTCCCGGGGCGCCGCGCCCGCCGGCCAGCATCGAGACCTGACCGGGGCCGCCGACTCCCGGTGAGCCGATCACCGAGGGGGTGCCGGGGGACGAGCCGATCGGGGTGAGCACGCCGGGCGGGTTCACCGTGGGGGTCGTCGGGGTGAAGGTCGTGGGGGTGACGGTGTTGGGCGGCGGGGTGAACGCCAAGTCCGTCCGGCGCGGGTCCACCGGGTTCCTGCCGTCGGTGGTGGTCTGGTCTTCCCCTCCGATCACCGGCGGTGTGGTGCCGTCGTCGGGCTGCGTGTTCTGGCCCGGGTCCTGGAATTCGGGCGAGGCCGGGTCCTGAGCGCCCGGGGGGGTGGAGCCGTCCGGGTTGGGATCGGAAGAGCCGTCTGGGTCGGAGCCTCCTGGGTTCGTCCCGCCCGGGTCCGTCGCGCCGGGGTTCGTTCCGTCCGGATTCGTACCGCCCGGATTCGTCCCGCCGGGGTACGTGATGCCCGGAGTCGTGCCGCCCGAGGTCGGTCCTCCCTGGGTCGTGCCGCCGCCGCCCGTGGGATCGCTCCCCAGCGAACCGAAGGTGGGGCCTCTGCCGCCGGAGCCCGTCGGGTATCCCGGATCGCCGTAACCGCCGGAGCCTCCGGGAAGGCTGACCGTCGGGAGCTCGTACATGATGTACTGCGGAACTTCGAAGTTGTAGATCGAGACGATCTCGGTGTTGAGCTTGTGCAGCGCTTCCTGTGCCGCCTTGTCCCTGGGACTGTCGATCAAGTTCCAGCTGTGCCCGGAACCGTAGGCCGTGTGGTTCCCGGACCCTGATGTCCAGATCGGCGTCTTCTGGGCTTCCTCCTTGGCCGTCGTGAGGTCGTCGGCGTACTTGGTCAGCGCGCTGCCCATCTTCTGCATCTTGTCGGCCAGTTCGAGGCCGGTGGCGTGCAACAGCAGCAGCGCTTCGCGGGCCTTGGCCGCGTCCGGCCCCTTCCAGATCTGGGAGATCCTGGCGGCGTGCGTCTCCAGTGCGCTGACGGCCTGATTCACCTTGCCGGAGGCGAACGTATACGTCTGGCCGGAGCCCCTGATGTAACCCGGGTCGGTGTTGCTCAGCCAGCTGTTGATCTGCTCGTAGGACGCTGTCGGCTTCTCACCCGACGGCGCCTTGGTGTAGGAGGGGATGACGACCGTTTCCCGCTTACTCACCTGGCGTTCACCCCTCGTTGGCTACGCGTGCGCCGTCGTGGTTGTCGGCACTGGCCTCGACCGCCTCGACCACGCTGGTGTACGCGTCGATGAACTTCTGGTAGACCTCGGCGAACTTCTTGCCCGCGTTGTGCGAGCCGACCGTCTCCGCGAGGGCGGACGCGTCGGGCCAGCTGCCGATGTGGGTGGTGGTCAGCGGGATGTCGCTGTCCGTGGGCTCGCTGGCGGTCGAGATCTGGTTGACGTTGCCATTGGGCCGCCCGCCGTTGCCCAGCATGGCTTCGAGGTTGATCCTCAGTTCCTCAGCGATGGCCCGGATGTCGGACGGCGAGTTCTCTCGCTCGTCGAAGAGGCCGGAATCGATCGGAAGGTCAACTTCATCCCCAGGCGGGACACCCATGCTCCGTCATGCCTTTCCCTAGCAGCAAGACTCTCGGCCACCGCCGACCGTACGATGACCGAGAGGTGGTACGAATCGACTAGTCAGTCCAGATGCTGATGTTGCGCCGCTCGGCTTCCTGGTAGTTGCCCTTGGCGACGTTCACCGCCGACGCGGCCTGGAACAGCTGCTGGCCCATCGCCTTCTCGTGGGCGTTCCACTGCTGCCGCTTGGTCTCGAAGAACTTCTCGGCCTCGCCTTCCCAGCTGGACCCGAGTTCGCGCTTGATGTCCTGGTAGAGGTCGTCGGTGGCCCGGTCGAGCTCGGTGACGATCTTTTTGAGCTCCTCGTAGGCATGCTCCATCGAGCCGAATCGGACATACGTGTAGTCGTCAGCCGTCATGGCGTTCCCTCCGAATCTGCTCAGCGGTTGGCGTTGATGAGGGAGTCGATGCGCCCGGCCTCACCCGCGCCGACGAAGCCGCCGGCGATGTCCATGTTCTGGTCGGCGGCGTTGCGGTAGACGCCGGCGCCGATGTTCAGGCGGTCGTAGATGTCTTCGAGGATCTTGATGACCCCCTTGAACTCGGTGTCCCACTGGGTGAGGGCCGTGGCGAACTTCTGCGCCGCGCCGCCCTTCCAGCCCTGGGTGGTGAGGTCGGCCTTGATCTGCTCGACCCGCTGCCGCATGCCCTCGATGTACTGCGCGGTGTCCTGGCAGTAGCCTGCCGCGGTGGTCAGCTGGGTCGGACTCGCCCCGTACAAGCTCACTGGACCCTCCAAGTCCTCAGCGGACGATCAACCAGAGATACGGTCTGACCCCCCGCGAACAACATCAAAAAGCATGCTAGTCAACATCGGCCCCAAGATTCCCACTAATCTCAGATAACGGATTTGTCGCACTGTAGCGACGCTTCGGGGACCGCTCCGGCCGCGGAGCCGGGTGAACTGACACCGGCCGCGGGTTCGATGTGGTGGCCTCAGTCAGAGCTGATACCGCCGGCGGATGCGGTCGAGCTCCCCCATGACGTCGTTGAACGCCTGGTCGTAGACCTTCTCCACCCGCTTGATCTCGTCGATCATGGCGTCCTGGTTCTCGGCGGCCTTCAGGGGGTTGTCCTTCTCGCCGAACACCTCGCCGGCCATCTCGGTGAGCCTGCGCTGGAAGTCGTCCGTCGCCTCGGCCAGCACCTGTTTGATCAGGTCGGCCAGCTCGCCCGAACTGAGCCGCATGGCCTTGGGGTGCAGGGTCAGCTCGCGCACGCCGGTCTGGCCGTACTCCACGACGACGAAGCCGTCCTCGTCCTCGGCCCGGCCCACGCAGTCGCCCACAACCCGCTGGAACTCCTCCAGACGGGCGAACTGGTCGTCCATGCCGCTGAGCAGCTTGTCGATGTCGATGTTGGCGAAGTCGCCGAAGCCCTGCATCCCCTCAACCTCCCGTACGAGTTCAGCCGGACAGCCCGCGCACCCACGTGTAGACCTCCAGGACGCCCAGCGCGAGCGGGAAGAGCTGGACGATCAGCGCCATGTCGAGGATGTCGGCGGCGCGCCCCCAGAACGGCGACGGCTTCCCCGTCGCGAGCCAGACCCCGATGCCCACCGTCATCAGTGCGAGCCAGAGGATCCCGGTGGCCAGGGCCACCGAGCCGACGATCCCGCCCTCGCCGGCCATCGAGATCGCCAGCATGGCCGGGCCTGCCAGGCCGGTGCCGATCAGCCAGAGGCGCTGGCCGAGCCCGTGGAAGATCCGGGCCCGCATGATGAGCGTGAGCGACAGCGACACCGTCATGGCGGTGGCGACCCAGCCGTCGGCGAGCACCAGCAGCAGCAGGGCGGCCAGCGAGCTGAGCGCGATCGCGGCGATCATTCCGGTGGCGTAGCCCTGGGCGACCCGGGTGCGTTCCTGGATGGCCGGGGCGTCCAGGCGCTGGTTGTCGTTGCGCAGTTCCTCGGCGGTGGTCGGCATGGCGGGCAGCGGCACCTTGGCCAGCCGGAACGACAGCGTGGGCACCAGCGGGCTGAGCGCCAGCAGCAGCGCGACGGCCAGGGCGGCGACCCCGGCGGGCGGCGGCGACCACACCATGATGACGGCCGAGCAGATCCCGCCCACGGTGGCCGCCCCGGCCGTGCCGAGGAAGCCGGGCACGCCGTCGCCGATCAGCGCGCCGGCCACCGCGGCCACCAGGGCCAGGCAGGCCAGCGCCGCCAGCAGGTGCGGGACGCCGATCCCGGCGGAGGTCCCGGGCGCGAACAGGCCGGCGACGAACCCGTACGGCAGCGCCGCGTGCCCGATCAGCGCCCCGGACATGGAGTCCCCGACCGCCCGCGACAGCAGGGTGCCGGTGACGATCAGCAGCAGTGCCAGCAGCCCGGCCACGATGGCGACGGTCAGCGCGGGCATGCCGGACATCGCCAGCCCGGCCGCGCCCAGGACGAGCAGGGCGGTCGCGCCGCCGGCGCCGGTGATTCTGGTCTGCTTGGCCGTCCAGGCGCCGCGGCCCTCGCGCACCCCGGTGGCGACCAGGTCCGCCACGTCGTCGTACAGGGCGGGCGGCAGGATCGCCTCCCGCGGCCGGAGGTAGAGGATCTCACCGTCGAGCACGCCCAGGGTGCCCAGGCTCTGCCCCAGGTCGAGCGGTGCGCCGCCGAGCCGCTGCAGGGTCCAGCCGGGGGCGGCGGCGGAGTCACCGCCCACCTCGCCCAGCGCGCGCAGCAGGCTGGGCAGCACGTTCGGCAGCGGGATGTCGGCGGGCAGCGCCAGGTCGGCCTTGCGCCGCGGGCCGACGATCGTCACGTGGCACTGGGCCGGCAGCGGCACCGGAACCTGCGGCAGGGCGCCCTGCTGGATCGGCCCGCGGGGCGGTCCGGGCGGCCCGGATAACCCGCCGGGGCCCCGGTAACCGGGCGGCGGCCCCTGCATAGGCGGCGGTCCGGGAGGGGGAGTCGGCGGGCCGGGCGGTGGGCCCTGAACCATCTGTCCCAACGTCACTCTCCGCTCCACCGGTAGTCATGGACAACAGAGAACATATCGGGTCTCTTCTGGTAAGAACGTCTCGATGAGCATCGTCGTCGTACGCCGCCCGGAACGCCGCCCCGGCCCGCAGCCGCCACGCGGCGAGGTGCTGCTCGAGTCGCCTCCGGAGATTCCCGAGGTCCAGCCGCAGGGCTTCATGATGGTCCTCACGTACCTGCCCATGCTGGCGGGCGCGGCGGCGATGGCCCTCATGTTCACCGCCTTCGGCAACGCCAACCCGATCATGTACGTGGCGAGCGGCCTGTTCGCGTTATCCATGGTCGGCATGACGCTGGGCCAGATCGGGCGCCAGGCCGGCGAGCGCAAGCACAAGCTCAACGGCGCCCGCCGCGACTACTTCCGCTACCTGGGCCAGGTGCGCAAGAAGACCCGCCGCGCGGCCAAGCAGCAACGCGAGGCCCTGGAGTGGAGCGGGCCCGAGCCCGACGCGCTGTGGTGGATCGCCATGGGCCCCCGGCTGTGGGAGCGGCGCCCGCGCGACGAGGACTTCGCCACGGTGCGGCTCGGCACCGGCGTGCAGAAGCTGGCCGTCCAGCTCATCCCGCCGGACTCCAAGCCCGTCGAGGACCTGGACGCGCTCTCGGCCGGCGCGCTGCGCAGGTTCATCAGGGCGCACTCCACGGTCGCCGAACTGCCGGTCGCCGTGGCGCTCGGCTCGTTCGCCAGGATCCGCGTCAACGGAGACCCGGGCGCCGTGCGCGACCTGGTGCGCTCCATGATCGCCCAGTTGACCGTGTTCCACTGCCCCGACGACATGCGGATCATGGTGTGCGCCGCGGCCGACCGGATGCCGCAGTGGGAGTGGGTCAAGTGGCTGCCGCACGCCCTGCACCCCGAGGAGGTGGACGCGGCCGGGCAGGTGCGGCTGATGACCGAGAACATGAGCGAGCTGGACCGGCTGGTCGGCGGCGAGCTCAAGGAACGCGCCCGGTTCCGGCCCGGCGCCGCGGCCGACTCGCTCCCGTACCACGTGCTCATCCTGGACGGCGGGCACGTGCCGCAGGACTCGCAGCTGGGCAGCGACGCCATCCAGGGCGTCACGGTCATCGACCTGTCGGGCTCGTCCGCCGACGTGGAGGAGAAGAGCACGCTGCGGCTGGACGTCCGGGCGGACGGGTTCCACATGGTGAAGCTCGACCACGCCGGCAAGGAGCACCGGACCCGGCTCGGCGATCCCGACCGGCTCGACTACCTGCGGGCCGAGGGCCTGGCCAGGCAGCTCGCGCCGTTACGCACGTCGGCCTCCGGCGGCGGCGACGCCGAGGACGTGCTGACGGCCAACACCACGCTGTCCGATCTGCTGGGCGTCGGCGACCCGGCGCTGCTGGACCCGGCGGTCTCCTGGCGGCCGCGGGCCGGACGGAACCGGCTGCGCGTGCCGATCGGCCTCGGCGCCGACGGCCGGGTGGTGGAGCTGGACATCAAGGAGTCCGCGCAGGGCGGCATGGGGCCGCACGGGCTGGTCATCGGGGCGACCGGCTCCGGCAAGTCGGAGCTGCTGCGCACGCTGGTGCTCGGCATGGCGATGACGCACTCGTCCGAGATCCTGAACTTCGTCCTGGTCGACTTCAAGGGCGGCGCGACCTTCCTCGGCCTCGACTCGCTCTCCCACGTCTCGGCGGTCATCACCAACCTGGAGGACGAGCTCCCCCTGGTCGACCGGATGTACGACGCGCTGCACGGCGAGATGGTGCGCCGCCAGGAACTGCTGCGGGCGGCCGGCAACTACGCCTCGCTGCGCGACTACGAGCGGGCCAGGGAGCAGGGCGCCGAGCTGGCGCCGCTGCCGACGCTCTTCGTGGTGCTGGACGAGTTCAGCGAGCTGCTGTCGGCCAAGCCGGAGTTCATCGAGCTGTTCGTCATGATCGGCCGGCTGGGCCGCTCCCTGGGCGTGCACCTGCTGCTGGCCTCGCAGCGGCTGGAGGAAGGGCGGCTGCGCGGACTGGACACCCACCTGTCGTACCGGATCGGCCTGCGGACGTTCTCCGCGATGGAGAGCCGCGTGGTGCTGGGCGTGGCCGACGCCTACGAGCTGCCGTCCGCGCCGGGCAACGGCTACCTCAAGTTCGACACCACCGGCATGACGCGTTTCAAGGCCGCGTACGTGTCGGGCCCCTACCAGCCGGACGGCCGCCGCGCCGCCTCCGACGACGGCCAGACGATCGTGCGCCAGGTCGTCGAGTACGGCTCCGCGTACGTGCCGCTCCCCGCCACGCCGAAGCCCAAGGAGGAGGCCCCGGCGGCGGAGGTGGAGGAGCGCTCCTCGCAGACCAGCCTGCTCGACGTCATCGTGGGGCGGCTGCAGGGGCACGGCCCGGCCGCCCACCCCATCTGGCTGCCCCCGCTCAGCGAGCCGCCCACGCTGGCGCACCTGCTGCCGCCGCTCACGGTGACCCAGGAGCTCGGGCTGTCCACGCCCGGCTGGAACGGCAGGGGGACGCTGCACGCCGTCATCGGCATCATCGACAAGCCGTTCGAGCAGCGGCGCGACCCGTACTGGCTGGACCTGTCCGGCGCGGCCGGGCACGTCGGCGTGGCCGGCGGGCCGCAGAGCGGCAAGAGCAACGTGCTGCGCACGCTGATCACCGGCATGGCGCTCACCCACACCCCGCGCGAGGTGCAGTTCTACTGCCTCGACTTCGGCGGCGGCGGCCTGGCCGCGCTGGAGTCGCTGCCGCACGTCGGCGGCGTGGCCACCAGGCTGGACACCGACCGGGTGCGCAGGACCGTGGCCGAGGTGTCGGGGATCCTGCGCCAGCGCGAGCAGGGCTTCGCCGAGCGCGGCATCGAGTCCATCGCCGCCTACCGCAAGATGGTCGCCGAGGGCTCCGTCGACAGCGACGGCTTCGGAGACGTGTTCCTGGTCGTCGACGGCTGGCTGACGGTCAGGCAGGAGTTCGAGAGCCTGGAAGCGGTGATCACCGACCTGGCGGCCCGCGGTCTCGGATACGGCATCCATGTGGTGGCCTCGACCAACAAGTGGTCGGAGTTCCGGCCGAGCATCAGGGACCTGTTCGGCACCAGGATCGAGTTCAAGCTGGGCGACGCGTACGAGTCGGAGATCAGCAGAAAGGCGTCCCTCGCCGTCCCGGAGGGCACCCCGGGGCGCGGCCTGACCAGGGACGGCATGCACTTCCTCGCGGCGCTGCCACGGGTGGACGGCAAGCGCGGCGCCGAGGACGTCTCCGAGGGCATGCGCGCGCTGGTGGACAGCGTGAAGCAGGCGTGGCGGGGGCCGAAGGCGGCGCCCGTGCGCCTGCTGCCGGCGCTGCTGCCCGCGGCCGACCTGCCGGGGCTGGAGCGGACGGGCCCGCGCCGGATCCCGATCGGCATCGACGAGGACTCGCTCTCCCCCGTCATGCTCGACTTCGAGAACGACCCGCACTTCGCGGTGTTCGGCGACAACGAGTGCGGCAAGTCCAACGTGCTCAAGCTGATCATGGAGGGCGTGGTCGCGCGCAGGACGCCGAGCGAGGCCATGATGATCGTGATCGACTACCGGCGGTCGCTGCTGGACACGGCCGTGACGGACCACCGCATCGGCTACGCCGCCTCCAGCACGGCCGCCGCCGAGCTGATCCGGGACGCCCGCTCGGCCCTGCTCAAGCGGCTGCCGCCGGCCGACCTCACCCCCGAGCAGCTGCGCTCGCGGAGCTGGTGGCAGGGCTCGGACCTGTACATCGTCGTCGACGACTACGACCTCGTGGCGACCTCCAACAACCCGCTGGCGCCGCTGGCCGACCTGCTGCCACAGGCCCGCGACATCGGGCTGCACCTGGTGCTGGCCCGGCAGAGCGGCGGCGCCGGCCGCGCCATGTTCGACCCGGCCGTACAGCGGCTCAAGGAGATGGCCAGCCCGGCGCTGATCATGTCGGGCAACCGGGACGAAGGCCAGCTGTTCGGCAACGTCCGGCCGCAGCCGCTGCCCGCGGGACGTGGCTTCTACGTCGACCGGAGGACCGGCTCGCGCCTCATCCAGACCGCCTACCTGGAACAGGAGCAGCCGTGACCTTCATCGACGTGCACACGCAGGCGATCGAGGAGTGCGCGGGACAGGTGCTCCGCGTGAAGAACATGCTCCACGTCGACGACGCGCTCCACGGCACCGAGCTGAAGGCGCCGGACAAGGACATCGACTCCGCCATCTTCGGTGACCTGGACGGCGCGGAAGGAGTCGCCGGCAAGATCGACGCGGTCTGGGACTCGGTACGGGAGGACCTCGGCGCGGGGCGTAACCGCCTGGGCAACGTCGAGCGCGCGCTCGGCGAGGTCACGGGCAACTTCCGCGGCGCCGAGGGGGTCTCGGCCGTATGAGCGTCGTGTCGGAGCTCTCCACGCTCAAGGAGAAGCTGGCCGGCAACCCCCAGGCGATCAGGGACCTGGCGGACGGGCTGCGCACGGTCGGCGGGCACGTCTCCTCCGCCACCGACCTGCTGGTCGGGAAGGTGAACGAGGTCGGCAAGGCGTGGGAGGGCGAGTCCGCCGGCGCCTTCACCCGTTACATGAAGGCCTACCCGACGGCCGGGAACGATCTCCGGACCGCGCTCTCCTCCTGCGCCACGGCCCTCGACACCCTCGCCACCGCGCTGGAGACCGCCCACGGCACGGTCGAGGAGCTGCACGACGCGGCCGTGACGGCCGACGGCGAGTACCGGGGCTCGCACGCCGACGCCACTCAGGCCGAGATCGACGCGCACGTGAAGAGCACGCTCGGCGGCGACCCCGTCGGCGACGCCAGCGAGGCCGTGGGCGAGGCCGAGGAGGCGCTGACCACGGCCAAGACCACGCTGACGACGCAGCTGGGCGAGGAGGGCTTCGGTTTCTTCCGCGGCATCCGCCAGCCCGGCGGCGCCGACTTCCTGACCGAGAAGCGCGAGCCCGACTGGCGCAAGGTCCCCGGCTACACCCCCACCGCGTACTTCGAACCGACCGGCTACGACCCGACCACGTTCGCCGGGGGCGGCGACCCGGGGGCCGTCTTCTACGGCGGCGGGGCCGGCGCGGCGTCCTCGTACGGCAACGTCCCGGCGCCGCGGGCCCAGGTGGTCGAGTGGATCAAAGAGGCGCTCACCGTCATCAAGTCGCCGGAGATGGCCGCGATCATGCGCCAGCGCGGCCTGGACGTGAGCGACCTCGACCCCGACGACCCGCAGGACGTCCAGCGCATCTGGACGATCATCCACCACGAGTCCGGCGGCAACCCCAACGCGATCAACAACTGGGACATCAACGCCCGCAACGGCGTGCCGTCCCAGGGGCTCATGCAGACCATCCCGCCCACGTTCAACGCCCATCACCTGCCCGGCTACGGCCAGATCCGGGAGCCGGTGGACAACATCATCGCCGGGGTGCTCTACACCTACAGCCGGTACGGCGACCTGGCCGGACATCCCGGCATCGCCTCCCTGGAGCGCGGCGGCGGCTACAAGCCCTACTGACCCTCAGGGAAATCCTCGGTTACGCGGACCTGAACGATGATCGCATTTTCGCCTTCACCTGGGCGAACGCCGGTTTCCGCGGCGTGTTCGGGTGCTAGAAAGATCGCGTGTCGACCGATTCACTGACCAGCCCGTGCCCGCACACCCCCGCGTGCCCGCCGCCCGTCTGCCTGCCAGAGGCGCTGCGGACCGCGCCGCCCCCGGCCACCACCGGCGGCACCGACCCAAGCGGCTACGAGAGCACGATCAGCCACATCGACGGGTTCGCCGGCACATTGACAGAGGCCGCGGAGGGCGTGGGCCTCATCAGGCAGCGGACCCCGCGGTTCGAGGGCTGGAACCTGGTCCCGCTCGCCGGCGTCCCCGCCGTCGGCCTGCTGTTCGCCGGCCGCTTCAACGCAATCGCCGACACCTGGGACGACAGCGCGGGCATCCTGAGCGACGTCCTGCTGACCGACTCCGGGAAGGTGGGCAGGTCGGCCGCTAACTACCGGCAGGCGGAGAGCGCCTCATGACGACTCCCCCGAACCAGCCGCCCAAGCTGGTCGTGCCCGGCCAGACCACGCCCCCGCAGGGCACCCAGCCGCTCTACCTGGCGGACAACCGCGGCACGGTCACCAGGACCGTCCAGGTGCCGCCCGCCGTCACCCGCACCGACCCCGGCTTCTTCAAGCGCCTGGTCACCCAGCTCAACCCGCTCCGGCAGACCACCAGGGGCGCGATGCTGCTGTCCGGGCTCGGCGTGGCCGCGCTCGCCATGGACGTGGCGGCCACGGCCAATCTGGGCAACCCCTTCCTCTTCTACGACCGGCGCGAGACCTGGAAGGAGATGTCCGGCTCGCTGGAGGGCGGCAAGTGGAACGTCTGGCGCGGCTACTTCGACGACGTGGCGCCGAACTGGAAGGGCCAGGCCTCCTCGATGCTGAACCAGTACGTCCGGTTCAACGTCACCGGCCTGTTCGACCAGCTCGGCAAGGTCGGCGACGAGATGAGCGGCGCCATGCACAACCAGTTCAAGGAGGTCCTCGAGTACGACCTGTCCGTCCTGGGGCTGTACGCGGGCTCGGCGCCGATCCTGCGGGCCCTGGCGGCCATGAGCGCGCACCCCGTCGGCCGGGTCGCCCTCATGACCCAGGTCGGCGTCTTCACGACCGCGCTGGGCAACCTTGTCAAGCAGTTCGCCGACGTCTACAACTCGTACGAGGGCGACCTCAACAAGCTGGAGCTGAAGCTCAACGACCTCAGGGGCGCCTTCTACCGGTCCGGCGACCCTGACCTGGGGCCGCGCGACCTGGGCCTGTCGTCCACGATCGAGGACCCGGGCCGGACAGGCGACCTGTGGGTGCCGGCGCCGGAGGCCGGATGAGCGAGATCGGCAGGTTCGCATCAGGCGGGGAGGGCGACCTCGCCGCCCTGCTGCGCGAGGTGAACGGCTGGACGGCCGGGCTCTCCGGCACGCTGGACGAGCTGGCCCGGGAGACGTTCGACGGCACCGACGCCGGCGGCACGGTCAGGGCCCGGATCTCCGGAGCCGGACGGCTGCTCAAGCTGGACATCGACGCGAAGGGCCTGCGCGATCTGGACCACGTCGAGCTGGCCGAGGCCGTCAAGGAGGCCGTCGGGGCGGCCCACGCGGCGCTCGGCGACCAGCTCACGGAACTCACCGGCGAGACGTCCGGGGACGCCGCCGATCCGCTGGCGGCCCACGTCGAGCGCGTCATACGGGAGGGATGAACGGTGGGTGACATGGACGAGGCGATGGCGCGCCTCGACGAGATACTCTCCTCCGCGCGGCGGGCCGAGGAGACGGCGGCGCAGTGGAGCGCCCGCCGGTTCACCGGCCGCGCCGACGGGGGCCGTATCGTGGCCACGACGGACGCCCTCGGCGTCCTGCTCGACCTGAGCATCCACCCGCTGAGCCGGAGCCGGCTGGACGCCCGGCGCCTCGCCGACGAGATCCTCTCCGCCATCACCAGGGCGGAGCGGGATGCCGAGAGCGCCATGCCCCGCCTCCCCTGACAAGCCGGGAAGACAGAACCCCTCCGGAACGGCCCGGAGGGGTTCTCACGATCGAGGTCAGCCGCAGTTGGCCCAGTCTGACCGGAATCCCTCATCACCGACGCTGCCGGCGAAGCGGACACACTTCCCCTTGGCTGACATCTTGACCGGCCCGGCGTAGTACTTGTAGTTGCCCCGTTCGATCTTGGAGTCGCCGCCCTGCACCTCCAGGGCCGCGCTCACCTCGGTCGCCTTGCCGAGGTTCGCCCTCTTCAGGGTGACCACGCAGTTCTCACCGGTGTCCCTGCTGTAGAGCTGGTAGGTCTCACCACCGGGGTAGCTCTCCTTGCGCTGCACGTAGAAGCCCTCACCGCAGACCTGGACGGCCGTGTACGGGTTCGTCGCCGGAGGCTTGGCCGTCTTGGTCGCCGTCGGCTTGGCGGTGGCCGTCGGCTTGGCGGTCGCCGTCGGCTTCGCAGTCGCCGTCGGCTTGGCGGTCGCCGTCGGCTCGGCGGTGGGCGTCGGCGTCTCCGTAGGCGTCTCCGTGACGGTCACCGTCGGCACCGGCGTCTCCGTGGGCGTCGGGGTCGGCGTCTCGGTCACGGTGACCGTCGGCGTCGGCGTCGCGGTCACCGTGACGGTCGGCGACGGGTGGACCATGTCCGTCGGGGTAGGCGTCGGAGTCGGGGTGGGCGTCGCCTCCGGAGTCGCCGTCACGGTCACCGTGGGCTGGACCGGGGTCGGCTGCACCACCGGCTGGGTGACGATCGGGGCCGGCGTCGGCACCGTGGTCAGGTCGGGGGTCGCCGGCGGCTGCGTCGCCCAGTCGTTGGGCAGCACCATCGGGCCGACGTCGTTCGCGGCAGCGGTCGGGCTGGCCCACGGCACCACCACCTCGGGCTGGCCCTGCTCGGGCTGGCCCTGCGGCTGCCCCTGCTGCGGCTGGCCCTGCGAGGGCGGGTTCTGCTCGGCCAGGGCGACGCCGTTCTCCACCTTCTCGCTGCCGGAGCCGCGCCTTTCGGCCTGGTCACCGGCCGCGGCGACCGGCTCGAAACGCTGCGTCGAGGCGTACTGGTTGGCGCCCCAGAGCCCGGCACCGGAGAGCAGCGCCAGCGCGCCCACCGCGGCGACCAGCCCCACAGGGAACTTGCGCGGCGGGCGGGAGGACACGGTCTGACCGGCGACGGCGGCCTGGGGTGCCGGCTCCTGGGGCGGCTCCCACGCCGGTCCGCCGGGCGGCACCGGCACGCCCTGCACCGGCTCGCCGCCGCCCGGCAGCGCGCCCTGCGGCGGCGGGCCCCACGTCTGCCCGGCCTCCGGCGGCACACCGCCGGCGGGCGGCCCCCACGTCTGCCCTGGGTGCGGCGGCACACCCCCGGGGGGCGGGCCCCACGTCTGCCCGGCCTGCGGCGGCACGGGCACACCCTGCAAGGGCTCCCCGTCGGACGGAACGCCCTTGGCGAGGCCGGCGGGCCCGCCGCGCTTGTCGCCGAGGAGCTGCAGCAGCGCCATGTAGGTGGTCGGCCGCTGCGCCACGTCCTTGGAGAGCGCCGACAGCACCACCCGGCGCAGCGGCTCGGCCAGGTCGCCCAGCTCGGGCTGCGCGTTCAGCACCGCGCCCTCGTCCTGGCCGAACGGCGGCTGCCCGGTCGCGGCGAACGCCACCGTCGCCGCCCAGGCGAACACGTCGGCGTAGGGGCCGTACGACAGGCCCCGGAGCTGCTCGGGCGCCCGGTAGCCCACCTCGCCGACGGGCTCGCCGAGGTCGATGTCCGTCACCCGGGGACCGTCGGGGCCCATGATCACGTTGTGCGGGGTGAGCCCGCGGTGGGTGATGCCGGCCAGGTGCACCGCGGTCAGCGCGGTGAGCACGCCGACCGCGACCCGTTCGAGCGCGTCGCCGTCGAGAGGGCCGTCCGCGGCCACGACCTCGGCGAGGCTGCGTCCTTCGACGTGCTCGCGTACGAGGTAGCGGTGGTCGTCGTGTTTCCCGGCATCCAGCGTCCTGGCGACGTACGCGCTGGAGACGCGCTGGACCCCGGTGAGCCGGGCTACGTCGTCGCCCTCCTCCGCCGTGGGAGGCAGTAACTTGATCACTCTCTGCGGCGCGTCGTCGGACTCCTTGCCGAGGAACGCCGCTCCGCGCGGACCGTCGGCCAATCGCCCCAAGACGACGTACGCGCCCAGCTTCTCGGGATCACCCGGACGCAGGGGGTGCATCTTCGTCCCTTCAATAATCCAAGATCCTGAAGGGACATTGAATCGCATGCGTCACAGACGTAGCAGTAGTTTCACTGACAAATTGACTATTTCATCCACAAGTCGTAATCAAGACACCCTTCCGGCGCGCCAGCCCCGCCGCCGTCCCAGCGGAACGAGCAGCGCCAGCGCGCCGGCCACCATGGCGGCCAGCAGCGCGCCGGCCCCCACCGCCGTGGCGATCCCCTCGGCGGTCTCGTCGCGGGACGGGACCTTGGCGATCGCGTCGGCGGGCAGCGCGGACGGTGGCGGATCGGCCACCACGGGCACGCTCGCGTTCTCGTACGGGAGCACCGCCGTGAGCGCGAGCACCGGGTTCACCATGCCCGCGCCGGTGCCCGCGCCGGCCGCGCCGTCGGCGGTGGCGATGATGCGCCGGCGCACCTGCTCCTGGTTCAGCCCGGGGAAGCGGGCCCGGACCAGGGCGGCGGTGCCCGCCACGTACGGGGTGGCGTAGCTGGTGCCCTCCAGCCCGCGCCGGTAGCTGCGGCCCGGCCAGGGGGCGGTGAGGTCCGTGCCGGGGCCGATCACGCCCACGGGGGTGGCGGCGTTGGACGAGTCGACGCGGCTGCCGTCGGGCGCCGCCCCGCCCACGGACAGCACGCCGTCGTAGGCGGCCGGATACGCGGGCACGTTCTCGTCGTCGGGGCCGGTGACGTTGCCCGCGGCGGCCACCACGACGATGTCGGCGGCCAGCGCCCGCTGGACGGCGGCCCGCAGCGACGGATGGTCGGAGGCCCGGACGGAGACATTGATCACATCTGCGCGGGCGGCGACCGCGTCGTTGATCGCGTCGACGAGCTTGGCGATGTCGCCTTCGCGCTTGTTGCTCTGCTTGACCACCACGAGCTTGGCGTCCGGGGCGACGCCGTGGAAGGGAACGCCGGCCAGGTAGCGGGCGCCGATGATGCCGGTGACGGCGGTGCCGTGGCCGACGCAGTCGTGGTGGCCGGTGTGCGTCTGATCGATGACCTTGGAGATGCGCAACTGCGGATGGCGGTAGTCGACGCCGCTGTCGACGACGGCGACGGTGACCCCGGCGCCGGTGGTCAGCCGCCAGGCGGTCTTGATGTCGAGCCGTTTCTGCGCCCACGGCTCACCGGCGGGCAGCTTGACCGTGCCCTTCTCCGGTTTGCAGTCGTCCGGCGCGGCCGCCGCCGGGGCCGCGGCGAGGTGCAGGGCGAGCAGGCTCGCCAGGAGGACGCGCACGATCATGTCGGGAGAGCGTAGCGCGCCCGTTCCGCCCTGGTGGAGGCCTCGGCGGGACCGGGGCCTCCACCACGGCGCACTCAGCGGGTGGCGGACTCGATGTTGCCCCGGTAGGTGTCGATGACCCGGGACGCCTCGATCAGCTCCTCGGTCATGCGCTGGAAGGCGGTCCGGTAGTTCTGCCACGCGCCCTGGAACTTCTGGGCGCCGGGGCCGGTCCAGGCCGTGCCGACCTTGGCGGCCTCCTTGTCCAGCGCCGACATCGTGGCGCGCACGGCCTCGGACTGCTGCTTGAACTGTGCGGACATCGCCTGCATCTCCGCAGGGTCGCCGCCGAGCATGCTCTGGCTCATGCAAACCTCCTGGCTGGGAAGCTGGATTCGGACGGGGAAGCGCCCTCACCCTAGATGCGCCGTGACCGCCTGGACGGCCTCTATACCAAGCGGCTATCAGTCCATCAGACCGCCCCACCTGCAGATGATCGATTTAGAGCACCTAAACTCCCCTTCAGTAGTCACCCAGGAAGGATGGATGTCGGGTGCAGAAGGTTCTCATCGCCAACCGCGGCGAGATCGCCGTCCGGGTGGCTCGCGCGTGCAAAGACGCCGGGATCGGCAGCGTAGCCGTCTACGCCGACCAGGACCGTGACGCGCTTCACGTGAGAGCGGCCGACGAGGCCTACGCCCTGGGCGGCCAGTCCCCGGCGGAGACCTACCTCGACATCGGCAAGCTGCTCGACGTCGCGGCGCGCTCGGGTGCCGACGCGGTCCACCCCGGCTACGGCTTCCTGGCCGAGAACGCCGACTTCGCGCGGGCGGTCACCGACGCCGGCCTGATCTGGATCGGCCCGCCGCCCGAGGCGATCGCCGCGCTCGGCGACAAGGTGCAGGCCAGGCACATCGCCCAGAAGGTGGGCGCCCCGCTGGTCGCCGGCACCAAGGACCCGGTCTCCGGGGTCGAGGAGGTCGTGGCGTTCGCCGAGGAGCACGGCCTGCCGATCGCGATCAAGGCCGCGTACGGCGGCGGCGGGCGCGGCATCAAGGTGGCCCGCCGTCTGGAGGAGGTCCCCGAGCTGTACGAGTCGGCGGTGCGTGAGGCGACGGCCGCCTTCGGCCGCGGCGAGTGCTTCGTCGAGCGCTACCTCGACCGGCCCCGGCACGTCGAGACCCAGTGCCTGGCCGACCGCCACGGGAACGTCGTCGTCGTCTCCACCCGCGACTGCTCCCTGCAGCGCCGCCACCAGAAGCTGGTGGAGGAGGCCCCCGCGCCCTTCCTCAGCCAGGAGCAGATCGACATCCTCTACTCCAGCTCCAAGGCCATCCTCAAGGAGGCCGGCTACGTGGGGGCGGGCACCTGTGAGTTCCTCGTCGGCCAGGACGGCACGATCTCCTTCCTGGAGGTCAACACCCGCCTCCAGGTGGAGCACCCGGTGACCGAGGAGATCGCCGGCGTCGACCTCGTACGCGAGATGTTCCGGATCGCCGACGGCGAGCCGCTCGGCTACGACGACCCGGAGCTGCGCGGCCACTCGTTCGAGTTCCGGATCAACGCCGAGGACGCGGGCCGCGACTTCATGCCCGCGCCGGGCACGCTCACCGCCATGCGGGTGCCGTCGGGCCCCGGCGTCCGGGTGGACGCCGGCTACGAGGCCGGGATGACGGTGCCGGGCGCGTTCGACTCGCTGGTGGGCAAG
Source organism: Nonomuraea sp. NPDC049649 (assembly GCF_040675175.1). Taxonomy (NCBI): domain Bacteria; kingdom Bacillati; phylum Actinomycetota; class Actinomycetes; order Streptosporangiales; family Streptosporangiaceae; genus Nonomuraea; species Nonomuraea sp. NPDC049649. Next base: position 27,631 of record NZ_JBFAOH010000043.1, read on the forward strand.
CTGATCGTGACCGGCCGCACCCGCCAGGAGGCGCTGGAGCGGTCGCGGCGGGCGCTGGCCGAGTTCGAGATCGACGGCATGCCGACGGTGCTGCCGTTCCACCGGGTGGTGGTGTCGGACCCGGCGTTCACCTCCGAGCCGTTCACCGTCCACACGCGGTGGATCGAGACCGAGTTCGAGAACACCATCGCCCCGTACGCGGGTGAGATCGCCGCCGACGAGCCCGAGCCGCGTGAGACGGTCACGGTCGAGGTCGGCGGGAAGCGGCTGGAGGTCGTGCTGCCCGGCGGGTTCGGCGCGGCGACGGCGGGCTCGTCCGCCGCGAAGAAGCCCCGGCGCTCCGGCGGCGGCGCGAAGAAGGCCGCCGCGGGCGGCGACGCGCTTGTCTCCCCGATGCAGGGCACGATCGTCAAGGTCGTGGCCGGCGACGGCGACACGGTGGCCGAGGGCGACACCGTGGTGGTGCTGGAGGCCATGAAGATGGAGCAGCCGCTGGCCGCGCACAAGTCCGGGGTCATCACCGGCCTCACCGCGGAGATCGGCCAGACGGTCACGTCCGGGGCGGCGATCTGCGAGATCAAGGACGCGTGAAACCGGGCCCGCCGCGGGCCCGGTTTCGGAGCTGCCGGAAGTCCGGGACGCGCGTGGTTCAGCGAGACTGCGCGCTCCCGGAAGGTTCATGGCGGGTAACGTGCGCAGTGAGGAACTTCGCCGACCGCCCGTTCGTCCTCATGGGCGAAGGAGGCTTGCTGCCAATGAAAGATTCGCTGCGCCGCGCAGGGGCCGCGATCGCGGTTCTTATTGCCGGTCTGATGGTCACTCTTGCGCTGTCCCCTGCCGCCCAAGCGGCGGCGGCGCCGCCCGACGCCCAGACGGTGCTCTCCACCTGGAAGGGAGGCGACCCGCTCTTCGTGGCCCCGGGCTCGTCGCTCAGCGCCGACCAGCAGTCGGAGATCCGTGACGCGCTCAAGAGCTCGAAGAACAAGATTTACCTGGCCGCGCTGCCCGACAACACCGTGACCGACCCCGCCGGCTACATCAAGCAGCTCGGCGACGCGGTGAACGCGGCCAAGCAGGGCGGCCAGTGGACGGTCGCCGTGCTCGACGGCCCGTCGCTGTTCGCCGCGTCCAACTTCGGCCGGGCCGGCATGACCGACCAGCTGTCGAAGCTGGCGGTGCGCAACAACGAGGACGTCGTCTCCGGCATGGAGGACTTCATCGCCCGGGTCAACCTGATGGCCGAGGGCAAGACCCGTTCGGCCCTCGACTCCGGGCCGATCAACGACGGCAGCGGCTTCGGCGCGCTGGCCACGCTGGGTGTGCTCGCGCTGGCGGGCGGCGGCGGCTACTTCCTCTACTCGCGCAACAAGAAGAAGAAGCAGGCCATCCAGGACGCCAAGGACCTGGCCGCGGTCAAGCAGACCGTCGAGGAGGACGTCACCAAGTTCGGTGAGGAGATCACCGCGCTCGACACCGACGTGGTCCTCGCCGGCCAGGGCGGCGGGCACATCGAGGAGTGGCAGCAGGCTCTCGACTCCTACGAGAAGGCCAAGACGCAGCTCGCCGCGATCGAGCGGGCCGACCAGGTCCGCGAGGTCACCGGCACCCTCGAGGAGGGCCGTTACGCGCTGGCCGTGGTGAAGGCCCGGGTCAACAACGAGCCGGTGCCCGAGCGGCGCGCGCCCTGCTTCTTCAACCCGCAGCACGGCCCGTCGGTGCGCGACGTGCGCTGGGCTCCGGCCGGCGGCGCGGTGCGCGACGTGCCCGCCTGCAAGTCCGACGCCGAGGCGGTGGAGCGCGGCTTCGACCCGCAGATGCGCGAGGTCATGGTCGACGGCCAGATGCGGCCCTACTACGACGCGGGCCCGGCCTACCAGCCGTACGCCTACGGCTACTACGGCGGCTTCGGCGACATCATGACCGGCATGTTCATCGGCACCATGATGGGCTCCATGATGGGCTGGGGCATGGGCGGCATGATGATGGGCGGCATGATGGGCGGCGGCTACGACGCCGGCGCCGGTGGCGGCGACTTCGGCGGTGGCGGCGATTTCGGCGGCGGTGGAGACTTCGGCGGCGGTGGCGGCTGGAGCGACTTCGGCGGCGGCGATTTCGGCGGCGGCGACTGGTAATCCCGTCCTCAGCTGACACGAGAGCGCGTCCCCTTCCCTGGGGGCGCGCTCTCGTTCTGTTGAGGGCCCGGCTTTGGCTGAAATTCCGAAATTACGTAGTATCGAAGTATGAAGCGAGCCGCACTACTGGCCGCCCTCGTCGTGGCCGCCCTCGCCCTGTTCGTCTCCCCCGGCCCGCCGCGGCTGGGCGCCGCGACGACCGGCGACGCCACCCTGGCGGAGCTGGTACGGGACGCGGCGGGTGACGGCGCTCACCGGGGCCTGTCCGTGGCCCTCATCGAGGACGGCCGGGTCCGGTACGCCGGAGCGGGCGACACCGGCGGCCCCGACGCCCGCCCGGTGGACCAGGACACGCCCTACGAGCTCGGCTCGATCACCAAGCCGCTGACCGGGATGCTGCTGGCGAGCCTGGCCGGGGACGGCCTCTCCCCCGACACCCCGGTCCGTGAGCTGCTGCCGGACGTCCGCTTCTCCGATCCGGCGGTGGGCGCGGCCACCCTCGCCGAGCTGTCCTCGCACCGCGCCGGGGTGCCCAGTGTCCGCTTCACGCCCGCCGCTTTCCTCCGCTCCTACCTGTACGTCTTCGCGGGCGAGAACCCGTACGGCACGGCGGGCGTCGAGAGCATGCTGAACGACGCGGCGGCGGTCTCGGCGCGGGACCGGGGCGAGGTCTCGTACTCGAACCTGGGCGCGGCGCTGCTCGGCGAGGCGCTGGCCCGGCACGCCGGGACCGGCTACGAGGACCTGCTGCGCGCCCGGATCCTCGGCCCGCTCGGCATGGACGCCACCGTCGTGGTCCAGCCCGACGAGCCGCTGCCCGCCGGGCACGCGCACGGCGCGGGGGCGAACGGGCAGCCCGCGGAGCCCTGGCGCGACCACGGGCACGCGGGGGCGGGCGGCGCTGTCTGGTCCACCGCGCACGACGTCGCCCGGCTCGTCCAGAGCGTGATGGCGGGCTCCGCGCCGGGCGCGGACGCGGCCACGCCGCGCTTCGACGCGGGCGAGAACGAGCGGGTGGGCTACGGCTGGTTCACCACCCGCTACGGCGACCGGGAGATCACCTGGCACAACGGCGGCACCGGCGGGTTCCGGACGTACGCGGGCTTCGACCGGGCGTCCGGGCAGGGCGTGGTCGTCATGGGCAACACCGGGACGCCGGTGGACGGCATCGGCCTGCGCCTGCTCGGTGTCGAGGCCCCGGACGGCGGGAACCCGGACTTCCGGCCGCTGATCTTCGCCCTCGTCTTCCCGTTCGCCGGGCTCGGGCTGCTCTACTCGGCGTTCCGCAACCCGGGGCTCGACCGGCTGTCGGTGGTGCGGCGGGGGCTGTGGGCGGCGCTGTTCCTCGGGCTGGCGTACACGGCGGGCGGCTGGGACGTCGTCCCGCCGTTCGTGTGGGCTCTCGGCGCGGGCGTCCTGGCCGCGGCCATCGCCGCCTGCGCGGCCCGCTGGCCTGCCCTGCCGCTCAGCGCCAAGCCGGTGAAGTGGCACACCTGGCTGTCCCCCGCGTTCCCGGCGCTCCTGCTGGCCGGTTTCGCGCTCGTCCTGACGACCTAGGCGCTGGAGCCGGCCGGTTTCGCGTTCGTCCTGGCGACCTAGGTGCTGGAGCGGAGGGCCAGTTGCGGGGTGAGCAGGGTGGCCTCCGGGACGATCTTGCCGTCGAGCTTCTCCATCACCAGCCGGACCGCCTCCCGGCCCACCTCCTCGGCCGGGATCAGCACCGAGGTGAGCGGCGGGCTGGCGCGCTCCGCCACGTCGTCCGGGCAGATGGCGACCACCGCCACGTCCTCGGGGACGCGCCGGCCGAGCTGGCGCAGGGCGCTCAGCACGTGACCGACCGCGGCCTCGTTGTGGACCACGAGCCCCGACAGGTCCGGCTGGTCCCGCAGCAGCCTGCTCAGCGTCGCGTACACCTCGTCGAACGTCTCCTCGCAGGGCAGCGCCAGCCCCTTCACCCGGTGCGCGGCGACGGCGGCGACGAAACCCTCCCGGGTGCGGCGCGCGAACCCGGTGCCGCGCTCGTACACGACGGCGGGCGCGCCGAGCAGCGCGATGCGGGTGTGGCCGCGCTCGGCCAGGTGGGCGACGCACTGCCCGCCGGCGGCGGCGAAGTCCAGATCGACGCAGGTGAGGCCGGCCGGTTCGGCGGGGAAGCCGATGAGCACGCTGGGCTCGGCCAGTTCGCGCAGGAGCGGCACCCGGTTGTCGTCCAGTTCGACGTCCATGAGCACGAACGCGTCGACCAGCGCGCTGGCCGCCACCCGCCGGATGCCGTCGGTGCCCTCGTCGGCGGTCAGCAGCAGCACGTCGTGGTCGTAGCGGCGGGCGGCGGTGACGACCGCGCTGGCGAAGCGCATCAGCACGGGCACGTGCATGCCGGCGCGGAGCGGCAGCACCAGCGCGATCACGTTGGCCCGCTTGCTGGCCAGCGCGCGGGCGCCGGCGTGCGGGTGGTAGCCGAGCGCGTCGATGCTGTCGAGCACCCGCCGCCGGGTGCCGGCCGAGATCGTGCGTTTGCCGCTGAGCACGTACGAGACGGTGCTCACGGCCACTCCGGCGTGCCGGGCGACCTCGGTGATGGTGACCGTGCGCCCGCTCATGTCGCCGCCGCGAAGTCGATCTGGCTGAGCGTGACGCCTTCGTTCTCGAACACGACATAAAGATCGTGCACTCCCGGCGAGGCCGCAAGGGAGGCGGCGATGGGATGCAGGTCGTACCGCCCGGTCCGGGGGACGGGGAAGGTCGCGACGGTCCGCCCGTAGAGCGGGTCCCCGATCCGCAGCGTGAGCACGCCGCCCTCGGTGCTGCCGAGCACGGCCAGGCAGGAGGCCGCGCCGGTGAGGTCCACCTGCCGGAACAGGATCCAGGCGCCCTCGGTGTCGGCCCGGACGGCGTCGCCGCGCTCGCGGCTCGCCTCGGTGAACGTGATCGCGTCGTACTCGTCGTGGTCGGCGGCGCGCAGCGGGCCGCGGCGCGGCGGGACGGTCTCGCCGTCGATCTCGAAGCCGGCGGTGACGCGCAGGTCGGTGGCGCTGCGGCCGGCCATGAGCCGGTGCCGGGCCCGCTCCACGACGAACCGGCCGCGGGTCACGTCCCACCAGGCCAGCTCCCGTACGGGCAGGTCGAGCCGGACGGTGCGGCTCTCGCCGGGCGCGAGCCGGACCTTCTCGAAGCCGCGCAGGCGGCGCAGCGGCTGCTTGACGCGGGAGCGCCGCTGGTGGGTGTAGAACTGGACGACCTCGACGCCTTCGCGCGGCCCGGTGTTGGTGACGGTCACCTCGGCCCGGACCGTCTCGCCGTCGACCTCGGCGGTGAGGCCGGAGTAGCCGAAGCCGGTGTAGCTGAGCCCGTGCCCGAACGGGTAGCGCGGCGTCCCCCGGAAGTACATGTAGGTGGCGTCGGCGGTGATGATGTCGTAGTCGAGCAGGTCGGGCAGCTCCTGCTCGGAGCGGTACCAGGTCTGCGTGAGGCGGCCCTCCGGGTCGGCGTCGCCGAACAGGATCTCGGCCAGCGCGTGCCCGTACTCCTGCCCGCCGTGCGCGGACCAGAGCACCGCGGGCACCCCGGAGGCGGTCCAGGTGAGCGGGCAGCCGCTGCTGATCACCATGACCGTGCGCGGGTTGGCGGCGTGCACGGCCTTCACCACGGCGTCCTGGGCGGGGGCGAGCGCGAGCGTGCCGCGGTCCTCGGTCTCACGGCCGTTCACCAGCGGGTGGTCGCCCACCACGACGACGGCCACGTCCGCGGCGGCGGCCAGTCCGGCGGCCTTCACGGCGCCGCTCTCGACCACGTCGAGCTCCAGCCAGAGCGCCTGGTCGGCGTCGTCGACCAGGCGGAGCGTGCCGTCGCCGGCGGCGCCGACGTAGCAGCCGGTGGAGATGTGCCGCAGCGTCACGGAGCCGCGCGGCCGCTCCTCGATCCGGAACGTCTGGCGCACCTCCCACCCGTTCGGCCCCGGCTGGTCGTTGACGAGCACGCCGTCGTCCACGGAGACGAACCGGCCGGTGGCCGCGGCGCGCAGCGCGTAGGCGCCGCCGCCCCAGTCGAACACGTCGAACTCACCGGGCTCGGTGCCGAGGCTGAGCGGCCCGCCCGCCGGGTCGGCCGTCACGCCGCCGGCCTCGGCGGTCAGCGTCACCCGGTCGACGCCCTCGCAGAACACGGTCTCGCACCGCTCGGCCAGCCCGCCGCGGGCTGTCACTGCGTACGGGAGCGTCCCGCTGTACCAGTCCTCCATGAGCGTGTCGCCGAGCTGGCCGATCACCGCGACCGTGGTGACGCCGCCGAGCGGCAGCAGCCCGTCGTTCTCCAGCAGCACGAACGAGCGCCGCGCGGCCTCGCGGGCGAGGTCCTGGTGGCGCGGGCAGTTGACGACTTCCTCGGTGATGTGGTCGTACGGGGTCGACGGGTCGAACTCGCCGAGCCGGAAGCGGATCGACAGCACGTGGCGCACGGCGGCGTCGATGTCGTCCTCGGTGAGCAGGCCGCGTTCCAGGGCCTGCCCGATGTGCCCGAGTGTGTCCTCGGCCCGGTCGTCGTCCTGGGTGAAGCTGTCCAGCCCGGCCTTGATGGCGTGCGCGTACGCCTCGGCGGGGTCGTCGTGGTAGCCCTGCAGCGTGAACAGGTTGCCGGGCGCGTAGGCGTCGCTGACCACGAGCAGGTCGTCCGGCGCCCAGGCCCGCAGCACCTCGCCGATGAGCGGGCTGAGGTGCGCCGGGCGGCCGTTGACCAGGTTGTAGGAGGGCATGACGGCGACTGCTGCGCCCTGCTCCAGGGCGGGCCGGTAGGCGGGCAGCTCGTACTCGTGCAGCACCCGGGGCGGCAGGTTGCTGGAGGTGACGCAGCGGTCGGTCTCGTTGTTGTACGCGAGGAAGTGCTTGAGCGTGGGGGCCGTCTTCAGCACCTTGGCGTCGCTGCCCCGCAGCCCCCACGCGTACGCCGCGGCCATGAGCCCGGTCAGCCACGGGTCCTCCGAGTAGCCCTCCTCGTTGCGTCCCCAGCGCGGGTCCCGCAGCGGGTTGACCACGGGGGCCCAGACGTTCCGGCCGGCGCCGGTCGGGTCCTTGTGGTGGAAGGCCAGCACCTCGTCGGAGGTGGCCTCGCCGACGCGGCGCACCAGCTCCGGGTCCCAGGTGGAGGCGAGCCCGATGGCCTGCGGGAACACGGTGGCGGGGCCCAGCCAGGCCAGGCCGTGCAGGGCCTCGGTGCCGGTGCGGAACGCCGCCACGCCCAGCCGGTCGACGGGTGCCTGGTACTGGTGGAGCAGACCGATCTTCTCCTGGAGCGTGAGCCTGCCCGCCAGGTCGGCGATCCGGTGGTGGAGGGGTATCTCGGGATCGCGGAAGGGTTCGTGCATGGCCATCCTCGGGGGGTGTCGAAGCGCTTCGATGACCGGCCGGTGGGGGTTGCGTCGGTGTTTCCGGAGTTTCATGAAGGGTGCACGCGTTTGTGAACCTAGGTCAAGAGGTTCGTGAGATTCCGCCCGGCAATCTTCCCGAATCGAGCGAGTCGAGCACCCGCGCCGCCCCGCCCAGAGCCGCCGCGTCGTGGCCGAGCGTCGAGGCGACCACCTCGCAGCCCCCGGCGTCCGGCGCGATGGCGCCGTCGCGCACGGCGGCGCGCACCGGCTGCAGCAGCCACGGGGCCAGCGGCACGTAGTAGCCGCCGAGGATGACCACCCGGGGGTTGAGCAGGTTCGCGATGATCGACACGCCCCGGCCCAGCCCGGCGCCCACGGCGTGGAGCGTGGCCAGCGTGGCCTCGTCACCGGCCTTGGCCGATCTGACGACCTCCTCCAGCTCGATCTCGATCTCCGCCGGGGACGGGTCGGCCCGGCGCAGCACCGCGCCGATGCCGGCCACCGCCTCCAGGCATCCGCGCCGCCCGCAGCGGCAGGGGGGACCGTCGGGGTCGAGCTGGACGTGGCCCAGCTCGCCGCTGTAACCCAGGCCGCCCCGGCGCAGCCGCCCGTCGAGGATGACGCCCGCGCCGACGCCCATCTGACCGGTCAGGTAGACCAGGTCGTCGGCTCCCGCATGGCCTCCGAAGCGCTGCTCGGCCAGGGCCGCGAGGTTGGCGTCGTTGTCGACCTGGACGGCGAAGCCGGGGTCGCGCAGCGCCTTGGTCAGGTCGCCGCCGATGTCGGCGTCGCGCCAGCCGAGGTTGGGCGCGATCCGTACGATGCCCTGCACGTCGACCAGGCCGGGCACGGCGACCGCGAGGCCGAGGACCTGCCGCTCCTCCTTCGCCATCCGGTTGACCACCCGCCGGACGATGGCGGCGACGTTGGCCACCCCCTGGTTGACCGAGTCGCCCGCGCTGAAGGAGCGCCGCCAGGCCAGCAGCCGCTCTCCCGCCAGGTCGGTCGCGACGGCCGAGACGTAGTCGACGTTGATCTCGACGCCGATCGCGGCGTACGGGGAGCCGTCGAGGACCAGCATGGTGGCGGGCCGGCCGACGCGGTTCTCGGTGAGGCCGGTCTCGCGCACCAGGCGGCGGTCGATCAGGTCGGCGACCAGGCTGGAGACGGTCGCCTTGTTGAGCCCCGTGTTCGCGGCGATGTCGGCGCGGGAGCACGGCGCGTGCTCGCGCACGAACCGGAGCACGACCGCGAGGTTGGTGGCCCGGACGTCGGCGAAGTCCGCCGGCTGCGGGCCGGTCGTGGAAGTGATCAAATCAGCCCCGTTCCCACCGAGAAGTGCCCCCAGCATGCCGCATCGCGGGCTCCCTTCACCAACCTGTGACCGTGACGCTCCCTTGTGGTCGCGGTCACAGTCTACTAATTTGTTTGGGCGTAATACCAACTAATTAATCCTAGTTGGCCACCCCCATTCGGAGAAGGGTGCGAGCGATGAATCCGACGACTCGCCGAGGGTTCCTCAGCCTGGCCGGCGCGGGCGTCCTGGCGGCGGCGACCGGCTGCGCCGAGAAGAGAGGCCCCGCCCAGGGCACCGCGGTCGCCGCCGACAAACTGGCGAGCCTGGTGCCCACCCGCGTCCCGTTCGAGATCCCCGGCCTGAAGCCCGACCTGCCCGGCAGCGAGTTCGTCGCCCCCGGCTTCCTCACCCGGCCCGCGCAGATGGTCCAGGCGGTCACCGCCAAGCCGATCACCAGCGGCTCCGAGGTGACCGCGATGACCCCGCTCTGGGGCACGGTCCCGCCCGGGCTCGGCGACAACTCCTACTACGCGGCCGTCAACGAGCGGCTGGGCGGCACCGTACGGTTCAACATCTCGGACGGCAACACGTACGTGCAGAAGGTCTCCACCCTGCTGGCCAGCGGCGACGTCCCCGAGATGATGCAGATCCCCGGCTGGGAGCTCATCAAGATCGCCCGCTTCACCGAGGCCGCCAACAAGCTCTTCGCCGACCTGTCGCCCTTCCTGGCCGGGGACAAGGCCAAGGACTTCCCGCTGCTGGCCAACTACGACACCGCCGCCTGGCAGTACGGCGTGTTCGGCGGCGTCTTACAGGGCATCCCCTGGCAGAACGACCCCTTCCCGTTCGCCCTCTTCGTCCGCCAGGACATCCTCGACGAGCTGGGCCTGCCGCACCCCAAGACCACCGACGACCTGCTCACGCTGGGCAAGGAGCTGACCGACCCCAGGAAGAAGCGCTGGGCGTTCGGCGGCGTCGACCAGGAACTCCAGCGCGCCTTCGGCTCTCCCCGCGAATGGCGCAAGACCTCCCAGGGCACGCTCGTCCACAAGTACGAGACCGAGGAGTTCGCCGCCTCGGTGGAGCTCCTGACCAAGCTCTTCGAGAACGGCTGGGTCCACCCCGAGGTCGTCGCCAACGCGTTCGCCGACCAGAAGGCGCCCTTCGGCAGCGGCCAGCTCATCATGATGAAGGACGGGCTCGGCGCCTGGCACGAGAACCTCGGCCGCTTCCTGCCGGACAACCCCGACTTCAACCAGCAGGCCGTGGCGCCGTTCGCCGCCGAGGCCGGGCAGGCGCCGATCGTCTGGCGCAACGAGCCCGCCAGCATGTTCTGCTTCATCAAGAAGGGCCTGGACGAGGCCCGCACCCGCGAACTGCTGGCCATCGCCGACTGGTGCTCGGCCCCGTTCGGCACCCAGGAGTACGAGCTGGTCAACAACGGCGTCGAGGGCGAGCACTACACGGTCGAGAGCGGCAAGGTCGAGCAGACCGCGCTGGGCCGCAAGGAGGTCGCGCCCACGTACATGTTCCTGTCCGGCCGGCCGCCGGTGAACGCCATGAGCCAGTACGAGGGCCTGGTCCAGTCGCTGTGGGACTGGTCGAACGGCGCGGCCAAGTACCTGGAGAACGACCCGTTCGTGGGCATCCGGGTGGAGACGCCGTCGAAGATGGCCGGCCTGGTCCAGCCGACCGAGGACAAGCTCAACGAGATCTACCGGGGCAAGCGGCCCGTCTCCGAGTGGAAGCAGATCGTCAAGGAATGGCAGGAGAAGGGCGGCAACGAGGCCCGCGAGTTCTACAGCGAGGTCGCCCGGGAGAACGGCCGGCTGTGACTCCCGGCACCACGGCGACCGTGGCGAAGCCGGTGCGGCGCGGCTCGTCCGGGGCCCGGGGCAAGCCCGTCACCTGGCGGGCCAAGCTGCGCCGCGACTGGCCGCTGCTGCTGATGAACCTGCCGATGCTGGTGCTGGTGGTGGCGTTCTGGTGGATCCCGGGGCTCGGCAACGTCATCGCCTTCCAGGACTACAGCCCCTACTCCGGCGGCATCCTGGGCAGCCCGATCATCGGCTTCACCAACTTCGCGCTGCTCTTCCAGGACCCGCAGTTCCTGCGCGCGATCGTCAACACGCTGTCGATCACCGCCTTCCAGCTGGTCTTCTACTTCCCGGTGCCGATCATGCTGGCGCTGCTGCTCAACAGCGTGGTCTCGGCCAGGCTGCGGGCGTTCGTGCAGGGCGTCGTCTACATGCCCTACTTCTTCTCGTGGGTGCTGGTGGTGGCGATCTTCCAGCAGATGTTCGGCGGCGCGGGGCTGCTGGCCCAGCTGCTGCGCGAGCGCGGTCACGAGGGCGTCGACTGGATGACGAACTCCGACACGTTCATCCTGCTGCTCACCACGCAGACGATCTGGAAGGACGCCGGCTGGGGGGCGATCATCTTCCTGGCCGCGCTGAGCACGATCAACCCCAGTCTGTACGAGGCGGCGGCGGTCGACGGCGCCAAGCGGTGGCGCCGGATGTGGCACATCACGCTCCCGGGGCTGCGGCCGGTGATCGTGCTGCTGCTGATCCTGCGCCTGGGCGACGCGCTGAACGTCGGCTTCGAACAGTTCATGCTGCAGCGCAGCGCGGTCGGCAGCGAGGTGTCGGAGGTGTTCGACACCTTCGTCTACTACTCGGGGCTCAACACCGGGGATCTGGGTTACGGCGCCGCCGCCGGGCTGTTCAAGGGCCTGGTCGGGCTGCTGCTGATCATCGCGGCCAACCGGGTGGCGCACGCGTTCGGCGAGCGAGGAGTGTATTCGAGATCATGAGGAAGAAGAAGCCGTCGGGGCTGGCGGCGTGGGAGGAGCCGCCCTCGCCGGTCGGGCAGGCCGGCAAGGGCGTGGTGCTGGCGGGCATCGTGCTGGCCGTGCTCTTCCCGCTCTACACGATCGTGCTGACGAGCCTGAGCTCCAAGGCGACGGTGAACCGGGTGGGCGGGCTGGTGCTGGTCCCGGACGGCATCACCTTCGACGCCTATATCCAGATTTTTTCGGACACGGTGGTGCGGCGGGCCGTGCTCGTCGCCACCGGCGTCACCCTCGTCGGCACCGCCCTCAGCCTGGGCGTCAGCATCCTCGGCGCCTACTCGCTGGCCCGGCCCGGCTCGTTCCTGCACCGGCCGCTGCTCTTCGCGGTGCTGCTGATGTTCGTCTTCTTCCCGGGCATCATCCCCGTCTACCTGATGGTGAGCGGGCTCGGGCTGAAGGACAGCTACTGGTCGCTGATCCTGCCGACGGCCGTGTCGGCCTTCAACGTGGTGGTGCTCCGGGCGTTCTTCATGAACATCCCCGGCGAGATCATGGACAGCGCCCGGATCGACGGCGCGGGCGAGTTCCGCATCCTCTGGCGGATCGTGCTGCCCATGTCGAAGGCGGTCACCGCCGTCGTCGGCCTGTTCTACGCGGTCGGCTACTGGAACGCCTGGTTCAACGCCATGCTCTACCTGGAGGACACCCGCAAGTGGCCGCTCGCGCTGGTCTTGCGGCAGTACGTGGTCGACTCGAACCCGCTGCCCACGGCGACCGTGGGCGTGACCGGCGCGGGCGACACCCCGCCGACGCTGGCCATCAAGATGGCGATCGTGGTGGTGGCCGTGGTCCCCGCGCTGGTCATCTACCCGTTCGTGCAGCGCCACTTCACCAAGGGCGTGCTGATCGGGGCCGTCAAGGGCTGATCCGCGACGGCAGCCACCAGTTCCAGCGGCCCATCATCGCCACCACCGCCGGGACCAGCACGCCGCGGATGAGCGTGGCGTCGAGCAGGATGCCCAGGGCCAGCCCGCTGGCGAACACCTTGACGTCGAGCTCCGGCGTCATGGCCAGCGCCGCGAACGAGACGAACAGGACCAGCGCCGCCGAGGTGACCAGCCGCCCGGTCCGGCCCACGCCCGCCACGACGGCGTGCCGGGTGTCGCCGGTCCTGTCGTACTCCTCGCGCATGCGGGCCAGGATGAACACCTCGTAGTCCATGCTGAGCCCGTACAGGAAGGCGAAGATCGTGAGCGGCACGAACTCGCCGATGGAACCGGTCGGCTGGATGCCCAGGATCTCCCTCGTACCCCAGCCCCACTGCCACAGCAGCACCATCGCGCCGAGCACGGCGCCGAGAGACAGCAGGTTGAGCGCGATCGCCTTGAGCGGCAGCAGCAGCGACCGACGAGCTGGCGGAGCGGGTCGCGTTCGTGCTGATCGGCACGTCCGGGTTCGGGCTGGCGGCGCTGACTCTGCTGGCCGCCCTGCTGATCCGGCGTGGCCTGCGCCCGCTGGACCGCATCGTCGGCACGGCGGCGGCGATCGGCGGCGGCGACCTGGGGCGGCGGGTCGAGGCCGGGCCGCCGGGCACGGAGGTCGGGCGGCTCGGCGACGCGCTCAACGCGATGCTGGGCCAGATCGAACGGGCCTTCCGCGAGCGGGAGGAGTCGGAGGACCGGCTGCGCCGGTTCGTCGCGGACGCCTCCCACGAGCTGCGCACCCCGGTCGCCACCATCCGCGGCTACGCCGAGCTGTTCCGGCGCGGCGCCGCGACCCGGCAGGACGACCTGGAGAAGGCGATGCGCCGGATCGAGGCGGAGGCGGCCAGGATGGGCTCGCTCGTGGACGAGCTGCTGCTGCTCGCCCGCCTCGACCAGGGCCGCCCACTGGACCGCGCCCCCGTCGAGCTGACCGAACTGGCCGCCGACGCCGTGGCGGACACGCTGGCGATCGACCCGGACCGGCCGCTGTCGCTCGACTACGACGGCCCGGTCCGGGTGACCGGCGATGCCGCCCGGCTCCGGCAGGTGGTGGGCAACCTCCTGGCCAACGTGCTCGACCACACCCCGACGGGCACCCCGGCCACGGTGCGGGTCGGCCTCGACGGCGGTCGTGCGCTGATCGAGGTCGCCGACGCGGGGCCGGGGATGGCGCCGGACCACCTCGCGCGGGTGTTCCAGCGCTTCTACCGGGTGGACCACGGCCACGGGCGCGACACCCGGAACGGCGGCGCGGGCCTGGGCTTGTCCATCGTCGAGGCCGTGGTGACGGCGCACGGCGGCGACGTCTCGGCGCGCGCCGTCCCCGGCGGGGGAACCTCCTTCCTGGTGCGGCTGCCCGTCTCAGAGCGCTAGACGAGCGTGCAGGTGAGTGCGGCTGTCCGTCTCAGGACCCGGGCGTGCAGGTGGGTACAGCTGCCCGTCTCAGAGCACTAGACGGGCGTGCAGGTGAGAGTAGGTGCGGCGCCGCCGGCGCTCTGGCTGCCGTTGAAGCCGAACGACGTGGTGGCGTCCGGGGCCAGGTCGCCGTTGTAGGCGGCGTTGGTGACGCTCACGTTCGCGCCCGACTGGGTGTGCGAGCCGCTCCAGAGCTGGGTGATGCGCTGGTCGCCGGGCCAGGTCCAGGTGACCCGCCAGCCGGTGATGGCCGAGCTGCCGGTGTTGCGTACCGTGACCTCGGCCTGGAAGCCGCCGGGCCACTCGTTGCCCGCCTGGTAGGTGGCCGTGCAGCCGGTGCCGGGGGTGACGGTGGGCGTCACGGTCGGGGTGACGGTGGGCGTCACGGTCGGAGTGACGGTTGGGGTCACCGTGGGGGTGACGGTGGGCGCCGGGCCGGTGCGGTCGCCGTAGATGATGCCGCGGCCGTTGGTGCCCAGGTAGACGCGGCCGTACACGCGCGGGTCGCCGGTGAGCGCCTCGCCCATGTTGCCCCACTGGTGCTCGTCGTCGTTGATCCGGACCCAGCTCCCGCCCGCGTTGTCGGAGCGGTAGAGGCCGGTGACGCCGTCGATGGTGGCGACCGCGTAGATGGCCATGTAGTCGGCGCCGGGCGCGGCCTTGCCGAAGCCGACGTTCACCGAGCCGGTGATGCCGGAGACCTTGGTGAAGGAGGCGCCGCTGTCGGTCGAGTGCCACAGCCCGCCCTCGCCCGCCAGCCAGATGTCGCCCTCGATGCCCGGCACGGCCTTGAACTTGCCGGTCTGGGGCAGCCCGGAGGCGGCGGTGGCGGTGAACGACGCGCCGCCGTCCGTGCTGACGTGGAAGCGGCCGCCGGCGAACCCGTAGAACTTCGAGGAGTTCTCCCGGTCGGACTCGACGATCGCGTCCGTGGGCAGGCCCTGCACCTGGGTCCAGGAGTTGCCGAAGCCGACCGAGTAGTGCGGGGTGACGCCGCGCGGCGCCCAGACGAAGCGGGAGCCGTCGGCCGCCGCCGCGACCGTGCCGCCCTCGTTGATGCCGCCGGGCTCGGTGCCCTGGAACCAGTTGGCGCCGCCGTCGGTGGAGAAGGCCACGTGGCTGTCGTTCGGCCGGTCGGCGTCGGTGAAGTTGCCGGCCCGGACCATGACCGACGGGTTCTGCTCGGCGTAGTCGAGGCTGGTGGTGGAGGTGAAGTTCGGCGAGGTGAACATCATGGCCGGGACCGCGTCCAGGTCCGTGTGCCGGAACCCGGCGATGTCGCCCAGGCCGCTGATCAGCGGGGCGCCGCTGGGCGGGCTGATCAGGTCGAGCACCGCGGTCTCCTCCAGGCCCCTGACCATCGGCTTGATGGTGAACTGACCGCCGGAGTCCCACTGGGTGAGGTTCTCGGTGCCGTAGATGGTGGCGCCGGTCCCGTACATCATCCGGTCGGAGTCGAACGGGTCGATCTCCAGCGACTCGGTCATCCAGCCGAGCTTGGGCGTGACCTCGGGCGGCTGCGGGTCGGTGCCGAAGGTCAGCCAGGGCACCTCGGAGATGTCCATCTCGTAGCGGAAGCTGCGGTCGGGGTAGGAGGTCCAGTCCCAGACCCGGGTCCAGGTGTCGCCGGAGTCGGTCGACCGGAAGAAGATGACGTCGGGCCACCAGGAGATCTGGGTGGCGACCATCAGCGTGCCGGGGTTCTGCCGGTCGAGGGTGAGGCCGCTGTAGCCGAAGTAGCCGTCCTCGCTGGACGACGGGACGGGGCTGACCTGGGTCCAGTCGCCGGTGGCGGTGTCGAGCCGCCACACGTCGCCCTTGGCGCCGTCGTACGGGCCGCTGGTGTCGCTGGTGGCGATGAACAGGTGGCCGTTCTCGGCGTCGAGCACGCCCTTGTGCGCGATGTAGCCGGTGGGCTGGCCCGCGACCCGCTGCCAGGTGGCCCCGGCGTCGGTGGTGCGGTAGACGGTGTTCTGCTTGTCGGCGACGCCCACGTAGATGGTGCTGGTGGCGGCGCCGCCGCTGGACGAGCGCGGGTCGAAGGTCACCCAGACGACGCCGGGGCGGTGGCTCTGGTAGCCGTTGGGGTCGCCCGGGTCGTCGGCGTGGTCGCCGGCGTTGGGGAAGCTGGTCACCTTCGACCAGGTGGCGCCGTGGTCGGTGCTGCGCCACAGGCCGTTGCCGTTGGGCGCGCCGAAGTACAGGACGCTGTTGCGGTTGGGATCGACGGCCAGCGCCTCGCCCATGCCGCGGCCGGGCATGTTGCCGCCGAGCTTGAACGGCAGCTCTGCGGCCTGCCAGGTGTCGCCCTTGTCGGTGGAGCGGAGGATGGCCCCGTTGTTGGGGTCCCAGTCGTTGGTGTACATGCCGACGGCGGCGTACAGCCGGTTGGTCTGGACGGGGTCGGTGGCGAGGCTGATGACGCCGTTCCAGCCCCACTTGTCCCAGCCCACCCAGTCGAGCAGCGGTGTCCAGGTTTTCGACGACTGGTTCCAGCGGTAGGCGCCGCCGATGTCGGTGCGGGCGTAGATCAGGTTGCGTTCGCCGGGGTTGAAGACGATGCCGGGCACGAACCCGCCGCCGTCGATCCGCACGTTCTTGAAGGTGTACGGGTCCGCCGCGACGGCGGAGACCGGGGTCATCCGCACCACTGCTGTGGCCAGCAGGACGGCGGTGATCGCGAGCAGGCTGAGTAATGCCTTTCGCATGAGCGGCTCTCCCTTTCCTGGCACGCCGCTTCGGCGCACCCGAGGACAAACAGATGACCGCCATGCACGACCAGGTTGCAGGACCCTGACCATCGCCGCGCCCTCGCGCATGAGCAATCAAAAGGCTCACATACGCCTCACCGGCCCGTCAATAGTTTGGACGCACAACGAAATAAGTCGGCCCGGCGCGGAGCCATGCTCTCCGCGCCGGGCCGACGGTTCTCAGCGGGCCAGGGTCAGGTCCCGGAGCCGGACCTCGCCCCGGAACACCACGTACAGGTCACCCTTGCCGCCCCGGATGTCGGCCGTGACCGTCGTGTACTCGTACACCCCGCCCGTGGCCGGCACCCGCACGGAGGCCAGCAGAGCGCCCTTCGGCGAGCCGCGCCGGAGCTCGATCCCGCCGCCCTCGGCCGAGGCGACCCCGGCGCTGAACCGGCCGCCGTAGACCGCGTCGGCGAACAAGATCCAGCCGCCGTCCGACCCCGCCACCACGTCGCCGCGCACCTTGTCCTCGTCGGCGAAGGCGACGCCCGCGTAGTCGTCGAAGTTCATCGCCCTGGTCGGCTCGGTGAGGTCGCGCGGCGGCACCTTCTCCCCCTTCACCTTCAGCGTCGTGCGCTGCCGGATCCGGTCGGAGGCGGAGCCGACGAGCACGTCGTGGGTGGCGTCCTCGACCACCCACTTGTCGCGCGTCTGGTCCCAGACCGCCAGGTCAGACTTGGGCAGCCGGAACGTCACGGTCTCCGACTCGCCCGGCGCCAGCGCGATCCGCTGGAAGCCGCGCAGCCGCTTGACCGGCTGGTCGAAGCGGGACCGCCGCTGGTGGGTGTAGAGCTGGACGACCTCCTCGCCCGCGACCCGGCCGGTGTTGGTCACCTTGACGCTGACCTGCTCGCCCCGGACCTTCAGCCCCTGGTAGCCGAAGGTGGTGTAGCTGAGCCCGTGACCGAAGGCGAACAGCGGCCGGTCCTTCTGGTACAGGTACGTCATCCCGGTCTTGGCCAGGTCGTAGTCCAGGATGCTCGGCAGCTTGTCGCTCGCGTACCAGGTCTGGGTGAGCCGCCCGGCCGGGTTGACGTCGCCGAACAGCACGTCGGCGACCGCGTGCCCGGTCTCCGCGCCCGCGTGCGTGGTCCACAGCAGCGCCGGGGCGTCCACGATGACGGGATAGCTGGTCTCCAGCACCACCACGGTCTTCGGGTTGGCCTTCCGCACGGCCTCGATCAGCCGCCGCTGCCCGTCGCCAAGCCGCAGGTCGTCGCGGTCGTGGAACTCCCGCCCGTGCACCCACGGGTGGCTGCCCACCACGACGACCGCCACCTCTGCCTCGCGCGCCTGCTCGGCCGCCGCGGCGATGCCGTCGGAGACGACCTCCTTGGCGAACCGCGCCGCCTCCGCCTTCGGGGCCAGCGCCAGCGCGCCGTCCGCGGTGACGCTCACGTACGGGTCGGGCAGGGCGAACCAGTCCTCGACCGTCTCGAAGCCCGCGTACCGGATCAGGTAGCCGCCGTCGCCCTGCTTCTCCAGCGCGAACTGCTGCGACACGTACCAGCCGTTGGGATCGTCGTCGTCGGTGTCCAGCGAGCGCCAGTCGCCGCCGAGCAGCTTGCCGTTGCCCGCGTTGCGCAGCGTCGAGACGCCGCTCACCCAGTCGGTCACGTCCCACAGCGAGGCGGGCGTGGGGACGGTGTCGGTGAGGGCGGCGTTATCGTCGGGGCCGGTGCCGGTGGCCGTCACGTACTTGCCGGACTCGACGTGCTTGAGCGCGATCCGCTCCAGGCCCTCACTGGTGGTCACGTCGGCGACCCGCTCCTTGATCCCGTCCAGCGGGGTGACCTGGTACGGCATCCTGCCCGCGTACCAGTCGCTGTAGAGCCTGTCGGCCAGCGGGCCGACCACGGCGGCCGACTTCGGCGACTTCAGTGGGAGCGTGCCGGAGTTCTTCAGCAGCACCGCCGCCTTGGCGGCGGTCTCGCGGTTGAGCGCGCGGTGCGCGGCGCTGTCGATCACGTCCGGGCCGATGTTCCTGTACGGTCCCCCGTCCGGGTCGAAGTGGCCCAGGCGGAACCGGATGGTCAGCGCCCGGCTCACGCTCCGGTCCACGTCGGCCTCGGTGATCAGGCCGCGGTCCAGGGCGGCGGTGAGGTGCTGCCGCATCGGGCCGGCGTCGCTGCCGTCGACGGTGAAGCTGTCCTGTCCGGACTTGAGCACCGCGGCGAACGCCTCGGCCTTGTCGTCGAAGTACCGCTCCAGGTCGGTGAGCGCGTGCGGCCCCCAGGCGTCGCTGACGTTGTAGAGCGTCTTGTCCGTCCACGACCTGACGACCTCTTCCAGGTCGGCGTTGACGTGGTTGGGCCGCCCGTTCACCAGGTTGTACGAGGCCATGACCCCGGTGGCGGCGTCGGCCGAGATCGCCGCCCGGAACGGCTGCTCGTAGTACTCGTGCTTGAGCCGGGGCGTCAGGTTGGAGGAGGTGAGGCTCCGGTCCACCTCGTTGTTGTAGGCCAGGTAGTGCTTCAGCACGGGCGCGGTCTTCAGGTAGAACGGGTCGTCGCCCTGGAGTCCCTTGCCGTAGGCGGTGGCCATGGCGCCGGTCAGCAGCGGGTCCTCGGAGTAGCCCTCCTCGTTGCGGCCCGCCCGCGGGTCGCGCAGCGGGTCGACCACCGGCGCCCAGACCTGCAGCCCCCAGAGCGTCGGGTCGGTCGCGTGGTAGCCGCGCACCTCGTCGCCGACGGCCGAGCCGACCTTCTTCACCAGCTCCGGGTCCCACGTGCTGGCCAGGCCGACGGCCTGCGGGAACACGGTCCCGCTCGCCAGCTTCTGGTTCCAGCCGTCGTTCAGGTCGTTGGACCAGGCGACGCCGTGCAGCGCCTCGGTGCCGTTCTTGTGGTACGGGATGCCCAGCCGCGGGATCGCCTCCTGCGACTGGTGCAGCAGGCCCAGCTTCTCCGGCAAGGTGAGCCGGCCCAGCAGGTCGGCGACCCGCTGCTCCACCGGCAGCGACGGGTCGCGGAACGGGAGGTCCTGCGCCGCCGCGGCGGGCGCGGTGAACACCCCCGCGACCAGCGTGAGCGCTAGCGGGATGCCTAACCATCTCTTCATGGGTTCTCCTCGGGAGGGGGGTGGCTCACTTCACGGCGCCGACCGTGACCCCGCGGGTGAGCGTGCGCTGGAAGATCAGGAAGAACGCGACCGCCGGGACGATGCCGAGCAGGGCGGAGGCGCTGGACATGGTGGCGTCCATGTACCGCTCGCCCTGCAGCACGCCCAGGGCGACCGGCACGGTCTGGTTGTCGTTGGAGATGAGGAAGATCAGCGGCAGGAAGAACTCGTTCCAGGTCCAGATGAAGAAGAAGATCAGCAGGACGCTGAGCGTGGGCCGGCTGATCGGCACCACCACCCGGACCAGCGCCCGGAACCGCCCCGCGCCGTCGATCTCGGCCGCCTCCAGGATCTCCTTGGGGAACTGGCCGAGCACCGCGCTGAGCAGGTACGTGCCGAACGCCGCCTGGATCACCGTGAAGATGATGATCATCGACAGCCGGGAGTCGTACAGCCCGGCCTCCTTGGCCAGGTAGTACAGCGGGTAGACCAGCGCCTCCTGCGGCAGCGTGTTGGCCACCAGGAACAGCACCAGGATCGACAGCCGCCCGCGCACCCGCCCGATGCCCAGCGCGTAGGCGTTGAGCACCGACAGCACCACCGCGAGCACCGCCACCGAGCCGCTGATGAGCAGGCTGTTCCAGAGCTTCTGCCCGAAGTCCACCCGGACCCAGAAGTCGACGATGCCTTGCAGGTGGAGCCCGCCGGGCAGGCCGAGCGGCCCCTCCGAGGCGTACTCCTCGGGCGTCTTGACCGCGTTCAGCGCCACGAGCACGAACGGGAAGATCATCACCAGCGCCGCCACCGTCAGCGACACCAGCACCGCCCAGCGTCCAGGCCCCCTCATGACTCACGCTCCTGGATCCGCAGGAACAGGAACGTCACCACGACGATGATCAGGGCCAGCACGGTCGCGATCGCCGACCCGTACCCGACGTCGCTCTTCTGGAAGAAGTTCAGATACGAGAAGTACGACGGCACCAGCGTGGCGTTGCCCGGCCCGCCGCGCGTCAGCACGAAGATCGGCCCGAACACCTTCAGCGCGGCGATCGTGCAGGTGAGCAGCACCACGAAGATCTCCGGCCGGATCTGCGGGATCGTGATGTGCCACACCTTGCGCCACCACGACGCCCCGTCCAGGTCGGCCGCCTCGTAGTAGGCCGGGTCCACCCGCTGCAGCCCCGCCATGAAGATCACCACCGGGTAGCCGAGCTGGAACCAGACCATCACCGCCATCACCGTCGCCAGCGCGAGATCGGGGTCGCCCAGCCAGTCGAGGTCGAGGCCGAACGCCTGGTTGATCGCCCCGTACGACGGATGCAGCATCCAGCCCCACACCACCCCGGCCACCGCCACGGGCAGCACCTGCGGCAGGTAGTACATGGCGCGCAGCGCCGAGGCGGTGCGCGGGCCGAACCGCTTGCCGATGAAGTCGAAGAGCGCCGCCGCCAGCAGCAGGCCGAGCACCGTGGGCACGACCGCCATCGCGAAGATCAGCGCCACGTTGTTCTGGAACGACAGCCAGAACCGCTCGTCCTCCAGCAGCCGGGCGTAGTTCTCCAGCCCGGCCCACCTGGGCGTGCCCACCCCCGACCAGCGGGTGAAGCTCACGCCCAGGTTCATCAGGAACGGCACCACGATGACGACCAGGAACAGCACCAGGCTCGGCACCAGGTAGAGCCAGTAGCCTTTCTTGCGGACGCGCATCTAGTTACCGAGGTCGGCGAGGTTGTCCTCGTACGGCTGCGCGATCTCGTCGAGCATCCCGGCGGGCTGCTTGCTGCCGTTGATGAGGTTCTGCGTCGCGGCGACCAGCACGTCGTAGTAGCCGGGCGCCGGCCAGTCGGGGTAGAACGCCAGCCCGTCGCGGCCGGTCAGCGTGTTGAAGGACTCGATCAGCTCCTTGCTCTTGGCGTCCGTGATCGCCTCCGGGTCGGCCGCCACCGGCACGCCGCCGGAGTTGCCCAGCAGGTTCTGGATCTCCTTGCTCATCGTGATGTCGATGAACTCGGCGGCCAGGTCCTTGTTCGCCGACTTCTCCGGCACCACCCAGATGTTGCCGCTGGAGCCGGGCGCCATCGTGGCGCCGGGGAACAGGAAGTGGCCCCACTCGAAGTCCTTGATCTCCGAGGCGAACCGGCCGTACCACCAGCTCCCGCTGATCATCATCGGGTGCTTGCCGTTCATGAACGCCACGCCCATGTCCTCGGCCTTGACCCCGGCGGACTTCTCGTCGACGTACCCCTTGGCCACCCAGTCGGCGAACGTCTGCGCGGCGTAGGTGAACTCGGGGCCGTGGAAGTCGACCTTCCCCTGGTACGCCTGGAAGGCGTCCACCCACGCCCGGTCGGCCTTGCTGAGCGCGAGCTGGTAGAGGATCTGCTGCGCCGGATACTCGGCCCCGGCCGTGCCGATCGGCGTCACCCCGGCCCGCACGAACGTGTCGAGCGCGGCGGTGAACTCCTCGAACGTCGCCGGCACCTCGACGCCGTGCTTCTCGAACAGGTCCTTGTTGTAGTAGACCATCACGAACTCGCCGTAGTTCGGGATGCCGTACCAGTTGCCGGAGCCCATGACCCCGCGCTCGTCGTACCGCGCGGTGGTCTGCAGGCCGCCGGGCAGCAGCTTGTCCCAGCCGCGCTTGGTGACCTCCTCGGTCAGGTCGGCCAGCAGCCCCTGCTTCGACAGCAGGCCGGCGGTCGCGTTGCCCTTGTTGTACTCCATGACGTCGGGCGCCTGGTCGGAGTTGAGCACCATGCTGGCGGTCTTCTGGATCTGCTCGAAGCTCTTCTCCTCGAACTCCACCTTGACGTCCGGGTGGGCGGCCTCGAACTTCTTGATCGCCTCGGCCCACGCCTTGCCCATCGCGGACTCGGCCGCCTCGTAGTGCCAGAGCCTGAGCACCCGCGGCCCGTCGGCGGGCGCCTCCTCCGAACCG
Source organism: Nonomuraea sp. NPDC049649 (assembly GCF_040675175.1). Taxonomy (NCBI): domain Bacteria; kingdom Bacillati; phylum Actinomycetota; class Actinomycetes; order Streptosporangiales; family Streptosporangiaceae; genus Nonomuraea; species Nonomuraea sp. NPDC049649. The sequence continues at coordinate 50,363 of NZ_JBFAOH010000043.1, forward strand.
GAACCGCAGGCCGAGAGGGCCAGCACGAGAGCTGCCAGCGCCGCCACGCCAGACTTTCCGATCATGTCTCCTCCTGGGTGATGACGGCCCGGCCGGGCGCGCCCGGCACCGGGGCGAACTCGACGGCGGCGACCCGCTTCGGCCCGGTCACGCTCACGCGCAGCGTGTCGCCGTCCCGGACGGCCGTGACGGCGGTCTCCCCGTCGGTGTCGTGAATCCGCATGCGGCGGTCGCCGCCCCCGAAGGCGACCAGGGTGATCCGGTCAGGCGTCTCCACCGTGCCGCCGGAGTCGGCGACCGGGATCAGCGCGCCGTACCGGACGAAGAGCGGGAACTCCTCCAGCGGCTTGGCCACCCGCACGTACCGGGAGCCGGTGTGCACCTCGCCCGTCCACCAGTCCACCCACTCGCCCTCCGGCAGGTAGACGTCCCGCACCCCGCCCGGCGAGATCATCGGCGCGACCAGCAGGTCGCGGCCGAGCAGGTACTGCAGGTCGGCCTGCCAGGCGACGGGGTCGCCAGGGTGGTCGACGCAGAGCGCGCGCATCATCGGCGCGCCCGTCCGGGCGGCGTCCACCGCCGCCGAGTAGATGTAGGGCATCAGCCGGTAGCGCAGCCGGAGCGCCGCCACCGCGTGCTCCTCCACCTCCGGGAACTCCCACGGCTCCCGGGTGGTGGTGCCGTGCAGCCGCAGCAGCGGCGAGAGCGCGCCGAACTGGGTCCACCGTACGAACAGGTCGTCGCTGGGCCGCCCGGTGAAGCCGCCCGCGTCATGGCTCCAGAACGGCACCCCGGACAGGCCGTGCGCCAGCCCGCCGCGGATCGTGCTGCCCATCGACGCGTAGCTCGTGTACGAGTCGCCGCTCCACTGTGCGCTGTGCCGCTGCCCGCCCAGGTACGACGAGCGGGCCCAGACCAGGTCGTGACCGTGGACCTCGCGGGTGACCTCGGCGACCGCGTCGTTGAACAGCAGCGTGTAGACGTTGTGCAGGTCGGTGCCGGTCATCCCGTTCGAGGCCACCGCGTCGTGCGGGACGCCCTCGGCGAAGTCGGTCTTGAACGCCTGCACGCCCTGGCGCAGCAGCGCCCGCAGCCGCTCCTGGAACCAGCGGACGGCGCCGGGGTGGGTGAGGTCGAGGATGCCGCAGGCGGGGTAGGAGCCGTGCCAGGTGTCGGCCACGTACGTGTCCCCATCCGGCTTCTTCAGGAAATATCCCGCTTCGGCGGCTTCCTGGAAGTCCGGGCTCCTGTGGGAGATGTACGGGTTCATCCACAGACAGACCTTGAACCCCATCCGGTCCAACTCTGCCAGCATCGCCTCCGGCTCGGGGAAGTTCTCCGGGTCCCAGCGCAGGTCCGACCAGTGCCCGACGGTCTGCCAGTAGGTGTCCAGGTGCAGCACGTCGCACGGAATGCCGCGCTCCCGGATCGTCCGCGCCCTGGCCAGCACCCGCTCCTGGCTGTCCACGCAGAACCCGGAGGAGATCCAGGTGCCGAACGCCCACTTCGGCGGCAGCGCCGGCCGCGAGGTCAGCCCGTTGTACCGCTCCAGCACCTCGGGCGGCGTCGGCCCGGCCAGCACGTAGTAGTCCAGGACGTCGTCGGGCACCACGATCTGCACCGCGCTGTGGGTCGACTGGCACACGTCGAACTCGATGGGCGCGCCGCTGTCGACCAGCACCCCGTACCCCTTGCTCGACACGTACAGCGGAACGTTCTTGTACGCGCGCTGCGACTCGGCGCCGAAGGCGTCGAAGTTCCACATCAGCGGGCGCTGGCCGCGCTTGTCGAGCGGCGCGAACGACTCCCCGAACCCGGCGAACACCTCGTCGGGCGGGGCCTCGAAGCTCTCGTGGAAGGCCACGTGCGCGCCCCCGGCGGTGGACCGCCCGAACGGCAGCGTACGCAGCCGGCCACTGATGTCGGTGTGCCCCCGGTCCTGCTCCAGCAGCGCGTCGCCGGCGGCGTCGGTGAAGCGCAGATGCCACGGCTCCAGCGTGATCTCCGCCCGCAGCGAGCCCGCGTCCACCACGATCGGCTCCCCGGGCGTCACCTCGGCCCGCGCCCCCGCGTACGACCCCGGCCTCACCAGCGCGACGGCCCGCTCCGAACGGGGCCGGGCGTCGGCGTCCTCGCTCAGCCGGACCCGGATCACGCCCTCGCCCGCCACGCCGACCTGCACGACCAGGCTCTCCTCCGCCGCGGTGACGGCCTTCAGCATCACTCCCGCGCCGTCGGCGGCGACCAGCTCGGCGGCGGTCAGCGCGGACAGCCCGCCCTCACCCCGGGTGCGCACCGGCAGCTCGGGCGGATCGGCGACGTGGTACTCATACGCGACGAGCGGGGGGCGGTAGGGCATGGACGCTCCTCTTCCAGACAGCGCGGAACTCGTGACTTAGTTTGGTGTCCATACCAACAAACGTCAACGTCTTCCCAACGGCCGGAACAGGAGTCCACCCATGACGAACCAGCCCCACAGCCACCTCACCCCCAGCGCCCGCCCCCGCCACTCCCCCATCCACGGCACCGGCCTGTTCGCCGTCGCCCCCATCCGCCGCGGTGAGATAGTGATGCGCCTCGGCGGCCGGCTCATCGACGACGACGAACTGGCCCGCCTCACCCCGCCCTACAGCAGCCTCACCGTCGAGGAGGGCGTCCACCTGCTCCTCGACCCCCGCCACCCGGTGCGGTACGGCAACCACTCCTGCGACCCCAGCCTCTGGCACCAGGACGCCACAACCGTGATCGCCCGCCGCGACATCAGCCCGGGCGAGGAGCTCACGATCGACTACGCCACCCACACCGGGGTCGAGTCATGGACGATGACCTGCCACTGCGGCGCGCCGCTCTGCCGCCGGATGGTGACCGGCCGCGACTGGCGCCTGCCCCGGCTCCAGGCCGCCTACGGCATCCACTGGACCCCGCCCCTGCTGGCCCGCATCAACGCTCTTCCATAGCGGCGTCGAACCAGGCGGCGGCCGTGGGGGTCAGCAGGAGAACGATGACCGCCACGGAAAGCACGAAACTAAGGAGAACACTGAAATCTCCCTCGGTGACCAGCACCACGACGGACATCGTCGCCGCCACGGCCTGAATCGCCACGCCCATCCATCGCACCCAAGGCCGGCGACTCCGCATCCCGAACACCACGACCCCGATGGCCACGCCTACCCCGACGATGAGGAGCGCCTCTGGGATGAAAACTCCGCCGAGCACCAGCGGTATCACCAGGATGGCGAAGAGAAAGACGGCCCCAGCCAACTGCACGGACATGATGATCCGAGCCACCCGCACCGAGGTGGGCATGATCAGCTTCTGGGAGGGGTGCATAAGGTCATCCAATGCAGGTGGGGGGCGGATTTTTTCTCCAGCCATTATGATCAATACTTGCACAACTGGCACGAGTAATCACCCGCTGCTCTTTAGTGCACTTCCCGGAAACGCCACAGCCTGGCATTTTGCCAAAGCAGCAAAGAGGTTTGCGTTCCGGGCGGGTCACTCCGCATAGTGTGCGCGGAGGTGGTCGACATGACCGAGCAGCTGAACGACAGCTATGACGTGATAGTGGTCGGCGGCGGCGCCGCGGGCCTCAACGGGGCGCTGATGCTGGCGCGGGCCCGCCGGACGGTGCTGGTGATCGACGCGGGCGCGCCGCGCAACGCCCCCGCCGAGGGCGTGCACGGGCTGCTGGCCCGCGAGGGCATGCCGCCGGGCGAGCTGCTGGAGCGCGGCCGGGCGGAAGTACGCCAGTACGGCGGCCAGGTGGTGACCGGAGAGGTCGAGACCGCGGTCCGCGACGAGACCGGGTTCGGGGTGACGCTGGCCGACGGCCGGACCGTCCGGTCGCGGCGCCTGCTGGTCACGACCGGCCTGGTGGACGTGCTGCCTGATGTGCCCGGCCTACGGGAGCGGTGGGGCCGAGACGTCGTGCACTGCCCGTACTGTCATGGCTGGGAGGTCCGCGACGGGGCCATCGGCGTGCTGGCCAGCGGCCCCCTGTCGGTGCACCAGGCGCTGCTGTTCCGCCAGTGGAGCGCCGACGTCACGTACTTCGCGCACACCAGGCCCGCCCCCACCGGCGAGGAGGCCGAGCGACTGGCCGCGCGCGGCATCAAGGTGGTCCACGGCGAGGTCGCGTCGCTGGAGATCGTCGAGGACCGTCTCGTGGGTGTACGGATGAGCGACGGCACCCTCGTCAGCCGCGACACCGTGGCGGTGGCGACACGCATGGAGGCCCGGGCGGGCTTCCTGGCCACGCTCGGACTGCGACCGGTCGAGCACCCCGCCGGCGTCGGCGAACACATCCCCGCCGACCCGACAGGCCGCACCGACGTGCCGGGAGTCTGGGTGGCGGGCAACGTCACCGACCTGTCCGCCCAGGTCGGCCCCGCCGCCGCGGCCGGAGCCGGCGCCGCCGCCCAGATCAACGCGGACCTCATCGAGGAGGAGACCCGCCAGGCGGTCGCCGCCTACCGGGAACTGCTGTCGGCGGGCTCCCGATGACCTTCACGAAGGCGTACTGGGACGAGCACTACGACAGCCGGGCCCCGGGCGCGGCCCACCCGCCCAACCCCTACCTGGTGGCGGCGGCCCAGCACCTCCCGCCCGGCAGAGCGCTGGACGCGGGCTGCGGCGAAGGAGCCGAGACCATCTGGCTCGCCACCCGCGGCTGGCAGGTGACGGCGGTGGACATCGCCGCCACCGCCCTGCACCGGGCCCGCCGCCGCGCCGAGACGTCCGGCCTCACGGACGGCATCGACTGGATCCAGGCCGACCTGACCGAGTGGACACCGGCCGAGGGGCAGTTCGACCTGGTCTGCTCCCACTACGTCCACCCGGCGACATCCCCCGGCGACCTGTTCCGGCGGCTGGCGGCGGCGGTCGCCCCCGGCGGCACCCTCCTCCTCGTCGGCCACCACCCGTCCGACCACCACACTTCGGGCACCCCGGAGGCCCACGTCGAGATCGGAGACCTCGCGGCCGTCCTCGACCCCGCCCAATGGGACATCGTCGTGGCCGAGGACAGATCCCGCACGATGTCACACGGCGGTCGCGAGATCACCCTGCACGACACCGTCCTCCAGGCCCGCCTGGCCGGCTGAGCAGACTACCCCGGTGAGCTTCGGCGTCTATGCCCGTAAGGTGCGCGACCCCGGTCTTCCGGTATCGATGGCGGGTTTCGGCGCTCCGCTCGTGTGTGCAGTTGTACCGGCCTCTCGGCTTCAACGCGACGCTGAGCTACCTCGAATCGAAAGTCGGGCGATTTCAGCGTGACGAGGCCGCACTGCTCGCCGCTCTGGACCTCATCGAAGACAGCCGCGCTGTTCTCCGTGCCGAGCTTCTGGCCTATGCGAGGGAACGCCGCGAGGCCAAGAGGCAAGGGCGGAGAACTCCGCGGGCGGGGGATGTCAATCCGAACCATCAGTTTCGGTGGTACTGGTATGGGGCTCCTCGGGAAGCCGCTCGGCACGCTTTGTGGTAGTGGTGGCGGCGATTTCCTCGGCTGGGGCTTTCTGGAACTGCGAATGTTCTGGAGCTGAAGGGAATCGTCGGGGATTATCTGGAGGCTGGTGACAGGCTCGGGGAGGCTGAGCGCCGGCTTCTCAGTGCCCGGGTGAAGGGGCTTGAGGAACGGCTGGCCAAGCTGGATTTGCTGGATGCGGTGCGGAACATCGAGGTGGCGATTTGCTCGGTGGATTTGTGATTGCTCGAATGCGGGGATAGAGCCCAGGTACGCCCACAACTCGTGTCTGCCGAGCTCATATACGGCAGCCGTAGATTGTTGTGATTCAATCAGTTCGTGGGTTTCTGGACTACCGGAGGCTCTCACCGATGTAGGCCAGATGCGGATCGGCGAAGAATGACCGCACCAGTGCGGGCAGCTTCTGTAACCGTCGCAGCGCGCCCAGAGCGAGAGC
>NZ_JBFAOH010000044.1:0-54671 GCF_040675175.1 Nonomuraea sp. NPDC049649
GCCACGAGCGTAGGTCCTTGCGTAGTGCGAACTTTGGTCGGTTCAGCACGGCACCCTACGCTCGTTCACTTTTACACCGCATCTCGGACGCGACCAGCACGGATGACTGTGGACTTCTTTCGCGAAGAGCCGACCGCCCGCTCGTCCTGGCGGCTCGCGGTCCTCATGGGCGCCAACTCCCGCACCTACAAGTTCGCCTTAGGTGAGGCACTGTTGGAAGCCGCTGCTGCGGGGCGCGAGGACATTCCGCTCCGTGACCTGGCCAAGCCGTACGCCATGAGCCTGGTCCGCCACCTGGCCCAAGCTCCGCAGGCATCGTTGAACACGAAGGTCGGCGACACGGACTTCTTAGCTGTGGCGCAGCGCGAGGCCGAGGAGTCCGCACGGCTCGGCTCGCCAACAGAGGAGCTTCTCGCCCTCGCGATGAAGTCGATGCAGCAGATGGTGATGCAGAAGTTCCACAATCTGCGCGGCGGCGTGGAACTCCCCCACCGCTTCTACGAGCTGACCGGCTCTTCCCGCCAGCGCGTGGTCAAGCTGACCGACCACTTACGGGAAGTAGCCTTATCCCAGCAGGCCACGACCTTGCAATCAGAGCTGGCAGCACGGTGGAGCATAGTCGAGACGTCCTTCGCCGCCGGGGTTGGCCAGAGTCTCGTCTTGCAGGGTGTCGCGGTCGACCTGGACAACTTAGTGATCACAGACAAGCAGCGGCGCCGCCCGGTCACAGGCGTCACCGAGGCTGTCATCGGCTTTCAACACGGCCGCTGCATGATCTGCGGCGAACCGCTGACGCTCGGCATTGATGAGCTGGCAGTAGACCATGTCTTCCCGTACTCGTTCATGCGCTTATTCGGCGGGAAGATCGATCTCGACGCCATCTGGAACCTCGCCCCGGCCCACGCCTCCTGCAACAGCCGGAAGAGCAACCGGCCACCACACCACGACGAGCTGGTCCGCCTGGCCAAACGCAATGAGGCGATCTTGAAGTCCCCTCACCCTTTGAAGCGAACCCTCCAGCTAACGCTCAAGCTCTACGGGTACACGGGTGAGCGCGCCGGCGAGTGGTACAGCTTCCTCCAGCGCGTACACCGCGAGATGTGACAGCAGACAGCGGCTAGCAAGGCCTCACCCAGCTGGTCCCGATCACCTCTCATCGAGCTTGTCCGAGCAGAATCCGCATCCACAACCGTTCGGCCTCAGCAGCACGCAGCCACTCGGATCGGTGAACGGCCACTCCCTCAGACCGGTACAGCCGCCGGACGACCAGCAATCCGCCGGCCTGACACAACTCGTACACGATTACCTGGCACTCACACGTATGGTCGCGCACCCGTACGCGAGCAACACGGGCGTCCCACTTCTGCCAGTCGATGCGCTCGTAGCCGGCTTGAGGGGCTGCGGGGTGGATCCCGTGATACCGCGCTGCGAGATCCTCCGCGGCGGTCATGAGCCCGTCCACGTGTTGCGGGAGAACTGGAACGCGAGTTCGTGTTGCCGTTGCAGCTCTTGGACGAGCGCGTCCTCGTCGTCACCGGCCACGGTCTGAGCCATTCCAGCCCGGAGCTGGGCATGGCTCAGGCGCCTCCCACGACGGGTGGCGTACCAGCTTCCGGGCCCGGTCTCGCCCACACCACGCCAGATCACCCAGTTCGGGTACTGGTTCGCGAGTTCTTGAAGCGTCATAGGCTCAGCCGATCAAGAAGAGGGTCAACTGCTTCTCCGAATGTAGCTACATACGTACGAACGTGCAATCGGAAGCACGTACAGTGGTACCTAGCGTTGATGCCATGGCCATTGACCCCAGCGCCGACCGCCCGGTCTACAAGCAACTTGCTGACCTGATCCGGGCACGCATCGAAGGAGGGGAACTCCGCCCTGGGCAGAGGCTCCCCGCTGAGAGCGACTACGTGGCCGAGTTCGGCATCTCCCGCGACTCCGTCCGTCGTGCCATGGCCATGCTCAGGGGAGAAGGGCTCATCGTCACCGAACTACGCGGCTCACGCGTCCGAGAGGCCGGCGAAGCCGCCACCGTCGAGATCGCCCCAGGCACCCAAGTAACAGCTCGCATGCCCACCGAACCCGAGCGCAGACAAATCGGCGTGGCTGAGGGCGTACCCGTCCTGGTGATCACCGATCCATCAGGAGAAACGCGGCTGCTCGCCGCCGACAGGACCATCGTGAAGGCTGGAGACGAGGGCTAGCGTCGATTTAGCCGGCGTTCATCCCACCACGCTCGAAGCCAACGCGCCCAGCGGTGTTCCCTAGCCCAGGCGCCCCGCTACGCTTCTCGGTGACCATGTGATGCGACCCGACGGGCTTCCGCGCTCGCACGGCTCACGCCGGATCGGATAGGCCCCCACCCGCACGAGTTCTCTCGTACTGCCTGGGGGACATTCCGTGCCGGCGCTGCGGCTGTCTGTCGAGAACGTGCTCTCGCCCAACGAGGCCGCCCTGGCCGAACTGATCGCCGTACACGTGCGAAACCGCACCGGGCGCCGCCCCTCCCTCTCCGAGGTCAAGGCATGGCAGCGGAGCCATGTGGGGGTCCGGGCAGCGCCTCGGCGGCGGTCATCCGTCGAGGAAACGCATCAGCTCGGCGGTGACGACCTGTGGGTTCTCCTCGACGAGCCAGTGCCCCGCGTTCGGCACGTCCACCGCTCGCACGATGTTGGTCATGCGCGGGGCCACGGTGGCTCGGATCGCGTCGAGCTGCCCTTGGGCGGTCATGAGCAGGGTCGGGACACGTACGGGTGCCGCCGCCACGGTGTCGCGGACATCCCTGTCGAGGGCGCGGTAGAGCTCGAAACCGGCCGACAGGGCCTCGGGGCGGCTGTAGGTCCGTGCGTACTCGTCGATCTCGGCGTCGGTGAACGGTGATCGATCGGAGGTTCCGCCGAACGCCGTGCCACCGTAAGAGACCTGGGGATAGAACAGCGCCAGATACTCGCGGACGTCGTCACTCACGACCGCTTCGGGGACCCGCGGCTGAGAGTGGAAGGCGATGTGCCAGCTCAGTGAGCGGTACGTGGACGCGTCGATCCCGGGCCCGGGCAACGGCAGGTCGAAGTAGCCGAGGCGGGCGGTGTCATCGGGGAATTGGCTGGCGTACTGGAAGGCCACCGCGGCGCCGAGATCGTGTCCGACGACGGCGGCGTCACGTACCCCGAGCTGATCGGCGATCAAGGTGTGCACGTATCGAGCCAGGGTGGCTTTGTCGTAGCCGGTCGGCGAGCCGGTGCTGTCGCCCAGTCCGGGGAGGTCGACAGCGTAGACGGTGTGCTTCTCGGCGAGGGCCGGCATGATCGGCCACCAGCCGTACCAGGTCTGCGGCCAACCGTGGATCAGCACCACCGGCGTGCCGCTGCCGCCGGTCACATAGTGCATGCGGACGCCGTCGACGTCGGCGAACGCATGGCGGAAGCTCTTGTCGAACCGGGCATCGCCCTGGGTGGCGACGGCGTAAGAGGGGACCTCGCGGGCTGTCGGGGCGGCACAGGCCGCAGTGCCGATCGCCAGCAGGAGGGTGAGTGTCATGGTCGCCACGGTGCGCGCGGGCCGAAGGGCGCGGCGCACCGACGGTTGTGTTGCGGTGATCATGGTTCCTGTCCTGAAGAAGCCGGCATGTGGCGGCCGGTCTCCTCGATCGTGAGTGCCCGGCCTGTGCCGGGTCGGCGTTGCCGCGTCAGGCGGTGCGGCGGATGAGCAGAACGTGGTCGATGACCTCGGCGGTGCGTCCGCCCGGTCCGGTCGCGATCCGGCGCAGTGCGTCGGCCCGCTCGACCGTCCAGGTCGCCGGATCCAGGCCGATGCCTGCGGCGACCTCCCCCGCCGTCGGATAGCGGACGTCGGGATCCTGGTTCCACGACCACGGCGCGGTCGAGCCGTGGTCGACGACCAGCAGCCGCCCGCCCACGCGCAGAGCGTGCGCGGCGGAGCGCAGGACGGCAGCCCTGTCCAGTTCGAAGGGGGTGTGCAGGTAGTGGGCGCAGATCAGGTCGAACCCGCCCTGCGGGAAAGACTCGTGCAGGTCGTGCCGCACGGCGATGACGCGATCGCCGAGGCCCTGTGAGCGGGCCAGGACGTCGAGCCGCTCGACCGCCACGGCCGAGATGTCTACCGCGGTGACGTGCCAGCCCCGGCGGGCGAGCCACAGCGCGTCGCCGCCGTCGCCGCATCCGAGGTCCAGAACGTCGCCGGGCGGCAGATTCGTAACCGTCTCGACAAGGCGAGCATTGGGTTGCGGGTCGACGGCCTGCGGTCGGGCCGCGTGGACGCCGTCCCAGAACGTGATGGCGCTCATCAGGACTCCTTCTGTCGATGTGTGCGCCCACTTTTGCTGAGCTAGCCAGATCTGGCACGCAATCTTGCCGTTCTGGCAAGATGGCCCGGTGAATCGCGAAACGGACGACGTGCTCGCCGGGGTGGGGCCGCGCCTTCGTGCGCTCCGTCGTGACCACGGCCTCACCCTCGCCGCCCTTGCGGCGGCGACCGGCGTGTCGGAGAGCACTCTGTCCCGGCTGGAGAGCGGGCAGCGCCGGGCGACATTGGAGTTGCTGCTGCCGCTGGCTCGTATCTACGACGTTCCGCTGGACGATCTCGTGGGAGCCCCGCGCACCGGCGACCCGCGGATCCACCTGAAGCCGATCAGACGCTTCGGAATGATCTTCATTCCACTGTCCCGGCGACCGGGCGGGGTGCATGCGTTCAAGATGATCATCCCCGCCTGGTCGGCACCACCCGAACCGACCCCGCAGACTCACGAAGGCTTCGAATGGCTGTACGTGCTCAACGGTCACTTGCGGCTCGTGCTCGGCGAACGCGACCTGACGTTGCAGCCCGGTGAGGCAGTCGAGTTCGACACGTCCTCGCCACACTGGCTGGGCAGCGCCGACGGCGGTGCGGTCGAGCTCCTCATCCTGTTCGACGTGCACGGGGTGCGTTCGCACGTACGCCCCGAGACTCATCGGCCGTCTCACACCGGAAACTAGCGCCAGTGCGGAGCTGCGCACCCCACCTGATCCAGGTGTTCCCTAGCCCAAGCCCCACCGCTACGCTTCTCGATGACCTGTGATGCGGCCCGACGGGCTTCCGCGCTCGCACGGCTCACGCCGGAGCGGATAGGCCCCCACCCGCACGAGTTATCTCGTGCTGCCTGGGGGACATTCCGTGCCGGCGCTGCGGCTGTCTGTCGAGAACGTGCTCTCGCCCAACGAGGCCACCCTGGCCGAGCTGATCGCCGAACACGTGCGGAACTCCACCGGGCACCGCCCTTCCCCCTCCGAGGTCAAGTCGTGGCAGCGCAGCCTCCCCGCGCTGGCCCGTGACCTCGCCGACGCCGGGTTGCAGCGGGTCGAGATGCTCGTGGAGTACAAGCTCCCCCTGACGAGCCGCCGCGCCGACGTCGTGCTCGCCGGGGTGCATCCGCGTACGGGCGAGGACTCGTACGTGGTGGTCGAGCTCAAGCAGTGGAGCCGGGCCGAGCCGTCGGAGGCCGGCGAGCACCTGGTGATCGTGGACGGCATGCCGGGCGGCGAGACGCTGCATCCGGTCGAGCAGGTGCGCCGGTACTGCGAGTACATGACCGACTTCCTCGGCGTGCTCAGCGGCAGGCCGGACGCGGTGTCCGGGGTCGCGTACCTGCACAACGCTGGCGATCTGGACGTCGAAGGGCTGGCCGAGCAGGTGCGGGACGAGCGCAGCCGACTGTTCACGAAGCAGCGGCGGGGCGAGTTCCTCCGCTACCTGAGCGAGCGGCTGGACGACAAGCCGGGCGCCGACGCGGCCGACCGCCTCCTCAACAGCGCGGTGGGGCCGAGCAAGCAACTCATGTCGTACGCGTCGAAGGAGATCCGCGAGCGCGAGCAGTTCACGCTGCTGGACGAGCAGCAGGTCGCGTACGAGCTGGTCATGGGGGCCGTGGAGCGGGCCAGGCGCGCCGACTCCAAGCAGGTGGTCATCGTCACCGGCGGCCCGGGCAGCGGCAAGAGCGTGATCGCGCTGTCGCTGCTGGGCGAGCTGTTCAGGCAGGGGCGCTCGACCTTCCACGCCACCGGCTCGAACTCCTTCACCGAGACCATGCGCCGCTACCCCGGCCGCGGCAACACCCGGATCAAGAACCTCTTCAAGTACTTCAACAGCTTCACCGACGCCGAACCCAACGGCGTGGACGTCCTCATCTGCGACGAAGCCCACCGCATCCGCGAAACCTCCACCCACCGTTTCACCCCCGCGGCCAAACGCACCGGCCGCAGCCAGCTCGACGAGCTGATGTCCGCGGCGCGGGTGCCGGTCTTCCTCCTCGACGACCACCAGGTGGTGCGGCCGGGCGAGCTCGGCACCGCGGACGGCATCGAGGCGTACGCGCGCCACAAGGGCTACGCCGTGCGCCGCGTCTCCCTCGACGAGCAGTTCCGCTGCGGCGGCAGCCGGAAGTACGAGCAGTGGGTGCTCCGCCTGCTCGGCCTCGCCGACGGCGGCCCGACGGCGTGGGACGACGAGGACTTCGAGCTGCGGCTCGCCGGCTCCCCGCACGAGCTCGAAGCGTTCCTCGCCGCACAGCAGGGCACCGCCCGCATGACCGCCGGCTTCTGCTGGCCCTGGAGCGACCCCCGCCCCGACCCCCCGCTTTCAAGAGCCGTAAGAGCGTCTCGGACGGCGAGTTCGACCTGCTGGTGCGGCACGTGTACAAGGTCCTGCTCACCCGGGGCATGCGCGGCACGGTGATCTACGCGGTGGACCCTGAGCTGCGGGGCTTCCTTTCGCGACTTGTGCCTCCGGATCCGGCTTGAGCTCTATTGCGGCTCGCTATATCAGGACGAAATGGATGTACGAGCGGCGGGCGGTCGGATATCGTCCGGGGCGTGCGCCTGGGTGCGTTAGCGAGAGGAACTGCCGCGATACTCGCCTGTTTCGCGGCTCTGACCGGCTGCTCGGGAGAGCCGGAGCGGCCGACGTTGGCGGAGGCGACCCAGCAGCTCGTGAGTGATGGAGACGACCTGGTCGACGGTATCAAGGCGGGCTTGACGGGGCTGAAGCAAGAGCGGGCTACTAATGGGGATCGCGACGCGACCTGCCTCAACGATGAAGAGCAGCGTTACTACATCGCGAAAGGCGACTTCGCGAACCCGTCCGCCGAGAGTCCGCTCAGCCTGATCGGGTTGCTGAAGACCGAGCTCATCACGAAGGGTTATTACACAGAGGTCGTGGACAACCTGGACCTCTGGGAGGACAACCTCAGCGTCGCCGTGGTGGTAAACCCGGAGGCCAGGTTGACCTTCGTACTCCTCGCTCGCATGGAACCGACCCCCAACATCATGATCGTCGGCAAGACGGAGTGCTACCCGATCAGCGGCTGAACGAGGTCACCGGGGATCGGGCACCTCTCTCAGGGGCGTGATCAGCCTCCCCTTCTTTCCAGCGCATCCAGCAAAGCGTCATGCATCCGCCCCACCATCGCGTTCCTCATCAACGCCTCCTGCGATGCCGTCAACGGCGGCTGCCCATGCGCCTTGAGTGACTCGTTCAGCCAGTTGACTTGCGCGTTCACGAGCCTGCCGGCGACGGTCCTGGCGGTGCCCGGCGTCTTCTTGTCAAGGTAGTCCGTGATCAGGCCCTTCAGGAGGTCCTTGACCTCGTCTTGCCCCTTGGCCTTGCCGACGGAGGCCATCTTGCCGACCACGGGGAAGTACTCGCTGAAGTAGTCGACGGGCATGAGGACGAAACCGGCTATCCGTTCGGCGTACTCGTCGTCGCTCCACTCGGCGTAGGTGGAGCCGGCCAGCAGCAGGTTCGCCATCGCGCCCGTACGCTCGGCGAGGTTGACGTGCGCGGCCTGAATGTCGGTGTTCTGGTCAAAGGGGTGGTAACGGCCCATGTCCAGTTTCTTGGTGTATTCAGCGCTCGCCTTCATCAGGGTGTCGGCCGCGGCGGAGTCCTGCATCAGGGCGCCCATGAACCGGGCGCTTACCGCGGGGTCGAGCTGATCCCAGGGAGGTCTGGGGCTCAGGCTGGGCAGTTCCGGCGAGTTCCGCTCGGCCTGTCCTCGAGCCAGATGGTCGAGGATGGGCGTGATGTTGCGGGCCAGTGCCCGGCTGATGGGCGAGTCGGCGAAGGTTCCGAGGCTGCCGCCGACCCAGAGGGTGTGCTCATCTCCGATGCTGTTGATGACCGTGAGCCAGGCTCGTTCCCGTACGTCATCCGGTCCGGAGCCTGGTTTCAAGGCGCCGTCCAGTGCCTTGGCCAGCGTCTCCTCATAGGCGGGGACGCCGGTTGTGCGGATGGTGTAGGCGTCTAGGAGTACCGCCGCCTCCTTGGGGTGCTCTGCGAGTAATCGCCGGAACGCGTCCGGGTTCGCCTCGTACGCCTTGACCAGGTTGTGCAGGCTCCAGTTGGGGTCTGTGGGGTAGGCGTCGGAGTTCGGCGGGCGGTTCAGGAGCTGGGTCCCCACCCTGTTGAGGAACGTGACGGATTGCGGGGCGAGCGCGACGAGGGTCGTCAGGATGTCGGAGGGGGCGGTCTCCACCATCTTCTGCCACTCGCCGCCGAGTTTGCCGGAGCTCTCCGCGCTGGCGAAGGCACGCGCCAGTAGCCCGGGTGAGGAGTCGGTGGCTCGCTGGAGCGCGTCCGGGGTCAGCCCTCGGCGGTCGCCGGCGGCGTTGGTGTTCATCCAGTCTCGGAGCAGCTTCGTGAAGGTCTGCGGCCCGAGTGCCGTGAGCAGGGCTGTGGAGTAGGCGGGATCGTCGAGCTTTCCCTTGAGGGCCGAGAGGGCCTTGTCCACCTCGTTCCAGCTCTGCCCGGAAAGGTGCCGGTCGTGGTTCTTGAGTGCCTGGGTGATGGCGTCGGCGTCCTTCTTGGCGGCCTGTGCCGCTGCTGTCTGGCTGCTGAAGGGGAGGGTGCCGGTCAGCATGCCCTGCTGCCGGGTCGGCACCATCCGTTTGAGGGTGGCGATGCGCCAGGTGAGGTCCTGCTGCGACTCGTGGAAGAACGCCCAGGCGCGGTGCATCGCGGTGACCCCCGCGCTGCCCGTCCAGGTGTCACCGGCCTCGGCTATCGCCGCTTCCAGCCCTGGCCGCGCCCTGTCCAGGACGTCCTTCCCGGCCTCCATCTGGCGGATCAGCTTCTCCGCGCCGAGGGGATCGATCCCGACGAACTCCCCCATGGACCCTCCCCGATGGGGTGGCTACAAGCCGGGAGTCAAGCACAACAGACATCCGGGGTAAACGCCTTATACCTTCTCAATCACAGCCGGATTCAAGTGGCCCGCAAGGCGGCTGGCCTTCCCTAGAGGTGATCACGTCACGTACGACCTCGGAGCTCCCCCATGCGTTTGCTTGCCTTCCTCGTCGCCCTCGCCCTCCCCCTGACCCTGGCCACCCCGGCCTCCGCCGCCGCCAGGTCCTGGAACTGGGGGTCCGTGTACTCCAGCGATGCCAAAGCCCGCGCCTGGGGCAAGGTGACCGTCGGCAAGTCCGGTTTCACCGTCACCGGGAGTGTGCGGGACACCCCCGGGAAGGCCTGCTCGTGGGTGATCGTACGAGGTCAGAGCGCGAAGAACGGCCGCTGGAAGAACGTCGGCTTCTACAACTGCAGGACCGGCGTCGGCACCTTCCGCAGGAGCTTCGGGTACGTGCTGCAGATGAAGGTCCAGGTCTGCCGGGGCACCGCCTACAGGCCCACCGGGAAGTGCTCGAAGCAGCGGACCATCTTCACCCAGGGCGGCTAGTACTCCAGCCGCCGGTGGTAGCGGGCGGCGCGGGCCTCGGCCTCGGTGCAGAAGAAGCGGGTGTCCAGCGGCGTCACCAGGTAGTGCTCGCTGCTGGGCACCGTGTAGCTTCTGGCGGCGGCGAAGTCGGTGGCGACGATGGGCAGCCCGCCGCACCTGATCACGTGGATCGGGAAGCTCGCCATCGTGGTGGTGAGCGGATCGGCGAGTACGACCGCGTACGTCAGGATCGCCGCCACGAGCGCCCGCAGCCACGCGGGTGAGAGGCCGAGCAGGGCGAGGATGATGAGGCCCAGGAGGTAGGCCAGGGCCAGCAGCACCGGGTACCAGGCCAGGAACATCACGGGCTCGCGGAGTGACGAGGCCGCGACCGCCAGGCCCGCCGCCGGGAGGACGAGGATGAAGGCGGTCAGCCATGCGCTCGCGACGGCGAATCGCCTCATGGGGGTCAGCCGCGGGCGGGGGTGCGGAAGACCTGGCGGGCGTGCCAGGTGATGTGGTCGGGTTTGACCATGTCGAGGCCCGGCTGGGGTTCGCGGGCGGGGCGGCCGGCCAGGGAGAGGACCATCTCGCGGGAGGCCTGCGAACGGCCTACGTAGCGAGCCGAGACGGTGATGGTGCGGTCCGCGGTCAGGCCGAGGACGCCCTTGTCGAACAGTTTGTGGTGGATCGCGCAGAGGCAGAGCCCGTTGGCCAGGTCGTCGGGGCCGTCGAACGCCCACCAGCGGACGTGGGCGGCGTCGAGACCGACCGCGGCGCCGTCCAGCCAGCCGTCGTACGAGCAGAACGCGCAGCAGTACTCGTACGCCATCAGCACCTGGTCGCGGAACCCGGGGCCGCGGCGGACGGGCGGCGGCTTCTTCACCTCGCCGGTGGTCTCCGCCGTCTCCAGGTCCAGGCCGGCCAGCATGCACAGGTCGGTGTGGAGGGACGGGGCGAAGTTGGCGTCGAGGAGGTAGCGGGCGATCCGCCCCAGCAGTCCGGGCTCCTCCGACAGGGCGCGGGCCAGGTCGGGGTGGAGGCGGCCGGTGGCCTGGCTGTCGCGCAACCTGCCCAGCTCGGGGCCGGGGCTGCCGGGGCCGTGCAGAGTCTCGACCAGCCAGAGCCCGTCGCTGGTCAGATGGTGGAACGGGTAGCCGGGGCTGGTGTCGCGGGGCGGTCCGTACTCCTTGAGCAGGGTCTTCAGCTCGCCCTCGGCGGTGCTGAACGGGATCGGCCGGTTGCCGTGGCGCTGGAACCGGCCCAGCGCGTACAGGAGGAGGAGCGGTTTGTGCGGCGCGCGCTCGCCGCCCCGCGTCCAGCGCCGGACCTCGGCGACCCGCTCGACCCAGTCCACGATCGGCCAGTGTAGAGCGATCCTCCGGCCTCGTCAGGGTCGCTCAGGGCACGACGGGTGGTTCGGCCTGATATGCCTCGTGCAGGGTCTGTACGAATGATGGGGCTTCGGGGATGGATACCGAGGCGATTCGGTGGACCGCGATCCCCGGGGTCCAAGAGTTCATGACCACGGCCCCGGTGAATTCAGGCAGGTCCGCGAGGGTAATCTGCTGCGTGCGCTGGGGGATTCCGAGGTGGGGCAGTTGGCGGCGGAGGATGGTCATGGTGATGCCGGTGAGCATGTCGGCCTCGGGCCAGACCACGGACGTGCCGTCCCAGAACGCCAGGTTCCAGATCGACGCCTCGCTGAGGCGGCCTCGGCGGTCGAGGAAGGCGGCGTCGTCGAAGCCCTGGGCCACGGCCTGGCGGAGGTAGTAGGTCTTGGCCGGCTCGCCGACGTGCTTGATGGCGGGGAGGAAGCGTTCGTGCTCGAAGGCGGCCAGGGCGAGCGGTCCTCGGGGGCCTGAGGCGGGCGGGCCGGTGCGGACCAGCAGCGCGAGGTCGGGGGCGGCGGCGGTGAACTCGCCCGACGAGGAGTAGACGGTGGCCGTCAGCGAGAGGTCCGGTGGGCCGTCCTGGATTGCCGCCCGCAGGTAGGTGCGGATCTGGTCGTCGGGGAGTGCCTGGCCGAAGAGTTCCAGGGAGGCGGTGCGGAGCCGGGCCAGGTGCAGGTCGAGGCCTCGTACGCGGCCGTCACGGACCTGCATGGCGGTGAAGTGGGCGTGGCCCGCGAAGGCGAGCGGCGTCAGGTCCTCGGCGGTGGCCGGGCGGCCGTTGACGAAGGAAGACATGGTTCTCCTCCGGTGTAAGGGACGTGTCGGTGAGGGACGGTAAGGGTTCACACCGCTCGAAGGTCAACCGGGAGGAATAGGCGTCCGGCAGGCGGGGATGTCGCGGGCATGGCAACTCTTGGATTGATCGGCAGTGGCAACATCGGCAGCACGCTCGCGCGGCTCGCCGTGGATGCCGGTATCGACGTCGTCCTGAGCAGCTCCCGCGGGCCGGAGACCCTGGCCCGGCTGGTCGAGGAGCTGGGGCCGCGGGCCCGGGCCGCCACCCCGGCCGAGGCGGGGGCGGCCGGGGACTGGGTGGTGGTGACGGTGCCGCTGGGCGCCATCGGCCAGGTGCCGGCGGAGCCGCTGTCAGGGAAGGTGGTGCTGGACACCTGTAACTACTATCCGCAGCGCGACGGGCAGATCCCGGAGCTGGACGCCGAGGAGACGACCACGAGCGAGCTGGTCCAGCGGCACCTGCCCGGGGCCAGGGTGGTCAAGGCGTTCAACAACATCTTCTACAAGCATCTGGCGTCGCTGGGCCGGCCGCCGGGGGCGGACGACCGGACGGCGCTGCCGATCGCGGGGGACGACGCCGACGCGAAGACCGCCGCTGCCGAGCTGCTGGACAAGCTGGGGTACGACGTGGTCGACGTGGGGCCGCTGTCCGAAGGGTGGCGGTTCCAGCGGGACACCGCCGCGTACGTGGTGCCGTACGCGGCGGACGGCGACGTCGGCGGGGCCGGGGCGCCCGTGAGCGCGGACAAGCTGCGCGAGGCGCTGGCCGCCGCCCGCCGCTACCGCGACATGCAGTAACTCACAGCCAGGGCCAGGCGGCGGACGCGCCCGCCTCCAGCAGCGGGATCATCCGGAACGCCGCGTCGGAGAAGCCGCCGAACTCGTGGCGGTTCGCCCGGCTTGTCGGCATCGCCGCATACCGGTAGCCCTGGAGGTTGTAGCCGTAGATCGGCACGTCCGCGGGCGCCGCGCGCGTGACCTCGCCGCCCATCGTCTGCATGTCGGACAGGATGACGACCCGGTCATGCCCCTTATATGTCGCCCGTACGGACTCGGCGATCCGCGTGCCGTGACCGACCTCGCCGAACCGGCGGCAGAACCGTTCGGCCTCCTTCAGCACGGACGCGCGCCTGACCTCGTGGCGGAACACGCCGTCGGCGAACCCGTGCAGGTCCACCCGGTCGCCGCGCGCCGCCAGGATCACCCCGAACAGCGTGGCCGCCTGAGCGGGCGTGATCGTCGAGCGGGCCGAAATGGACCCGCCCGTCATCGACGCCGAGGTGTCGACCAGGACCAGCGTGCGGCCCGGGAACGCCGGGACGTTGGCCGTGGCCAGCGTCAGCGCCTGCTCCAGCGCCTGACGCCAGCGCCGCGACGCCAGGTACGCCGAGTAGAACCGGAACGGGAGCTGACGCGACCGGGCCACCTCGCCCGGGTCGGTGAGCTTGGCCGCGATCCGCTCGGCGAGCTCGCCGGGGATGCCCGCCTCGTCGAAGTTCCGCAGGTTGCGCAGCAGGGCCATGTAGCCCATGGACGGGATCACCGCGGCCCAGGCGTCGGCGTCCATCTGCCCCTGGAGCCAGCCGGCGAGCGCCTCCCACGTCATCCCCGCCGCGGCCAGCCGCGCCTGGTCGCCGAGCACGCCGCGCCGCTCGGCGACGGGCAGGGCGAGCAGGTCGGTACGGGCGAGCAACGTCCTCAACGAGTCCGGGATCGGGTTGTCGCGCTCGTGCCGGCGGTCCAGCGCGTGCCGGAACAGGTCACCCTGCCACGGCTTGGCCGGGTCGGGCGACGGGTGCACCAGCTCGATGACGTCCCCGAAGCGGAATCTCCGAGCCTCGGTGTCGTACTTGACCAGCGACCGCTCGCTGTAGAGGCGGCGCACCGCGTCGGCGATGCCCCGCTTCACCGGCTTCGGCACCGCTCGCCCGTACGTGGACATCCAGTACGCGAGAGCCTCGCCGGGTTCGTCGGCCCGCTGGAGCACGCTCACGACAAGCTGCCGGTTGCCGCCTTCGAGGCCGGCGGCCAGGCGAGCCCTCACGGCCTCCAGCGCGGCGACGACCGGGGCGCTGCGCAGGTTGGCCTCGGTGCGCAGCCACGGCAGGAAGCCGGCGAGCCAGTCGAAGTCCTCGACCGCGACCTGGTGGACGAGCGCGCGGAACCGCTCGTCGCGGTCGGCGGCGGGCTCGTAGAAGGTGGTCTCCCCCACCATGTTCGACACGGCCAGGAGGAAGAGCTCGCCCTTGGCGTCGCGGCGGTATGCGGGGGCGCCTTCGTACGTACGGACGGACGGGATCGTGTTGAACTTCGCCATGACGGAACAACTCCTTTCACCCGTCGTGTCGAGGCATGAGAAAAGGGGTGCCCGAGATCGAAGTCGGCGACGGTACGTAGTGCTCTGCCAGGTTGAGCTACGCCCCGGTTTCCCGAGACGGCGGGATTCGAACCCGCAACAACTCGATCCCATTTCGAAGTAACCGTTGCCTGCGCACCGGGCACCCCTATGAGGTCTTTTCCTCTTGAGGTCGAGATCACCGTAACCGGTCATCGTCACCCGGCGCATTCCTATTTTCAGAGCCAGTAGATGGTGACGAAGGCGATGCAACCGGCCAGGAACACGAGGCCGACGGTGCGGGGTTGACTGGCGGCCTCCAGGCGGGAGGCTTTCACCAGGGCGGCGGCCATGCCCAGCGCCACCAAGAGGTGCAGCACGTAGATCCAGGTGGTGCCCGGGATGTACTTACTGAGCAGGTCGTCGACTGACGCGTAGCCGGTGAGGCCGCCGACGACGCAGAGGCCCAGCGAGATGATCGCGTATCGGTGCCGGGCGAGCAGGACCCAGATGACGACGCCGAGGATGAGCACGTATAAGGACTTGTGGTGCAGTTGCCGCAGGAGCATGCCGCCGTCCACGTCGAGGCCGATCCTGAGGGCCGATTCGTACGCCTGGCTCATCTGGACGCCGTGCAGGGGCGTGTAGGAGCCGTCGTAGATGACAACGTCGTCCCCGGGGACGAAATGGTAGGCGAGAAAGCCGCCGGTGATCAGGGCGAAGAGAAAGCAGAAGATCAACGTCTCGCCGACGAGCTGACTCGCGCGTTCCACCGGCATATCTCACCACAAAAGAGACGGCGGCGTATGCGGTTGAGGGTGCAGAAGATGGCCCGTCCAGAACCGGGAGGTCAGCATGAGGAGCATGCTGGTACTGCCTCTCGCCGCGCTGGTGCTGCACGGCGCCCTCGCCGGCCTCTTCTACGCCTTCTCCATGTCGGTGATGCCCGGCCTCAGAGCGGTCGGGGCCGAGCAGGCGGGGGCGGCGATGCGGAGCATCAACAGGAAGATCCTGAACCCCTGGCTCTACGTGGTGTTCCTCGGCGCGCCGGTCGCGGCGCTGGCGGCGGGGGTGGTGGGCGGCGGCCCGGCGGCGGTCTGGTTCTACGCCGCCGCCGGGGTGAACGCCGTGGGCTCTTTCCTGGTCACGGCGGCGATCAACGTGCCGATGAACAACGCCATGGAGGCGGGGACGATGGCGTGGCAGGAGTACGCGCCGCGGTGGACCGCCTGGAACACGGTCCGCGCCGCGGCGTCCCTGCTCAGCCTCGCTCTGGTCGGAATCGGTCTGACCCTGCTCTAGGCTGGCTCCACCCCTCACCGCCGGAGCCAGCCGATGCCTCTCGTGCACCATCTGAAAGTGACGCTGACCGACTTCCGCCCGGCCGTGTGGCGGCGCCTGCGCGTGCCGTCCGCGGTGACGCTCGGCGAGCTCGGCGACATCCTCCAGGTCGCCTTCGAGTGGGGCGGCGACCACCTGCACCTCTTCGACGCGGATCACGTCCGTTACGGGCCGGACCCGCTGCTGGATGGGCCGGACCTGTTCCACGAGGATTCCGTACGGCTGATCGAGGTCTTGCCGCGCCCCGGAGCCGCACTGCACTACATCTACGACCTGGGCGATGAGTGGCGTCACCTGGTCGAGGTGGAGGACATCGTCCCGGCCGAGCCGGACGCGCGCTATCCGGTCTGCGTCGGGGGCGCGGAGAAGGCTCCGGAGGAGGATTCCTACGAGCCCTATGTGCCCGGCGCCTTCGATCCCGGCACGGTCAACAAGGCCCTGGACGGCGTGGCGGGGCGCGACCTGCCCGAGGGCCTTGATGAGGTCGACGCGGCGTTCACCGGGCTGTTCCCGCGGCTCGCGCAGCTCGAGGTGGTGCTGCCGGAGCGGGAGACCTCGCCGGTGTCCGGGCTGGCCGAGCCGGCCGCGGGGTCTCAGCTGGTGCGGCGGGCGCTCGCGCTGGCCGACTGGGCGGGTTCCGGGCGGGCGCTGACGCCCAGCGGGCTGCCCCGCCCGGCGGAGGCGTTGCAGGCCGAGATCGAGCTCGGGTTGGCCGCGCCCGTCCTGCCCGGCGAGGAGGCGGTCAGCCCGCCGGGCAAGGTGAAGTCCGCCAAGGACCTGCCGGGCCTGGGTGTGCTGTGGCCCGCCGCCGTCGAGGCCGGGCTGGTCGAGGTCCGCGGGTCCAAGGCCGTCGCCGGTCCTGCCGTGCGGAGGTGGGAGGAGGGCGACGCCGGGGATCGGGTGGAGGTCTGGGCGTCGCTGCTGGGCGGGGTCCTGCGTGCTCGTACGCGAGGCGGGCGGAGCGACCGGCGCGCCTGGGCGCGTGACGACGCGCGGGAGATGTTCTCGATCACCGTGCAGCTCCTGGACCAGCTGCCCGATCAGCCGTTCCCGGTGCTGCTGCCCGCGCTGGTGATCGGTGCGGCTTCCGGGTACGGCCGCCCCGAAGGGTTCGCGCGGGCCGCCGCCGACGCGATGGGCGTCTGGGCGCTGGCCGGGGTCATCGAGCCGACCGGCGACCCTGCCGACCCCGATGTCGCCGAGTCGCTGATGCGGGAGCTGCTGGAAGACTACCGGGAGCGGGGGCCGGGCCTGGTCTCGCCCAGTGCGCTGTTGCGGGAGATCCTGAAGCCCACGCTCGCCGTCGTGCGCGCCGGCGCCGCCGTCCGGCTGACGGCGCTCGGCGCGTACGGGGTGCGGCGGATTCTGGTCGCCCAGGGATGGGGTTAGCGGGCCGCCCAGAGCATGCCGCGTTCGATGATCGTCCGTACGGTGTCGTCTCGCAGGACGTCGAGGCTGTGGCCGGGGGTGGTGACGAAGATGCGGCCCTTGCCCCAGCGGCGGGTCCAGATGGCGGGTGAGGTGACCTCGCGGTGCCAGGGGTCCCAGGGGCGGACCTTCTGGGTGGTGGTGGCGAGGACGTCGATGTAGTCGTCGGTGAGCACCCAGTACTGCTCGGTCACGAGGTCGAAGTCCGTCAGGCCCTGGGTGATGGGGTGGCTGGCGGCCTCGGGGAGCATGTTGACGGTGTAGGGGACGAAGTTGTGGGCCTCGGGGTCGTCGTGCGGCTCGGCCGGGTCCTTGCCGGGGTGGCAGGCGAACTGGCCGCCGATGAGGTGCAGGTAGTCGGACGAGTTGCGGAAGGAGTCGGCGATGCCGCCGTGCCAGCCCGCCATTCCAGTGCCCGACTCGATGGCGGCGCGCAGGCCGGCGAGTTCGTCGGGCTCGATCGTCCCCATCGTGTAGCACTGCACGATCAGGTCGATCTCGGTCATGAACGCCGCGTCGGCGTACGGTGAGGGGGAATCGGCCTTGTGCACCTCGAAGCCGTGGTCTTCGAGGAAGGGGACGAAAAGGTCGGTGGCGGCGACCGGGACGTGTCCTTCCCAGCCGCCGCGCACCACCAGAGCCTTACGGTTCGCCATTCTTGCGCCAATCGCTCGGAGGTTCGACGTATCCGATCGTCGCACCTCCGGGGGGCGTTCTAGAAGATGCGGTACTTACGGCCGCAGTTGTCGAACTTCCCCGCCCAGCAGGTGAAGGTGTAGATCTTCTTGATCCCCCGGCCGCTCCAGGCCCCCATGACCTTGCCGTCCCAGGACTTGTTGAAGCGGTGCCAGCTGCCGTTCTGGTAGTACTCGAACCAGACCCAGCCCTTCTTGCCGCCGCGCTTGTCCACCCCGTGCCACTTCGTGAAGACCTTGCCGTGCTTCTTCCACGTCTTGCCGAAGGTGTAGGCCTTGTGGTCGCTGGAGAAGACCTTGCCCCACTGGCTGTGCGTCGTGGTGGTGGCCTGGGCCGCCGCCGGGCTGATCGCCAGGCCGGTGACGGCCATCGAGCCGGCCAGGGCCGCGATCGCGAAGGTCTTGCGCATTGGAGTTCCTCCCCGTTTTTCGGTGCTGCCGGTTCCGTCCGGCACCACGGACATTACGGAGAAGCCCGCCCCTCATCTGTGGACGAATCCACACATAGAACGTGACCAGCGCCACACGGTCTAGCCGGCGAGCTTTATGAGGAGGCCGGCGAGTTCGGCCGGGGCGGTGACCATCGCCTCATGGCCGGTCGCGATCTCGTACACCGGCCATCCGCGTGCGGCGGCCCGCGCGGCGTGCGGGGTGAAGACGCGCATCCAGGCGGTGCATTCGATGAACGCGGCGGGCACCCGCCGGCCCGCGCCGGTGAGGCGGAGCGGCTCGGTGTAGGTGAGCCAGGGGTGCGGGGTGAGGCGCGGGGAGAGCCAGTCGAGGTCGGCCTGGCCGGTGACGCCGAGGACGGAGAGGGAGCGGACCGGGATGAGCCAGCCGAAGCCCGGCCCCGCCACCGACTCGCGGTAGTGCCCGGCGATGGTCTCCGGCAGCAGGTCGATCGCGGCCTCGCCGTCGTCGCCGACGAACGCGTCCAGGTAGACGCGCCGGGACAGGCGGTAGGGGATGCGGTCGGCGACGCCGGTGACGACCTGACCGGCGTAGCTGTGGCCGACGAGCACCACGTCGCGGGCGTCGTACGCCTCAATCAGCGCCACCACGTCCTGGACGTGGGTGGAGAGGCCGACCTGCGGGTGCAGCAGGTGGGCGCGGTCGCTGACACCGGTCAGGGTGGGTGTGTGGACCTCGTGGCCGGCGGCGCGCAGCAGCGGGGCGACCCGCTGCCACGCCCAGCCGCCGTGCCAGGCGCCGTGGATCAGGACGAACGTGCTCATACCGCGTTCTCCATGACGATCATCCCGGCTCCGGTCATGGAGGCGGGCGAGAAGTAGTGCCGGTGCCTGACCACCACGTCGCGGCTGAGGGCGCCGCGCATGACCAGCCACATGATGACCTCGGCGCCTTCCTGGCCGAAGGTCTCGACGTAATGCTCCCGGCTCCAGCTCGCCAGTTCGTCCGGATCGTCGGCGATGTCGCGGAGGAAGCGGTGGTCGGCCTCCGGGTTGAGGAACCCGGCCCGCGCCCCCTGGAGCTGGTGGGACAGGCCGCCGGTGCCGAGGACGACGAACCGCTGGTCGCTGTCGTAGGTCTCGATCGCCCGGCCGAGCGCGTGGCCGAGCTCGTACAGGCGCTCGGGCAGCGGGATCGGGTACTGCAGCACGTTGACGAAGATGGGCACGACCTTCACCGGCCAGGCGTCCGCGGGCCTGCCCCAGAAGAGCTCCATCGGCACCTGGAGGCCGTGGTCGACCTCGATCTCCTGGATGATCTCCGGGTCGAACTTGCTCGCCACGAGGGTGTCGGCGAGGTGCCAGCCGAAACGGCTCTCCCCCTCGAAAGCCGGAATCGCCCGCGGCCCCCAGCCCTCGTCGACCGGCCGGTAAGAGGGGGCGCAGCCGACCGCGAAGGTCGGCACCCGGTCCAGGAACATCGCGTTGAAGTGGTCGTTGAAGACCACGACCGCGACGTCCGGCCGCTGCTCGCGCACCCACTCCCGGGCGGGCAGGTAGCCGTCGAAGAACGGCTTCCACTCGGGCGTGTCCCGCAGGCCCTTGTCGAGCGCCGCCCCGATGGACGGCACGTGCGAGGTGCCCAGCCCGCCGACGATGGTCGCCACGTCACACCTTCTTCCCGAGCCTGTCCCGCAGGAAAGTCTCGTGGTCCATGCCGGCTTGATGGGCGCCGATCTCGGTGATGCGTACGGGGTCGACGGCGGAGATCTTGAGGATGAAGAAGAGGTTGCCGCCGAGCCGGATCATCTCCCGCCAGTCGCGGTTCAGCACCGCGGTCTTCTCCTCATCGGTCAGGCCGAACCGGTCCAGGTACGCGGCCTCGTCCGCCAGGAACGCGGCCCGGTTGGCCGGGTCGCCCAGCCCCATCGCCATCTTGTTCATCCGGTAGCCGCGCAGCAGCCGCTCCCTGTCGAGCAGGGGCGTGTCGGGGATCGGGTCCTCGCTCACTGCCGCACCCGCCAGCCGCCGTCGGCGTAGATCTTCCGGGCCACCTCGGCGTAGGGGACGGGGCTGACCGTGGCGGTGATCTCCAGCTGGCCGTGGCCCTCGACCGTGAGCTTGCCCGAGCCGCCGTCCGGCTCCCCCCACACGAGCTGCACCTGGGCGCCCGGCACGGCGTGCTCGGCGTCGAGCATGGCCAGCGTCAGCATCTTCCGTTCGTTCCAGCTGTAGCCGATCCAGGTGGAGATCCCGGCGGGCGCGCCGTTGGCCTTCACCAGGTCGTACGGGTGCATCGAGTAGACCGCCGACGGGAACTCGAACCACTTGGCCGGCGTCCCCCGTTCGAGCTGCGTGCCCATCGCCTGGAGGAAGCCGGCCGTGTTCAGCGCGAGCGTGACCTTCTTGCGGTGCGGCCGGCCGGCCATCGCCTCCAGCGCCTCCCGCCCGACGAAGTCGTGGTCGAACCGGATGAAGGAGCCGTACCCGAGGTCCCACGGCGTCAGGTAGTAGTCCTCGACCCGGTCGGAGACGAAGCTGCCGCCGATGGACGCCTTCGCCTCGTAGCAGTCGGCCGGGAGCCACTGGCGGTAGGCCTTGAGCTCCTCGCCGGTGTAGATCGCGGGCAGCGGCGAGGGGATCCATCCCGATTCGAGGGTGTTGGAGGAGTACGCACGACCGCCGACGAGTCGCAGCCCGAACTCCTCACCGGCCTCCACCAGAGCCGCGTGCACGGCCTCGCCCTCGGCCCGGGGCCCGAACAACTCGTAGCCGGGCTGCCCCGCCATGCCGTGCCGCAGGGCGCGGACCCGCTTGCCGGCGATGGTGATCGTGGTGAGGTGGAAGAACCTCAGCTCGGGGGCGGGCTGCCCGGTGACCTTCTCGATCACGGCCGAGGCGTTCGGCCCCTGGATCTGGTAGCGGTACGAGGTGCGGTTGAACGGGTCGGGCCGGGCCGCCGAGCGCTCGTCGAGCGTGGTCGTCACGTCGTAGCCGCCGGTCTCCGCGTGGAAACGCACCCAGTGCAGCGCGGGAATGCGGCCGACCAGGTTGAAGGTCTGCTCGGCCAGGCGGAACAGGATGACGTCCCCGATGACATATCCGTCGGGCGTGCACGGGACGAACTGTTTCGCCGAGTCGACCGGGAATTTCGCGAAGCTGTTGTATCCCAGATAAGTCAGCAGTTTCAGCGCGTCCGGGCCTTCCACCAGCAGCTCCGCCATATGGTACGACTGGTTGAACAGGACGCAAGTGTGCTGCCAGGCATACTGCTCGTTTCGCCAGTTCGTGTATTCCGGCGGCACTCCCGGATAGACGTTCGGCCCGGCCGGGAGATTGCGCAGGTGTTCCGCGACAGTGGTCCCCACGCCGTTGAGAACGTCCTGCAAACTCGGGCCGGTCATCCGCGTCTCCTTATCGTGGCCTGCCCAGGATGCTATGCAGGGCCCCGACCCGGCGAATTGCGCAATTGACGGCTCTTATAGCGCTGCCCGTCCTAGAGAAACCGCGACAAATGACGTAGGAAACTAGCGTCGCCCGTACGTGCTCGGCGGATCCACCAGACCCTCGCGCATCGCGGCGAGCACCGCCTGCGTGCGCGAGCGCAGCCCGAGCTTGCTGAGCAGGTTGCTGACGTGCGTGCGCGCCGTCCGCTCGCTGATGACCAGCCGCTCGGCGATCTCGCGGTTCGAGCAGCCCTCGGCGATCAGGACGAGCACGTCCCGTTCCCGGCTGGTCAGACCGGCCACGCCGCTCTGCGGGGAACGCATCTTCTGGGCCAGCCGCCGCGCCACGGCCGCGTCCAGGAAGACGTCGTCGTTGGCCGCCGCGTGGATGGCCGCCGCGACGTCGGACGGGCCGGCGTCCTTGAGCAGATAGCCGGCGGCGCCGTTCTCCAGCGCGGCGTGGATGCGCTCGACCTCGCCGAAGCTGGTCAGGATGACCACCCGGACGCTCGGGAAACGCCGGGCGATCTCGGCCGTCGCCTCGACGCCGTCCATCTTCGGCATGATCAGGTCCATCAGCGCCACCCGGGGCAGCGGCTCCCGGCGCACCTCCAGCGCCTCCAGGCAGTCGACGGCCTCGCGCCCGTTCGCGGCCTCGCCGACGACCTCGACGTTCTCCAGCGCCTCCAGATAGGCGACGACGCCGCGCCGGACGACCGCGTGGTCGTCCACCACCAGCACCCCGATCATGAGACCTTCCCATGGAGTCCGGTGGGCAGGGTGGCGGGCAGCGACAGGACGAAGCTGACCACGGTGCCCTTGCCCGGTTCGGAGCGGATGGTGAGCCGGCCCGCCCACCGCCCGGCGCGTTCCTTCATCGCTGTCATACCGAAGCCCCCCTCCTCAGCGGGCTGTCCGGGCAGTCCGCGCCCGTCGTCGGCGACCTCCCCCGTCAGCCACCGCTGCGTCCCCGAACCGGTCAGCCCGAGATCGACGGTGACGCGGGAACCCTGCGCGTGCTTGACGCTGTTGTGCACCGCCTCCGCGATCACGCGGTAGACGTCCTCGCGGAGCTCCGGCTCCAGGTCGTCCAGCTCGTGGTGCGGATCGGAGATCAAGAGCCGCACGTCCAGCTCCGTACGGTTCATGGTGGAGTCGGCGAGCGCGCCCAGCGCGGCGGCCAGCCCGCGGTCGGCGAGCGCGGTCGGGTGCAGGTCCATCACCATGGCGCGCAGGTCGGTCAGCACCGCCTTGGAGATGTGGCCCAGTTCCTCGGCGACGCGTTTCACGTACCCGGAGTCGACGACGGAGCCGCGCGCGGAGTGCATCGCCAGCGACTCGACCTGCATGCCCATCGAGAACACCTGCTGCACCACCGAGTCGTGCAGGTCCCTGGCCAGGCGCTGCCGCTCCTCGCGGCGGGCCACCTCCCGCTCCCGCTCCAGCAGCGCGGCGTAGTCGACCGCCTGCGCCGCCTGCTCGGCCATCGCGAGCAGGAAGTCCAGGGCGGTGCCGCCGATCTCCTGGCCGGGCGCGAAGTAGGCGTTGAGGATGCCGGCCGGCTCGCCGCGCACCATCAGCGGGACGCTCGCGAACCAGTCCCACTCCGGGTGGCGCATGTAGTCGCGGAGCGGCTCCCACGCCGGGTGCGTCATGATCGTCTCGTAGCGGTGCGGGACGACGACCGGCTCGCGCGCGTTGAACGCGTCGATCATCCGGATCGCGGCGCCCGCCTCCAGGCACTCCACGAGCTTGTCGAAGAAGTCCGCCGTCTTGCCGAACCCCGCCATCCCCATGATCTGGAACCGCTCACTGGTGGCGTTCACCGTCAGGATCTGCACCGCCGCCAGCGCGTCGGCCGCCAGCACCTCGTTCGCCAGCGCGTCCAGCGTGCTGCTCAGCGACCGCTTGGCCGCCACCCGGCTCGCCGCGTTCGCGATCGCCGCCAGCCTCCGCTGATACCGCCGGCTCTCGGTCACATCCCGGAACGCCACCAGCCGCTCCCCCCGCTCCGGCAGCGCCCTGATCCGGCAGGCGAACTCCCGCCGCGCCCCCGCCGCGGGCTCCCACACCACGACCTCTTCCGGATCCCCATCCTCATGTACGAGTCGCGCCGGAAACGGAGAGACCGCCCCCGGCACCTCGCGAGCGGTCAGCCCACACAATTCCAGCGCCACCGGATTGGCCATCACGAACCGCCCAGCGGCATCGATCACCGCCAGCCCATCCGGCGCCCTCTCCACCAGCAGCGCGGCGGATAAGCGCACATCCCTGGGAGGTCGGGGGCGTGGGGGCCCGATGTCGTGTGCCATGGGGGCCGTCCTTGTCGCTGGAGGTGGCGGATCACCGCACGTCACCGAGACCCATGATGCCCCGGTTCATTAAGGACGGCACTAGTTCGTCCACCAGCGCCGCGAAGGATACGACTTTTGACGTAGCCGCCGGTTCCGGAAGATACGCGGCGCGAGGGGCCGGGCGTCCCATCACACGCGGCCCCCGGCGGTCTACGGTTGCACGCACACCGACACGGAGGCCGTGATGGAGTTCCTGGTCCGTTTCGAAACCCACCTCCCGGACAGCATGGGCGAGGACGAGCGCAAACGGCTGAAGGAGGCCGAGCGGGCCCGGGCCATGCAACTGCGTGAGCCTGACTACGTCACTTGTCGCATCCCGGCCAGGACGGGCGCGCGCCCAAGTGCCGTCATCCGCCGCCTCGCCGGGCACGGCTACACGGTCGCCCCGCACGTCCCGGCCCGCCTGGTCAGAGACAAGCAGCACCTGTACGACGTCGTAACCCAGCTTGACGAGGCCGGGGCCGACGGCATCTTCGTGATCGCAGGCGACGCCGCCACCACGACCACCTGGGCCAGGCGCCTCAAGGAACGCGGCATCGACCTGCCGACCCGAAAGGGCCTCCCGGGCGCGGACCAGCACCTGAGCGGCTTCCACCTGTTCGCCTTCAACGAGCTGGAGAAGACCGAGTCCTGGCGCCGCGCCCTGCCGGCGAGGCTCGGAGCCGCGCCCCTCAGCTGAACGGCGGCAAGACGGCGGCCCTGCGCTGACCCCCGTCAGCGCCTGCGCTTCTTCCCCCGGCCGTCGGGGCGGCCGCGGGAACCGGGCGCCGGGCGGCCCACCAGGCGGAGCCGGTGACGGCCGGCCCGCATCGGCTCGGCGACCAGGGCGCGGAACTCCGCCAGGCACTCCTCCGCCGGGTGGCCGGAATTCGCCACCGCCTCGACGACCTCCGCCGCGTCCTTGCCCGCCATCTTGCGGATCTGCGCCTGGGCCTCCTCGGGTCCGGCCAGCTCCAGAAGCGTGAGCAGCCCTTCGGCCATCAGCATCAGCTGCTCCCCCGGGGTGAGGTCGTGCGGTGCGAGGTCTCCGGCCTCGGTCAGCGCGGTCACGGCGAGCGGCCCCAGCTCGCGGTCGCCGCGCAGGTCCCGCAGCAGTCGCGTGCCGTCAGGATGAGCGTGGACCAGCACGTTGAGCATGGCGGACGCGCGCGCCCGGAAGGGGCAGGCGCGGATGGCGTCGAGCAGTGGATCGATGCTGCCGCCGTGGGCCGCCAGCCAGCCTTCGAGCTCCAGGGCGCCGGTCTCGGCGGTGTAGTGCTCCGCGAGCACGCCCAGCAGCCCGGCCGGTGGTGCGCCGGCCAGCTCGCCGACCAGGGGGACGTCCCGGCCGTCTGCGAGCATCCTCTCCCGGGTGGCCCGCAGGCCCAGCGGGGTCAGGCGGACGAGGGGGCCGGGCTCGGCGAGGCGGGTGCGCAGGCGGGCGCGGACTTCGGGCGGCAGCGGCTGCAGGTCCTCGTCCAGGCCTCCGGGCTCGTCGGGGCCGGCGAGGTCGAGCGAGTACAGCTCGTCGGCCAGGCCGTGGCTCAGCTCCACCGCGCCGAGCTCGGCCAGCACGTCGAGGGCGCGGCCGAGGTCGCGGTCGACCTGCTCGCGCCGGATGTCCTCCACCATGGCTGAGAGCAGGAAGTCGCTCTGGCAGGCCAGCCAGACCGTCTCCTGAAGCCGCGCCACGGGGAGCGGCTCCGGCAGCCCGTACGCGCTGTTGAGCACGTCGGTCAGCACCTCGTCGAAGACCCGCGGCAGGATCGGCGGGCCGCTCCACCCCGACACCGGCGGCCCGATCGCGTCGCCGAGCTCGAAGAACGCCTCGAAGGCCCGAGCCCAGAGCCGCTCCGGATCGCGCAGCAGCGGCGCCGCTTTGGCCACCCGGTACAGCCGCCCCTTGCTCACCCGCACGATCCGGGTGCTCTTCGCCCAGCTGAACAGCAGGTTGAGCCGGCGCATCTCCGTCGAGCTGCGCACCTTCAGGTCCTGCTCCCCGGTGCCGAGGAGTCCGGCCAGTTCGCGGGCGTCGGCCAGCCGGAGCGCTCCCGTGCCGGTGAGCGGCCGTCCCTCCGCTCCGGCCCACTCGGCCAGGGCCGTCAGCTGCCGGACGACCTGGCTCCGCGCCGCCGCCTCGGCCAGCTCCGACGCGGGCGGCAGGGCCACGGGCGGCTGGGAGAACGCCCGCTCCTCGTCGGGACCGGCACCGGTCATCCGGGCCACGAACAGCTTGTCGAGCGTGTCCTGGTCGTAGGGCACCCGGCCCGCGTCGACGTCCCGCTGGAACCTGTCGAGCGCCTTGGGGTCGGTCAGGTCGACGCCTGCGTCGAACGCCTTCTGCGCCCAGTACTTCGCCACACCCCAGCGGAGCTCGTCCGCCACCGCGGCGGGGTACTCGGCGGCGGCCTCGGTCACCGCCCGTTCCAGCTCGGGCAGCGCGGCGCCGCGCGGGTCCAGCAGCCCGGCCGCGTCCATATAACGCAGCAAGGTCCGCAGGCTCTCCGTGGCGGCGGTGACGTCCGGCGGGGCGACCACGTAGTGAGGAATCCACTCCAGCAGGAGCCGCCGCACCTGGCCGGGGTCCCAGAACCCGAGCCGCCCGTCGCGGCTGCGGTGCCGCGAGTCCAGGGCCGCGGCCAGCAGCATCTCGTCGGCGGCCGGCTCACGCCCGGCCGCCCAGGTCTGGCAGCGGCGGATCAGCAGATCCTTGGCCGCCTCGAATTCCTCGGCCTCTTCCGGCTCGAAATGGGTGCGCAAGAGCTCGCTTCCCGTCGCCTGGTTCCGGTCTTGAAACGTTGCGACTGTATACGAGATCAGCCGGTCACCGAGACTGACCAGTGCTTCTGGCAGCTGGACGGGCCGATGAGGTTGGTGTCGCAGCCCTTGATGTTCCACCGGTCGACGTACGCGTTCCCGCCCGCCCGCCAGGCGGCCACCACGAGGTGTCCGCCCAGCCTGGGCGACCAGGCCGGCTGGCCGTTGGCGAAGGTCTGGCGGCGGCCTGCGCGGGCACCGCCGCCGGCGTTCCGGCGGTGACGAGCGCGGTGGCGAGCGTGAGGGTCGGCCGACGGTTCATCGCGGCGCTCCTTCGGGGGCGGATGCCTCAGTGATACGGCATGCCGCTTTCCGGAGGCTTGACCGGCGCCTTCGGGTGGCTTGGCCCGTGGCCCTGCGCTGACCGCCACGCTGCCGGGGTGTGGGATTGGCCGGGCATTCCGGGGGTACCCCGGGGGCCATGACAGAGCGGAACGACGTCATCGTCCTCGTGCAGGCCGACCACCGCCGGATCGAGGTGCTGTTCAAGCGCCTGCTGCTGAACCAGAAGGACCCGGGGCCCGCCGTCGCCGCGCTGCACGCCCTGCTGACCGCGCACTTCCGCGCCGAGGAGGACCTGGTCTATCCCCGCCTCGACGCCCACCACGGCCTCGCCCAGCACAAGGAGGCCGAGATCCACCTGGACGAACTGCGGCGGGCCGCGCCTTCGACCGAGGAGTTCTGCGGCGCGCTGCACCGGCTCGTCGTGGCGGTGATGGAGCACATCGCCGACGAGGAGACGACGATCCTGCCGATGATGGCCCGCAAGCTGACGCCGGAGGAGCTGGCCGAGCTGGGCGGCGCGTTCGCGGAGGCCCGGCAGCGCGAGCTGGACGCGCTGCGCGGGGAGCCGCGCCGGGAGACCCGCGGCAAGGGCAGGTTCGGGACCGGCAAGACCCAGATGCAGGAGGTCGTCGCCTCCCTGTGATCAGGCCGTGGGCACGAACCCGGTGCCGGCCCGGTAGTTGGGCGACTGGTGGCGGAAGTAGGTGTTGTAGACCTGGCAGTAGCGGCCGCCCCGGGCCAGCAGGGTGGCGTGGTCGCCCTCCTCGACGATGCGGCCGTGGTCGAGCACGATGATGCGGTCGACGTGCTCGATGGTGGACAGCCGGTGAGCGATGACGATGGAGGTCCGCTCGGCCAGCACCACGTCGAGCCCTTCCTGGATCTGCGCCTCGGTGAGCGGGTCGACGCTGGCCGTGGCCTCGTCGAGCACCACGATCGCCGGATCCTGGATGAGCAGCCGGGCGAGGGCGACGAGCTGGCGCTGGCCCATCGACAGGGCCCGGCCGTGCTCGCCCACGTCGGTGTCGAGGCCGTGGGGCAGGGCGTCGACCCAGTCGCCGCCGCCGACCGCCGCCGCGGCCGCCCGCACCTCGTCGTCGGTCGCGTCGGGCCTGGGATAGCGGATGTTGTCGGCGACGGTGCCGCTGAACAGGAACGGCGACTGCGGCACGGCGCCGATCTGCCTGCGGTAGTCACCGAGGTCGAGCGTGCGGATGTCGCGGCCGTCGATGAGCAGCCGGCCTTCCTGGAACTCGTAGAAGCGGGTGATCAGCTTGCTCAGCGTGGACTTGCCCGCCCCGGTGTGGCCGACGAGCGCGACCGACTCGCCGGCCTCGATGCGCAGGTCGAAGTCGCGCAGCACCGGGCTGGCCGGGTCGTAGCCGAAGGTGACGCCCTGGAACTCGATCCGCCCGGCCAGCCTGCCGACCGGCTCCGACGCCGTCTGGACGACCCGCGGCTCCGCGTCGATGAGCGCGAAGACCCGCTCCGACGCCGACAGCCCCTGCTGGAACTGCGACCAGAACGCGGCGATCGACGTCAGCGGGAACCAGAACAGCGCCACGCCCTGGAGGAACAGGTACCAGTCGCCGGCGGACAGCCCGCCGCCGAGCACGGCGTTCCCGCCGAGCTGCACCAGGGCGACCGTGGCCAGCCCGGCCACCAGGAACAGCACCGGGAAGATGCCCGAGAAGACGAACCCCTGCCGCAGCGTCACCTGGTAGCTCTGCCGGTTGATCGGCAGGAACTCCTCGTAGACCTGCCGCTCCTGGCGGAAGCTCTTGGCCACCGCGATGCCGCCCATCGTCTCCTGGAGGTTGGCGTTGACCCGGCTGAGCGAGCGCTGCGCTCTGCGGGTGCTGCTGCGGGCGAGCCGCCGGAACAGCAGGGCCAGCCCCATCACGACCGGCACCACCAGCAGCGTCAGCAGGGCCAGCTCGACGCTGCGCATGAACAGCAGCACGGTGACGAAACCGACCATGAGCACCTGGCTGATCAGGTCCATGGTGAGCGTGGAGACGGTGGCGAAGTCGTCGGTGTCGGAGGTGACCCGGCTGACGATCCGGCCGGACGGCGTCTCGTCGTAGAAGGACAGGTCGCGCTGGAGCACCGCGTCGAAGGCGTCCTCGCGCAGGCGGAGGACGACGTCGCCGGTCACCCGCGCGCTGTACCACTGCCGGAAGAAGTTGAACACCCAGCCGAGCACCCCGGTCAGCAGCAGCGCCCCGGTGAGCGGCCAGGCGATGTCGCCGATCGTGCCGTCCTGGACCGCGTCGACGCCCCAGCTGATCAGCAGCGGCCCGGCCGCCTGCCCCAGCGACCCCAGCACGATCATGGCGGCGACCAGCAGCATCGCGCCGAACTTGGGCCGGAAGTAGGACAGGATGCGGCGCAGCAGCTCGCGGTCGTCGTAGGTGCGGTCGTAGTCTTCGGCCTCCAGGCCGTCCATCAGAAAGCCCATCAGCCCGCCCTCCCCTGCTCGCCTGCCAGCACAGGCGCGTCGCCGCCGCCGGGCAGGGTCTCGTCGTAGTGAGCGAAGATCCGCCGGTAGAGCGGGCTCCGCGCCAGCAGCTCGTCGTGCGTGCCGAAGTCGACCAGCTCGCCGCGGCGCAGCAGCAGGATCTTGTCGGCCCACCGGATCTGGGACAGTCGGTGGGTGATCAGCAGCGTGGTGCGGCCTTCGAGCACCCGGCCGATGGCCTGCTGGATCAGGTCCTCGGTGGCGGAGTCGACGGCGCTGGTGGAGTCGTCGAGCACGAGGATCGCCGGGTCGGTCAGCAGCGCCCGGGCGATGGCCAGCCGCTGGCGCTGGCCGCCGGACAGGGTGATGCCGCGCTCGCCGATGACGGTGTCGTAGCCGTCGTCGAGCTCGCCGATGAACTCGGCGGCCTGCGCGTCTTCAGCCGCCCGTACGATGGCGTCGCGGCCGGCCTGCTGCCCGAGGCCGAAGGCGATGTTCTCGGCCACCGAGCGGGAGAACAGCACGATGTCCTGCTCGATGGCGGAGATCTGGGAGCGCAGCGAGTCGAGGTCCCATTCGCGCACGTCGACCCCGTCGACCAGGACGCGGCCGGAGGTGACGTCGTAGATGCGCGGGACGAGCTTGGTCAGCGTGGTCTTGCCCGAGCCGGTCTCGCCCACGACGGCGACCGTCTCTCCCGGCTGGACCGTGAACGACAGCCCGCGCAGCACCGGGTCGCCGCCCTCGTAGCCGAACGTCACGTCCTCGAAGACGATCTCACCGGTGATGGGCGCGGCGTGGCCCTCGGCGGGCTGCTCCAGCTCGGTCTCGGCGTCGGCGATGGCGAGGATCCGGCGGGCGGCCACGATGCCGATCTGCACCAGCGAGAACGTGAAGATCGACATCTGGGTGGGGAAGCCGAGCATGCCCATGAGGCCCATGAAGGCCACCACGTCGCCGATGGTGAGCTGGCCGGCGGAGTGGAGCGCGAGCGCGTGCCAGAGCGCCCCCGCCATCGCGGCGGCGAACAGCAGCGTCGGCAGGTAGCGCGCCTGCACCAGGCCGTTGCGTACGAACGAGTCGCGGTAGAGCCTGGCCAACTTCCGGAACCGGCTGCGCTCCTGGGCCTCCTGGGCGGTGACCTTGATGACCTCGATGCCGCGCACGGCCTCGTTGAGCCCGGCGTTGAGGTCGCCGAACTGCTCGCGCATCCGGGTCGCCACCGGGTTGAGCTTGCGCATGTAGTGCCAGAGCGCGAGGCCGAAGAGGACGGCGAACACGCCCGGCACGAGCAGCAGCCGGGGGTCGATGGCGGCGATGAAGAACAGCGGCACCAGGCCGCTCAGCCCGGAGTCGACGATCAGGTCGACGCCCGGGGTGATCATGATGGAGAGCTGGCGGATGTCGTTGGCGGCCCGGGCCATCAGGTCGCCGACCCGCTGGCGGTTGTGGAAGGTCTGGCTCTTGCCGAGCAGGCTCACGTAGAGCTCGTCGCGGGTGTCGCGCTCCAGCCGTTTGGCCAGCACCTCGGCCGACAGCCGCGCCCACAGGTCGAACAGGCCGCGGAAGAGCACCACGACCAGCATGACCAGCACGATCACGCCGAGCGCGCCGGCGTCGCCCAGCACCGCGTCGAAGGCCGCGCCGGTGAGCTGCGGGACCATGCCGTTGAGCACGGTCATGATCAGCGAGCCGCCGAGGAACCCGGCCAGGTGGAGCGGGTGGCTGCGCAGGTGGGACCAGAGCCAGCGCACCGGGCCGCGCCGGTCGTAGCCGGGCCCCCCGGTGGAGAACTCCGCACTGTTGCTGCTCACGGCCACGGCCCCCTGACCGGTCGACGACGGGCAACCAACCAACCTTGTCTACCAGCCGCCACCGACACTTTCCCATTGCTTTTCTCGGGCGCTGAGACATGCTCATACTCCGTAGAGGGAGACCGACAGAGAGGGGTGCCACGTGCTGTACATCTTCGGCTTCGATCGGATCGGCGTGGCTGTCAGCGACATCTACTTCCAGGACCCGGAGCCGCAGAAGGGCCAGGAGGGTCCCGAGCACGGCGTCCGGCTCGAACTGCGGATGCTCGAAGAGGGCGAGCTGCGCGGCACCGTCTACTCGGCCCGCCCGATCAACCTGGGCAGGCCCATCTGGCGGGTCGACCTGCTGGAGTCGGTCGACGGGCGGCCGGGCAGCTTCGACAGGACGCACCACCACCCGGTCTTCACCGGCTGGGACCCGGGCCCGCGGGTGTTCGCCAGGGAACTGTCGTCCGACCCGCTGGGCTGGCTCGCCGACCGGCTGTCCGACCTGGACGGCGTGCTCAAGCAGGGGAACGTGGACGAGACGTACCCGCAGGACGCGCTCGCGCTGCGCGAGCGCACCCCCGAGATCATCGCCTGCGTGGAACGCACCCTCGCCGCCGTGCGCGCCGGCGAGCTCGGCACCGCCCCCGCCGGCCACGGCGAGAGCGTACGGGCGAGCTGGCTCTAGCTCAGCCCGGACTCAGACCGGACTCAGACCGGACACTGCCAGAAACGCAGGGTGGCGCTGCTGCTCTTGACCACCCGCGGCGCGGCCGCCTCCTCGGGCCAGATCTGCAGCAGGTAGTCGTCGTCCGGCCCGTCCATCCCCCGGGCGTGGTATCTCAGCCGGTACCACCCGGGGCCGGCGGGCAGCGGCGGCAGCTCGTAGGCGGGGCCGCCCCATTCGTGCAGCGCCACCCGGCCGACCGCCGACCGGAAATTCACCTCGACGATGTCCTCGAACTCGTCTTCGGGCCCCGGATCGCGATCGGCCACCGCCACCGTGAACCCGACCGTCCCCGTGTCGGCCCCGGTGATCAGGAACGCCGCCCCCTCCTCGACCCGGATGATCCCGACCGGGTGGGCCGGATCGTCGTCGGGCAGCCCATGAGGCCCGGTCGCCTCGTCGTCGACGAGGTAGGCCTGGCGGTGGCGGACGTGCAGGTCCACGTGTACGAAGTGCGCCGTCCCCATGCTCATGGCGCGGATATTAGACAGCCCCGCTGACATCCCGGTTTCAGCTCGCTAACGCCGCTCGTGTGAGCCGGTGCGGAGGCGCGGTCATGACACCCCGGATTCCACGCCGGCGCCTCGTGTGAGCCCGTGCGCACCGGGCAGAGGGCACGGTCATGAAGGGTTTCCTCAAGGTCGTGCTGGCGCGGTGGCTCGCGCGTACTCCCCTCGGTCTCACCGCGCTCGGGATCGGCTGGTATCTCGGGCGGCGGCGCAAGCGGCGGCGGGAGCAGGAACAGGAGACGACGGAGCACAGGGCCCGGAGCGGCGCAGGACACCGCCGGCTTTCCTGACCCTGGACGTCATCTCCGGTCACCTCGGGTGCCAGACTCGGAACATGCAGAAGACATCGCTGGACGCACTCGTACGCGAGAACCTCAAGCGCGCCGCCGACGCCTCGACGGGCCGCAGCGCCGAAACCCTCTACGGCGGGCACGAGCGCGTGCTCCGGCAGACGCTCATCGCGCTGAAGGCCGGGCAGTCGCTCGCCGAGCACGAGAACCCCGGTGAGGCCACCCTGATGGTGCTGCACGGCCGGGTCCGGCTGGTCAGCGGCGACGACTCCTGGGACGGCATGACGGGCGACTACCTGGTGATCCCCGACGCCCGCCACAGCCTGGAGGCGCTGGAGGACGCCGCCTGCCTGCTGACCGTCGCGAAGGTATGACGCTTCCGCTGCTGACCTTCGGTCACGGCACGGCGGGCCGCGCGGAGCTGGCCACCGTGCTGCGCGACGCCGCCGTGGAAGCGGTGGTGGACGTACGGACGGCGCCGGGCAGCAGGCGCAACCCGGACGCGCGCCGTGAGGAGCTGGCCCGCTGGCTGCCGGAAGCCGGCATCGCCTACCGGTGGGACCAGCGGCTCGGCGGCTTCCGCAAGCCCGCGCCCGG
This sequence comes from Nonomuraea sp. NPDC049649, assembly GCF_040675175.1. Classification (NCBI taxonomy): domain Bacteria; kingdom Bacillati; phylum Actinomycetota; class Actinomycetes; order Streptosporangiales; family Streptosporangiaceae; genus Nonomuraea; species Nonomuraea sp. NPDC049649. The sequence goes on from NZ_JBFAOH010000044.1 coordinate 33,366, forward strand.
CTCGCCCGACGTCTTCTGGCAGAACGACTCCTTCCGCGGCTACGCGGGTTATACGCGCGACCCGGCCTTCCTGGAGGCGATGGACGAGCTGCTGGCCCAGGCGGCGCGGACGCGGACGGCGGTGATGTGCTCGGAGTCGCTCTGGTGGCGCTGCCACCGGCGGCTCATCGCCGACTTCGCGGTGCTGGTCAGGGGCGTGCCGGTGCTGCACCTGAGTCACAGCGGCTCGGCGGCCGAGCACCGGCCGACGGCGGGCGCGCGGGTGCGGGAGGACGGTCTGCTGGTGTACGACGTGATCAGCAAAGAGGTCAGCGAGGAGTGAAGCGGACGAACGGGATGCGCCGCCCGACCTCCCGGAAGTCGGACTCGGAGCCGTCGACCAGGAAGCCCATGAGCTTGGCCAGCCGCCTGGCGATGCGCGGGTTGCGGAGCGCGTACCTCGCCATGAGGTCGGCGCCCTCGTCCGCGCTGAGCGGCCGGGCGGTCATGGGCCGGGCGCGGTTGCCGACCTGGACGGTGACCTCGGGCGTCTTGAGGATGTTGCGGTACCAGTCGGAGCGGCGGCCGTACCCGGCGGCGGCGATGTGACCGCCGCTCGCCGCGTCGTGGCCGACGACCTCGATGACCGCCTGGCGCGGCTCGCCGGACACCCGCCCGGTATGGGTGAGCAGCATGAACCGGCCGCCCAGCAGCCAGCCCAGCCGGAGCCGGTACAGGTGGATGGGCAGCCGGAACAGCGTCCGGCGCAGCCCGGACGGTTGCGGGGGCGTGCCGAGGATCTCTATGGTGCTCGCTCCCTCGGATAGTGCAGGTCGAACGCGGGCCGTTCGGAGCGGATGGGCGGGATGGACGTGAAGTTGTGGCGGGGCGGCGGGCAACTGGTGGCCCATTCGAGCGAGTTGCCGAAGCCCCACGGGTCGTCCAGCGTCACCCAGCGCGGCTTGCGCGCGGTGATCCAGACGTTGAGCAGGAACGGCACCGTCGACAGCCCCAGGATGAGCGCGCCCACCGACGAGATCTGGTTGAGGGTCGTGAAGCCGTCGTTGACGCCGTAGTCGGCGTAGCGGCGCGGGAAGCCCACCATGCCCAGCCAGTGCTGCACCAGGAACGTGGTGTGGAAACCGATGAACAGCAGCCAGAACTGGATCTTGCCGAGTCGTTCGTCGAGCATCCGGCCGGTCATCTTGGGCCACCAGAAGTAGAAGCCGGAGAACATCGCGAACACCACCGTACCGAAGACCACGTAGTGGAAGTGGGCCACCACGAAGTACGTGTCGGTGACGTGGAAGTCGAGCGGCGGCGAGGCCAGGATGACGCCGGTGAGCCCGCCGAAGAGGAAGGTGGCCATGAAGCCGACCGCGAAGAGCATCGGCGTCTCGAAGGTCAGGTGGCCGCGCCACATCGTGCCGACCCAGTTGAAGAACTTCACTCCCGTCGGCACCGCGATCAGGAAGCTCATGAACGAGAAGAACGGCAGCAGCACCTGACCGGTGGGGAACATGTGGTGCGCCCAGACCGTCATCGACAGCCCGGCGATCGCCATGGTGGCGCCGACCAGGCCGATGTAGCCGAAGACCGGCTTGCGCGAGAAGACCGGGATGACCTCGGTGACGATGCCGAAGAACGGCAGCGCGATGATGTACACCTCGGGATGGCCGAAGAACCAGAACAGGTGCTGCCAGAGGATCGGCCCGCCCACCTCGGGGCTGAAGATCTGGGTGCCGAACTTGCGGTCCGACTCCAGCGCGAGCAGCGCGGCGGCGAGCACGGGGAAGGCCATCAGCACGAGCATGCTGGTGAGCAGCACGTTCCAGGTGAAGATGGGCAGCCGGAACATGGTCATGCCGGGCGCGCGCATGCCGATGATGGTGGTGACGAAGTTGACCGCGCCCAGGATCGTGCCGAGCCCGCTCAGCACGAAGCCCATGATCCACAGGTCGCCGCCGATGCCCGGCGAGCTCGCGATGTTCGACAGCGGCGTGTAGGCGAACCAGCCGAACGCGGCGGCCCCGTCGCGGGTGAAGAAGCCGCTGACCGCGATCAGGCCGCCGAACAGGAACAGCCAGTAACTGACCATGTTGAGCCGGGGAAAGGCCACGTCGGGCGCGCCGATCTGCAGCGGCATCACCACGTTCGCGAACCCGGCGAAGAGCGGCGTCGCGAAGAGCAGCAGCATGATCGCGCCGTGCATGGTGAACAGCTGGTTGTACTGGTCATTGGTGACCAGCTGTAACCCGGGCTGGGCCAGCTCGGCGCGGATGACCAGCGCCATGACCCCGCCGGCTAAGAAGAACCCGAACGACGTGATCAGATACAGGTAGCCGATCACCTTGTGGTCCGTGGACGACAGCCAGGACGCCAGACGGCGCCCCGCCGGTGTCTCGACATGCTCATGGACCTTCGGCGGACTCACGACCATGGCGAGCTCCCCGGCTCGGCCGGCGCGACGACGCAGAGGTCGGGACGGACGAACGCGTGCAGCTCCAGTTCGGGCCCGTCCGGGTCGAGCCGTTCGAGCGCGGAGCGCAGCAGCCCGCGGTGGGCGCCGCAGACCACCTCGGGGTGCTCGCGGGCGCTGGCGCGGAACGGGCAGCCGTGCAGCAGGACGTGCCCGTCCTCGGTCGGCTCGGGGTCGAACCCCATCTCGGCGAACATCGCCGTCACGACCGACCGGGCGTCCCCGGCGGCCGACGGGTTCAGCCGCCGCCGCGCCCACTCCTCACCGGCCTGCTCCGCCCGCCGCGCCCGCTGGGCCGGGGTGTCGGCGAAGTGGCGGGCCAGCAGCTCGGCCAGCTCCTGGTAGGGCCCGTGCTCGGGCTCGGCCGCCCAGGACGCCGAGTAGACCGTGCGCGGCCTGCCCCGGCCGCCGCTCCGCTCGGCCCGCTCGGTGACCAGCCCGGCCTCGATCAGCGCCGACAGGTGGAACCGGACGGTGGTCACGTGCAGGCCGGTCTCGGCGGCGAGCTCGCGGGCGTCGAGCGGCTCCGACCGGTCGCGCAGCAGGTCCAGGATGGCGACCCGGCTGGGCACCGACAGCACCTCGTGGACGCGTGCCCGGTCCGTCATGACGACACCGGGTAGCTCGCGACGAGCGGGGTGTCGACACCGAGCCTGCCGAGCTTGGACGCCCCACCGGGCGAATCCAGCGGCGCGTCGCGGCCGGGCAGCGTCTCGCTGAAGAACGCGTCGTTGTCCGCCGCGAACATCTTCCACCGGTCGGGTAGGTCGTCCTCGTAGTAGATGGCCTCCACCGGGCAGACGGGCTCGCAGGCCCCGCAGTCGACGCACTCCAGCGGCTGGATGTAGAGCGCCCTCGATCCCTCGTAGATGCAGTCGACCGGGCACTCCTCCACGCACGCCCGGTCGACCACGTCCACACACGGCTCAGCGATCACATAAGTCATATTTAGAGGATGCTCATCCTCTAAAAGGGAAGTCAATGCGGCGCTGTTGACAACTTTATTTGTCGGTGAAACGCTCGGGGGCACCCGACGGAGGAGACAGGACATGACCACGGTGACTTCCCGCGACGGCACCCCCATCGCCTACAGCCGGACCGGACAGGGCCCCGCGCTCCTGCTCGTCGACGGCGCCATGTGCTACCGCGCCTCGGGCCCCAGCACCCCGCTCGCCGAGCGGCTGACCGGCGACTACACCGTCTACACCTACGACCGGCGCGGCCGCGGCGAGAGCGGCGACACCCCGCCGTACGCCCCCGAGCGGGAGGTCGAGGACATCGCCGCCCTGATCGAGCTGATCGGCGAACCGGTCTTCCTGTACGGGATCTCCTCGGGCGCCGCGCTGGCCCTGGCCGCCGCCGCGAGCGGGCTGCCGGTCAGCAAGGTCGCCGTGTACGAACCGCCGTTCGTCGTCGACGGCACCCGCCCGCCCATGCCCGCCGACTACACCGCCACCCTGGAGTCCCTGCTCGCGGCCGGGAAGCCGGGCGCGGCGATCCGCTACTTCATGCGCGAAGGCGTCGGCCTGCCCGCCCCGATGGTCGCCCTCATGCCCCTCGTGCCCGGCTGGTCGGGGATGAAGAAAGTCGCCCGTACGCTGCCGTACGACGCCGCGTTCGTGACCGAGTTCGCGCAGGGCCGGCCGCTGCCGGAGGGACGGTGGGACGGCGTCAAGATGCCGGCCCTGGTCGTCGACGGCGGCAAGAGCCCGGCCTGGATCCGCAACGGCACCCGCGACCTGGCCCGCGTCCTCCCCGACGCCGAACACCGCACCCTCGACGGCCAGACCCACATGGTCAAACCCGACGTGCTGGCCCCCGTACTGAAAGAGTTCTTCCACACCCACTCGTGAGAAGGCCAGGCATGCTTCCGCACTAACCCGTGAGAAGGAGAGCGGGGAACGGTCGAGCCCGACGTGCTTGCCCCTCCCGATCTCACTCTTGAGAGTGAGGCCGAGGATAGGTCGTGGCGGCGATCCGCTGAGAGGCCGGAAATTTCACGATAGGTGGGCAACCTCTTCTCGAAGGAGCCCGCCATGTCCAGCGCCCCCGCCCCGCCGCCCACCAGGCTCGCGGCCTTCTCTTACGTCGCAGCGCCGCTACTCGCCCTGGTCTACGGGGTGCTCAGGATCATCGACGGACTCGACGGGGTCATGGGGCCCGGGGTGGCCTGGACGGTCGGGCACCTGGCGTTCATGGCGGCGCTGGTGCTGTTCGCGGTGATGCTCCGGGACATGCGCCGGCTGCTCGGCGACACCCTGGCGACGGTCACCTACGCCGCCGGGCTCGCGGGGATCGGGTTCGCGATCGCCCAGTTCGGCATCGACGTGGTGGTGGGCTTCCTGGCCGACCGGCATGAGGACATGGGGCCGCTGTTCGACCAGGTCCAGGCGGTGCCCGGGGTGCCGCTGCTGGTGTACCAGGCCGGGCCGGTCCTGTTCTACGCCGCGCTGCTCGCCTTCGCGGTCCAGCTCGCCGTACGGCGGCGTGTCCGGCCCTGGATGCCGCTGCTGGTCCTGGGACAGGTCGCGCTCCCGCTGATCTCGCTCGACCTCATCCCGGTGGGGTCCATCCTGGCTGTGGTCGCGTTCCTCCCCCTGGCCCTGCGCGGCCGACTCGTTCCAGTCTCATGACATCTCGGGATTTTCCGTACGGTGCGGGAGAATGGGAAGCCGTGCCGGAGTCACCGTTCGTGACCGTGCTGCGGCGGCGCGCGCGAGCGCTGCCGCCCCTGCTCGTGGACGGCGCGCTCGCCCTCCTCGTCACCGGCGCGCAGCTCTGGCCGCTGCTGACCACCCGGGCCGAAGACGGGTCGCCGTGGCACTGGTGGGGGTACGCGGTCGCGGTCGCCGCGTCGCTGCCCCTGGCCTGGCGGCGCCGGGCCCCGGTGACGGTGCTGGCCGTGTCACTGACCGTCAGCCTGCTGTACGACCTGGCCAGGCCCGTCGCCGAACAGCCCGTCTGGTACGGGATGCTGGTCGCCTACTACACCGTGGCCATGCGGTCACCCCGGCGGATCCGGCTGGTGCTGCTCGCCGGGACCGTGATCGGGCCGTTCCTCCTGCCCGGCTCTGTGGACACTGCCCTGCGCAGCAGCATCCTGCTGGTGGCCGCGTACGCGCTGGGGCGGGCCGCGGCCGGCTCCCAGGCCGAGGCGGCGGCGCTGGCGGAGCGGGCGGCCCGGCTGGAGCGGGAACGCCAGCTCGAAGCCGAACGCGCCGCCGAACGTGAGCGCGCCCGCATCGCCCGCGACATGCACGACATACTCGCCCACGCCATCAGCCTCATGGTGGTGCAGGCCGAGGCCGGGCCGGTCGCCGTCAGACAGGACCCGGCACGGGCGGAGGCGGCCTTCGACGCCATCGCCGGGGCCGGGCGGGACGCGATGGAGCAGATCCGGCGCATGCTCGGCGTGCTCAAGGAGGACTCGGCGCCGCTCGCTCCCCAGCCCTCCATCGACGACCTGCCCGAGCTGGCCGCCCAGGTCTCGGGCGCGGGGCTGCGGGTGTCGTACGAGGTGACGGGCGACCCCAGACCGGTCACGCCCGGCTGCGCGGTGGCCGCCTACCGGATCGCCCAGGAAGCTCTCACCAACACTGTCAAACACGCGGGGGCCACCCACGCCTGGATCCGGCTCACCTGGAAGGACGACACCCTCATGCTCGACATCACCGACAACGGCCACGGCACGGCCCCCGCCCTCCCCTCCGGCGGCCACGGCCTCATCGTCATCCGCGAACGCGCCGCCTCCTGCGGCGGCACCGCCACCATCGGCCCCCGCAGCGACGCCCCGGGCTACCGCGTCTCCGCCCGCCTCCCCCTGTCATGAAAGAGAAGCGGCCAGCGAAACCCACCGTCCCGCGACCCTGCCACAGGAGACCGGGCGTCGGCCAGCGGGCCGTCCACTCGTACGACGGCCGTCCCCGGAGAGAAAGGGTCGGTCCCCGCGCCGCGCCCTCCTGTCACAGCCGTTCCCAGGCAGCAGTGGTCGGCCAGTGCGGCACCCACCCGTACCGCAGCCGTGGCCGGAGAGGAACGGTCGGCCGGTCCGCCGCCCATTCCTGCGACGACCGCTCCCCGAGGGGCGGTGAGCCGACCGGAGGGTGTCAGGAGAGCGGGGTGGGCCGCCCCCTCCAGCTTCCGTTTCCGGAAAGGACGGTCGGCCGCCCGCTTTTGCCTCAGAGGAGTAGTCGGGGGTTTCGGAGGGGGGGTCTGTCTATGAAGGTTTTGGGCGGAAGGGGAGGGAGGCGCAGATGAGTGCGGGGATCCGGGTGGTGGTGGCTGATGATCAGGAGTTGGTGCGGAGCGGGTTCGCGATGATTCTGGACGCGCAGGCCGATATCGCCGTGGTGGCTGAGGTGGGGGACGGGGTGGAGGCGGTGGCGGCGGTCAGAAAGCACCGGCCGGATGTGCTGCTGCTTGATATCCGGATGCCGCGGATGGATGGGATCGAGGCGGCGAGGGTGGTGTGTGCCGAGACCGGGTGCCGGGTGGTGATGCTGACGACGTTCGATCTGGACGACTACGTGTATGAGGCGCTGCGGGCGGGGGCAAGCGGGTTTCTGTTGAAGGATGTGCGCAGGGACGATCTGGTGAACGCGGTGCGGGTGGTGGCGGCGGGTGAGTCGCTGCTGGCGCCGTCGGTGACGACCCGGCTGATCCGTGAGTTCACGTCGCGCCCGGTCAAGCGGGGTGCTGGGAAGGCGCTGGACGTGCTGACGGCGAGGGAGCGGGAGACGTTGCAGCTGATCGCGCGAGGGCTGTCGAACGCGGAGATCGCGGAGGTGATGGTGGTCAGCGAGCATACGGTGAAGACGCATGTCAGCAACCTGCTGGCCAAGCTGGGCCTGCGCGACCGAGTGCAGTCGGTGATCGCCGCCTACGAGTCGGGGCTGGCCGTTCCGGGCGCGTAACCGGCGGGTGGCCGGGTAGGCGGCGGGCATGACCGAAGGTATCGACACGGACATGCTCTGGGACGAGTTCCACCGGGTGGTCAACATGACCTCGGAAGAGCTGCGCTCCTATTTGCTCGCCGAGGCCTCCGGGGAGGAGGCGTTCACGGCCCATCCTGACCTGGGCGTCGACGAGCTGGGCAGGAGTGTGCTGCACGTGCTGGGCAAGCGCAAGGTCGATCTGACCGACGACGACGTCCGGGTGATGCGGCAGGTCATCGACCTGGTGGAGACCGTGGGCGACAAGACGGACGACGAGTCGCGGCGGGTGCTCATGACCGCCGGGCACGACCCGCTCAGACCCTGATGCGCCGAAGTCATGGAACGACCGCGCCGCCGGGTGGTGCAATGGGCCGACCAGCCGACTGAGGAGGCCCGTTGAGAGACAATCTCGACCTCGCCGCGGACGCCCAGGAGCTCGCCGACGCCGCGCCGGAGGGGTCTGTGGACCGGGCCGCCGCGTCGTCCGTCGCCATCACTCTGGCGACGACCCGCGACGCCGCGCAGGCACGGAAGACATTGGACGGCCTCTCCCCCGACGACGTGCGGACGGCGGCGCTGGCGCTGTTCGACCGGCTGTCCGCAGACTGATCCGACCCACTGATCAGGTGGGCGACCGGCTGTCCCCGGGGTGATGCGACCGCTGGGCGAGCGGGCATGACCGCTGGGCGAAAGGGCCGTTGCCCTGCCCGGCGGCCCGGACCAGGCTGGGAGGCATGCCGGGCGTTGACACCATCGACGGCCTGACGAGGGCCGTGGCCGACTTCGACACGAGCGGGTTCGAGCTGCCGATGGAGGAGGCCGCCCTGGAGAGAGCGCGCCGGTCGCTGCTGGAGACCGGTCTGCTCCTGCTCGGCGAGATTCCGGGTGTACGGGAGAACCCGCTGGTCATTCTGCGGCTGATGCGGGAGCTGGAGCTCGGCAGCCTGGCGCTCGAATGGCACGCCGACCTGACCCTGGAGCTCTACACGTACTTGAGGCACGGCACCCCGCTGGAGAGCCCGCAGTGGTGGGCGGGCGACGGCCGGGTGACGGCGGGGCATCTGGCGGTGCTGCGGCAGCTCGCCCCGATCACGGTGACGCTGTTCGACGGCGACTCCCCGGGTGACTGGTCGGCCGGGGAGTCGGCGATGGCCCGGCGGGTGCTCGACACGGTGGCCGCTCCGACGCTGGTGGTGGCGGGGAGCGAGCACACCGGCCTGACGCCGAACCGGCTGGGGGTGCCGATGGGCGCCTGCCTGGCACGGGTCCGGCCGGGGCTGGAGAGCATCCGGGTACACTACGGACGCGGCGCCCTCTACCGGATGGGGCGGCGCAGCATCGACGCCCCCGCGGCGGCGAGCGGGCTGCGGATCTCGGACGGCGAGCTGATCGTGGGGCTGCCGGAGTTCACCGAGGCGACCGTGCCGCGGCGCCCGCTCGAAGCGCGGGTGGAGCGGCTCACCCGATTCTGAGCGCATGAGTGGATCTTTCACGGGCGCGGCGGATGGGACAGTCTGGAATCATCCGTCCATCTCGACATCGAGGAGACCTGTGGCCGATCCCGTCAGTGTGGCGACGCGTGGCAGTGACTTCGCCAGACTCGCCGCCAAGATCAGTGAGGCCGGTCTGCTCGACCGGCGTCCCGTCTATTACGCCGTCCGCGGCGCCCTCGTCGCGGCTGCCTACGCGGGCGGCTGGGCGCTGTTCGTGTGGGTGGGTGACTCGTGGCTGCAGTTGCTCGTGGCCGTGGTGCTCGCCGTGGTCTTCACCCAGGTCGGGTTCATCGCCCACGACCTGGGCCACCGGCAGATCTTCAGGAGCCGCCGGACCAGCGAGACCGTCGGCATCCTGGTCGGCAACCTCGGCATCGGGCTCGGCTGGGGCTGGTGGAACACCAAGCACAACAAGCACCACGCCAACCCCAACCACGAGGACCACGACCCGGACGTCTCCCCCGCGGTGATCGTCTGGTCGGAGGACCAGGTGGGCCGGAGCCGCGGGCTGCCCCGGTTCATCGCCAAGCGGCAGGCGCTCTGGTTCTTCCCGCTGCTCACGCTGGAGGCGTGGCATCTGCACGTGGCGAGCGTGAAGTCGGTGCTCAAGCCGGGTGGCCGGCGCCGCGGCACCGAGGCGGCGCTGCTGCTGGCGCACTTCGTGCTCTATTTCGGCGCGGTCTTCGCGGTGCTGCCGGTCGGCAAGGCGCTGCTGTTCCTGCTCGTGCACCAGGGTGTGTTCGGGGTGTATCTGGGCTGCTCGTTCGCGCCGAACCACAAGGGCATGCCGGTCCTCACCGCCGAGGACAAGCTGGACTTCCTGCGCAAGCAGGTGCTCACCTCGCGGAACGTGCGGGGCGGGTTCCTCGTCGACGTGGCGCTCGGCCAGCTCAACTACCAGATCGAGCACCACCTGTTCCCGAACATGCCGGCGCCCAACCTGCGCAGGGCGCAGCCGATCGTGCAGCGCTACTGCGAGGAGATCGGCGTCAGCTATCTGGAGACCGGGCTGTTCTCCTCGTACGGGCAGGCGCTGCGGCACCTGCACCAGGTGGGGGCCGAACTGCGCTGACCCGCCCGCTCACGCACCGTTCTGCCGGCGCAGCAGGCTCTCGCGGCGTTCCTCCAGCTCGGCGATGAGGCCCGCCTGCTCGTCGGCCTGGGTGATCAGGGCGGCGATCTCCGTCTGGTCGGTCGCGCCCATGTCCCTGATCTGCTCGCGCTGCTCTCGGTTCTCCTGCTTCAGCCGGGCGATCTCCTCGTCGAGCCGCCGCAGTTCCTCTTGGATGCTCATTCCGGGGCTGTACCCGCCGCCGGGCGGGTTACGACTACCGATGTATGGCCCGTACGCTCCGTGAGCGGGGAGAATGGGGGCATGCGCAGGCTGCCGTCGAGCACGATCGCGTCGCTCGTCATCGTGGTGGTGACGGTGCTGGTGCTGGTCGTCACGTGGGTGGTCCGCGCCGGCCTGGGGCCGGGGGTGCTGGACGTGGTGCTGCCGGCCGTGGCGCTCGCCGGGGTGCTGGTCCGTGAGCGCCATCCGGTGGTGGCCCTGGTGGTCGTGGTCGCCGCGACCGGGCTCTACTTTCCGTTCTCCGCGCTCGACGCGCCGATCATCTACCTGCCGTTCGTGGTCCTCTACACCGCGGCCGAGCGGGGTCATCTCATCGCCGCCATCGCCACCGGCTCGGTCGCCCTGCTCGCGATGGGGCTGGGCGAGGTCTCGGGCAGCACCCGGCATGTGGACGACGGCACCTTCGTGATGATCACCGGCTGGGTGGTGGCGGCCATCGCGGCGGGCAGCGTGACCCGCAACCGCCGCGCCTACCTCCTGGAGGCCGAGCGCCGGGCGCGGGAGGCCGAGTACGGCAAGGAGGAGGAGGCCAGGCGGCGCGCCGGTGAGGAGCGGCTGCGCATCGCCCGGGAGCTGCACGACGTGCTCGGTCACAACATCTCACTGATCAACGTGCAGGCGTCGGCCGCGCTGCACGGGCTGAAGAAACGGCCCGAGGACGCCGAGCGGGCGCTCCGTACGATCAAGGACACGAGCAAGGAGACGCTGCGCGAGCTGCGCACCACGCTGGGGGTGCTGCGCCAGGTGGACGAGGACGCGCCGACCGCGCCCGCCGACAGCCTGTCGCGGCTGGACGCGCTGGTGCAGGCGTCCGGGCTGAAGGTCCACACCGAGCTGTCCGGGCCGCTCGACCGGCTGCCGGTCGAGGTCGATCTGGCCGCGACCCGGATCATCCGGGAGGCGCTGACGAACGTCGCCCGCCACTCCGGGGCCGGGGAGGCGAGGCTGGCCGTCACCGCGGGCGACGGACTTATCATGATCCGCGTGGAAGACGACGGGCCCGGCGTCACGTACACCGAAGGCAGCGGCTTCGGGCTGCGCGGCATGCGCGAACGCGCCGCCGCGCTGGGCGGCAGCCTGGAGGCGGGCCCCCGGCCGGAGGGCGGCTTCCGCGTCCTCGCCACTCTGCCGCTGAACGGAGCTACATGATCCGCGTGCTGCTGGCCGACGACCAGACCCTGGTACGGGCCGGGTTCCGGTCGATCCTCAGCGACGAGGACGACCTGGAGGTGGTGGGCGAGGCTGGCGACGGGGCGCAGGCCGTGACGCTCGCCCGCGAGCTGCGGCCCGACGTGGTGCTGATGGACATCCGCATGCCCGAGCTCGACGGGCTGGAGGCCACCCGCCGGATCGCCGGCGACCCCCGGCTCGACGCGGTCAAGGTGATCATCCTGACCACGTTCGACCTCGACGACTACGTCTACGGGGCGCTGCGCGCGGGCGCGGGCGGGTTCCTGGTCAAGGACACCGAGCCGGCCGAGCTGATCCACGCCGTCCGCGTGGTCGCCCGGGGCGACGCGCTCATCTCGCCGTCCGTCACCCGGCGGCTCATCTCCGAGTTCGCCGGGCGGGCCAAGCGGCCCGAGCCCGGCCCCGAGCTGAACGCCCTCACCGAGCGGGAGCGCGAGGTGCTGGCGCTGGTCGCGGGCGGGCTGTCCAACGACGAGATCGCGGCCCGGCTGGTGCTCAGCCCGGCCACGGCCAAGACCCACGTCAGCCGGATCATGACCAAGCTCCGGGCGCGCGACCGGGCCCAGCTCGTGGTGATCGCCTACGAGGCCGGGATCATCACGCCGGGCTGGTTTACCTCCTGAGGAGTACGATCCGGGGCGTCGGCTGTGACCCCGGGCGTACGGTGAATGCCCGCCCGGGGCGGACGACCCGGGCATGACCGTGACGCGATGGTGGCTCGCATGGACACCGTCGACCTCGCGCGATTGCAGTTCGCGCTCACCGCGGGCGCGCACTTCCTCTTCGTGGCGCTGACGCTCGGCCTGGCCACGCTGGTGGCCGTCATCCAGACCCGGGCCACCATCAGCCGGAACCCGGTCCACCTGGGCATGACCAGGTTCTGGGGCCAGCTCTACGTCATCAACTACGCGATGGGCATCATCACCGGGCTCGTCATGGAGTTCCAGCTCGGCATGGCGTGGAGCGGGCTCACGGAGTTCGCCGGGAACGCGTTCGGCTCCGCGCTGGCGCTGGAGACCATGGTCGCCTTCTTCATCGAGTCGACCTTCCTCGGCCTGTGGATCTTCGGGTGGGACAAGCTGAACCGGTGGGCGCACCTGGCCACGATCTGGATCGTCACGCTCACCGCGTACGCGTCGGCGTTCTGGATCCTGGTGGCCAACGGGTTCCTGCAGAACCCGGTCGGCTACCGGTTCGACGGGAACTCTCTGCACATCACCGACTTCGGCGCGATGGTGGCCAACCCGGCGGCGATGGTGGCGCTCGGGCACGTCCTGGGCGGGGCGATGATGGTCGGTGGCTTCTTCATGGCCGGGGTGAGCGGCTACCACCTGCTCAAACGTACTGCTGACCTGGACTTCTTCCGGAAGTCGCTGCGGGTCGGGGTGGGTGTGGCGCTGCCCGCGACGATGGTCACGGCCACGTTCGGCGGGCTCGGGTTCGCCACGCTGCAGCCGGGCAAGCTCGCCGCCTGGACGGGCGACGCCGAGCGGGCCGCCGAGGTGCAGGCGGAGATGACGGCGCTGCACGGGCCCGGCTACTACCTGCCGCCCGAGGAGTGGGTGCGGAGCTCGGCGCTGGCGATGCTGATCCTGTTCGCGATCATGTTCCTGCTGTCGGGGCTGAACTTCCTGCTCATGCTCGTCCGGCCGGTGGTGCACCGCTTCCGGGCCTGGCACGTGCTGCTGGTGGCGGCGATCCCGCTGCCGTTCCTCGCCATGATCGCGGGGTGGATCTTCCGTGAGGTGGGGCGGCAGCCGTGGGCCGTGCACGGGCTGCTGACCACGCGGGACGCCATGTCGCCGATCAGCGAGGGGATGATGCGGTTCTCGCTGGCCGCGTTCGCCGCGGTGTTCGCCGTACTGGTTGTGATCAATTACTGGCTGCTGGCCAGGGCCGCCCGCCGCGGGCCCGACGGGGTCGCGCTGGGCGTGCGGCCCGCCGAGAAGCCCGAGCCCGTCCCCGCCTTCTGAGGAGCGACTGTGGAGATCTTCATTCTGGCCTTCTTCGCGCTCGGCTACCTGGTGCTGGCCGGGGCCGACATCGGGGTCGGCATGGCCCTGCCGTACCTGGGGCGCACGCCGGAAGAGCGGCGTGAGGTGATCGCCGCCATCGCGCCGTTCTTCCTCGGCAACGAGGTGTGGCTGGTGGTCACGGCGGGGGTGCTGGCCGGGCTCTTCCCGAAGCTGGAGGGTGAGCTGCTGAGCGGCAACTACCCGCTGGTCGTGGCGCTGCTGCTGTCGTGGGTGACCAGGGACGCGGGGCTGTGGCTGCGCGGGCGGCTCACCGGGCGGCGCTGGCAGAGCTGGTGGGACGGCGCGATCGTCGCCGGGAGCTGGGGGCTGGCGCTGAGCCTGGGCGGGCTGCTCGGCGGCGTGCTGGTCGGGCTGACCGGGGCGCTCGCGGTGCTGCCCGTCGCGGTGCTGGCGGCGCTGTTCGGCGCGCACGGGCTGGCCTTCGCCGCGCTGCGGCTCCGCGGCGAGCCCCGGCGGCGGGCGGCTGCCCTGTCGGGCGGCGCGGGCGAGGCCCGCACCTACGCGCTGACGGCCTCGGCGCTGCTGGTGGTGGGGGTGCTGGCCGGGCTCCGGCTGCCGCTGGAGCCCGGGACGTCGGGGGCGGTGCTGGTGCCGGCCATGCTGGCGATGATGCCGCTGATGGTGGCTGCCCAGGGCTGGGTCTGGTGGACCTTCCGGCACCGCGTCACCGGCCCCTCCTACCTGTGACATCCTCCCCGCCCTGAAGGACGGGGCATCCAGCCTGTGGGAATCCGGTGGCCTAGAGGTTGCCGCCGCCGGTGGCGTCGAGGGTGCCGCCGGTCATGAAGCCGGCGCCGGGTGAGGCGGCGAAGGCGATGACGTCGGCGATCTCGTCGGCCTCGCCGATCCGGTTGACGGCGTGGACGCTCGCCGCGTACTCCCGGCCTTCGGGGGTGTGCAGCCAGCCCGCGTTCACGTCGGTGTCGATGATGCCGGGGGCGACGTTGTTGACCGTGATCCCGCGCGGGCCGACCTCCTTGGCGAGCGCGAGGGTGAAGGTCTGCACCGCGCCCTTGGTCATGGCGTACGCGATCGCCTGGGGGAAGGCGATGCGGGTGACGCCCGAGGTGACGTTGACGATGCGGCCGCCGTCCGGGATGAGCGGCAGCAGGAGCTTGGTGAGGAAGAACAGGCCGCGCACGTTCACAGCGAAGATGCGGTCGAAGGTCTCCACCGTCTCCTGGTCGATCGGTACGGAGGTGCCGATGCCGGCGTTGTTCACCAGGACGTCCAGGCGGTCGGTCTCCTGCCTGAGCTGGGCGGCCAGGGACTCGACCTCGGCGGGGTCGCCCAGGTCGGCCCGGAGTGCGAAGGCGCTGCCGCCGTCCGCCTCGATCAGCCGGACGACCTCCTTGGCCGCCGCCTCGTTCACTCCGTAGTGGACGCCGACCCGGAGTCCTTCGCGGGCGAGTCGCAGCGCGGTGGCGCGGCCGATGCCTCTGCTCGCACCTGTCACCAGAGCGGTCTTCATGCGCGCTTCCTTTCTGTAGTGATCGCTACAGAACGATAACATAGCGATCGCTATAGAATGGTTCGCATGGCGAGAAAGCGAACCTTCGACCGTGACGAAGCACTCGACCGGGCGTTGCGGGCGTTCTGGCGTCACGGGTACGAGGCGACCTCGATCGCCGAGCTGACCTCGGTGATGGACATCCGGCCACCCAGCCTGTATGCGGCCTTCGGCGACAAGCGGCGGCTGTTCGAGGAGGCGCTCCGGCGCTACCAGGAGAGCTACGGCGCCTTCACCGCCCGCGCGCTCGCCGAGGAGCCGACGGCCCGCCAGGCCATCGAGCGGATTCTGTACGAGGCCGCGGACGAGTACACCGACCCTGACCACCCGCACGGGTGCATGATCATCTCAGCGGCGGTGAACTGCGGGCCCGATTCGTCCGAGGTCGAGGAGGATCTGCGGCTCAAGCGGGAGGCCGCCAAGGCCGCGCTCCGGGAACGGATCGAGCAGGATGTGACGGCCGGAGTCCTGCCGCCGGACACGGACGCGGCGAGCTTGGCGGCCTACTACGCGGCGGTCATCCAGGGCATGTCCACCCAGGCCCGCGACGGCGCCACCCGCGACGACCTGGAACGGACCGCTGCCTTGGCGATGCGCGCCTGGCCTGCGACGACGTGATTCACCGGGATTTGACGGAGGCGTCCTCCACAGGCTTCGTGCGGGATGACACCCGTAGCCAGCGTGTCTCGTACGGGTCGAGAGGGAGGCGCACGCTGCCTGCGGCGGGGACCTCGACGGTGCCGTCCACCAGCAGGTCGGTCAGCAGGCAGCCGGCGAGGTCGTCGAGGGCGAGCTCGGCCTGGGCCGCCTGGTCGCACAGGTTGTGGACGGCGACGACCGTGGCGCCGCCGGCGTCGGCGCGGTGGGCGTGGACGGACGGGTGTCCGGCGTCGAGGACCGCGTGGTCGCCCCAGGCCAGCTCAGGGCACTCGCGGTAGCGCTCGATGAGGAGCTGGAACCAGCGGAGCAGGGAGCCGGGGTCGCGTTTCTGGTCGGCCACGTTGACGTGTTCCGGGCCGAAGCGGCCGCCGGGCATGGGGCGGACCGGCTCGGCGGGGCTGAAGCCGCCCTCCTCCGACCACTGCATGGGGGTGCGGACGGCCATGCGGCCCTCGACGTCCAGGTTCTCACTGAGCCCGATCTCCTCGCCGTAGAAGATCACCGGCGTGCCGGGGAGGGAGAACATCAGGCTGTAGGCGAGCTTCATCCGGCGCGGGTCGCCGTCGAACATGCCCGGCATGCGGCGGCGCAGGCCGCGGCCATAGATCTGCATGTTCTCCTCCGGGCCGAACGCCTGGAACACCTCGTTCCGCTCGCCCTCGCCGAGCTGGTCCAGGGTCAGTTCGTCGTGGTTGCGGAGGAACATCGCCCACTGGGCGTCCTTGGGCTCCTTGGGCCGGTCCCGTAACGCCGCCGCGAGCGGCGCGGCCTCCTGGCGGGCCAGGGACAGCCAGGCCCGCTGCATGGCGGTGAAGTCGAAGCAGAGAGTGAGCTGGTCGCCGAGGCCGTCGCCGAAGTAGGCCGTCAGCTCCTTGTAGGGCAGGTTCACCTCGCCGAGCAGCACCGAGCCGCCGTTGCGGCGGGTCATGAACGCGCGCAGGCCCTCCAGGAACTCGTGCGGATCCCCCAGCTCCGGCGAGACGTTCTCGATGAGGAACGGCACCGCGTCCACCCGGAACCCCGACAGCCCCAGCTCCATCCAGAACCCGAGGATGCGGGAGATCTCGTCGCGGACCTCCGGGTTGCCCATGTTCAGGTCGGGCTGGTGCTTGTAGAAGCTGTGCAGGTAGTACTGGCCGGAGTGCTCGTCGTACTCCCAGACGCTGTCCTCCTGGTCGGGGAAGACGACCTGCTGCGGGTCCGGCTCCGGTTCGTCCTTCCAGACGTACCAGTCGCGCATCGGCGCGTCCTTGCCCTCGCACGCCGCCAGGAACCACGGGTGCCGGTCGGAGGTGTGGTTGACGACCAGGTCGGCGATGACGCGCAGGCCCCGGTCGTGGGCGGTCCGCATGAACTCGACGAAGTCGCCGAGCGTGCCGAGCCTGGGGTCGATGCTGTAGAAGTCGGTGACGTCGTACCCGTCGTCCTGGTTGGCCGTGGGGTAGAACGGCATCAGCCACAGACAGGTGACCCCGAGCCCGGCGAGATAGTCGATCTCCTGGGTGAGCCCGCGGAAGTCGCCGATCCCGTCGCCGTCGCCGTCCTTGAAGGTCTCGACGTCGAGACAGTAGACGACGGCGTTCTTCCACCACAGGTCGCTCGTATAGGTCATCCGCATGCGGGGCGAGCTACCCCAAAGAACCCGTAAAGAACGGGTTTTCAGCCGTCGAAGCTCCGGCGGGCGGATTCGAGGTGGCCGAAGTGCTGGTGGGTCCAGTCGCAGATGAGGTCGACCGTGGCGCGCAGGGCCCGGCCGGGCTCGGTGAGCGTGTATTCCACGCGGGGCGGCACGGTGGGGTAGACCGTGCGCACGGCCAGGCCGTTGCGCTCCAGCATGCGGAGGTTCTGGGTGAGCATCTTGTGGCTGATGCCCTCGACCTCGTCGCGCAGCTCGCTGAAGCGCAGGGTGCGGTCGCCGAGCGCCTCGATGATCAGCAGCGCCCACTTGTTGGCGATGTCGGAGAAGATCTCCCGCGCCAGGGAGTCGGCGCGTCTCAGATCCGCCTCGGACGAGCCGCTGAACTGCTTGGTCACCATCGGGTTCCCCAGTCACTGAAAAGTGCGTTCTTCCATGTCAGGAAACACTCTCCTAGGGTTCCTCAGTAACCGCAAGAGACTACGTAAGGAACCTCATGGCCGTATCGCTCATCAACCCCGGCAACCACGTCCAGGTCCCGCTCTACCACCACGTCGCGGTGTCGACGGGCAGCAAACAGGTCCACATCGCGGGCCAGGTCGCCTGGGACGAGAACGGCGAGCTCGTCGCCCCGGGCGACCTCGCCGGGCAGGTCGCCCAGGTCTACCGCAACGTCGCCAAGGCGCTGGACGCCGCGGGGGCGACCTTCCACGACGTCGTCCGCTTCACCTGGTACGCCGCGGGCTGGAAGCGGGAGATGTACGACGCGTTCAACGCGGGCGTCGAGCAAGCGGCCCGCGAATTCGACCTGGCCACGCCCCCGGCCGCGCTGATCGGGGTCGACGTCCTCTTCGAGCCCGGCATCCTCGTCGAGGCCGAGGTCACGGCGGTCATCGACTGACCGTGGACCACAGGCCGCAGCGGTGCTCGCGCGCCAGATCGACCGGCCGGACGGCGCCGGGGGCCAGGGAGAGCGTGAACGGCTTCCGGTCCCGCGTCCGCCGCCAGCCGGGGTCCCCGGTGCGGGCGAACCGGGCCCAGTGCCCGATGATCGTGCGGGCGAGACGGCGCTGCTCCGCCGACAGGCCCCGCTCCGGCCCGCCCACCCGCAGGTCGAACAGGTAGAGCGCGTCGGCCGAGTGGTAGGCGCCGTAGGGGTATCCGACCGGCGGCAGGGTCGGCGGCGTGGACCGGTCGGCGAACTCGTACCCGTACGTCGGCACGTGGCGGGCGAAGAGCCGGTTGCGCTCGAAGGTGGGGCAGGCGAACGCGCTGTCCGTGGTCACCCGGGCCCAGGTGCGGCTGGGCGGCTCGTCCCGGCGCACGGGGTAGGCGGCGAGCACGCGCCCGGCGTCCTCGCCGAACGCCTCTCGTACGTACCGCTTGTACGCCTGAGCGGTCAGCGGCCCTGCGGCCAGGTCGTGAAGCGCCTGGATGTACGTGGTCTCGTCCTTGGTGCTGCCGGAGAGCACGGGGACCCGGTGCGTGCGGCCTTCCCTGAGCATCCGGTAGGGGTCGCGAGGCAGGACGGCGCTCCCGTAGGCCGGCCCGGCGAACTGGCCGAACACCGTCATCAGCCGCTCGGCCGGGAGCCTGCGCAGGCAGTCGGCCGCGGTGGCCGGGTCGGGGCAGCCGAGTTCGGCGGCGCTGCTGAGGCCGCGGGCGGCGAGGGCGTCCGGGCTCTCCCAGGGCGGCACGGACGGCAGGCCGGGCGCGAGCAGGTTGGCGGGCAGGTTCTCGGTGCAGAAGGCGCTCTGGATGATCGCCCGGTGGAACAGGCCCTTCGCGGTCGGGGAGGCCAGGTGGGCGCAGACGCTCTGCCCGCCCGCCGACTGCCCGAACAGCGTCACGGCCTTGGGATCGCCGCCGAACGCCCGTACGTTGGCCTTGACCCAGCGGAGCGCCGCCTGCTGGTCGGCGAGCCCGAACGCGCCCGAGCCGTCGAGGCCGGGCAGGCCGAAGTTGCCGAAGACGCCGAGCCGGTAGTTGACCGTGACGACCACCACGTCCCCTTGGGTGGCGAGGCGGCGGGCGTCGTACTCGCTCCCCGAACCCTCGACGAAGCCGCCGCCGTGCAGCCACACCATCACGGCTTTCGGTGTGCGGGGGCTCGCCGTCCTGGGGGCGGTGACGTTCAGATACAGGCAGTCCTCGGCGTCGGTGGCGGGCGTCCCGGTGATCGAGGCCTGCTGTGCGCAGCGGGGGCCGGGCCGGGTCGCGTCCCGCACGCCGCGCCACGGCTGCGGCGGTCGCGGCAGCCGCCAGCGCAGCGCGCCGACGGGGGCGGCGGCGTAGGGGATGCCGTGGAACTCGCGGTGGCTCGCGTGCTCCACGCCGCGCACCCACCCGTCACGTGTACGGACGACCTGGCTTTCCGCTGAGGCGGCTCCCGTGAGCACGGTGGCGCCCGCCAGGACGGCCAGGAGCGTGCGTCCTATCCGGCCCGCCATCAGTCGCCGCCCTTGAGCCACGCCGGGACCCCGCCCCTGCCCAGCAGCGCCAGCCCGGCGACCAGCAGCAGCACGTGCCCGAGCAGCGTGAGCGACGTCGGCAGCCCGAGATGGTTCAGCACGAACCAGCTCTTCCCCCCGCCCGCCACGTTGTTGATCAGGCCGCCACCGCCCTGCACCGCCATGACCAGGCCCACTGCTTTGACCACGACTCCCCCTTAGATCAATACGTCTGTACTGATTTGAGGCTAGGCCCGGTCCGGGGGTCGCGTCAATTCGGTACGATCGACTTGGGAAAGGGGTTGGCATGAGCGACGAGCGGCCCGGCGTGCGCGGGCTGGGCGCGGCCCACGACGAACGGCGGCGGCACATCATCGAGGCCGTGTTCGCCATCGTCGACACGGCGGGCACCGACCAGGTCACCATCCGGAACGTGGCCGCGGAGGCGGGCGTCTCGGTCGGGCGGGTCCAGCACTACTTCCCCACCAAGGACGCTCTCCTGTCGGAGGCTTTCGCCGCGATCAACGACCGCGGCACCGTGCGGGTCGACGCGCAGCAAGACGAGGACCCGGCCGCGATGCTCACCACGCTGGTGGACGCGCTGATCCCGGGGAACGAGGAGGAACTGCGGCTCTTCCGGATCGCCCAGGCCTTCGAGGTCTACGCGCTGCGGCGGCCTCACCTGCGCGACCGCCTCGCCCGCGGCTACGACGACCTGGCCGGTCTGATCGCCCTGCTGCTCAGGCGCCTCGCGCCTCAGGACCCGCCGGACACGTTCCTGCCCCAGGCCCGGGAACTGCTCGCGCTCGCCACCGGGCTCGCCGGGCTCATCGCCACCGGCGCCATCACCCCGGAGCAGGCCCGGCAGATCTCATCCCGCCGACTCGCGGACACCTTGAGCGGCATTCCTCCACATACGCCGACGATTGACCACTAGGGTCTGATCCGCAACGGATCTCCCGGAGGGCACCTGCCATGAGCGACTACACCATCACCTTCGACCTCATCGACACCGACAAGGACGGCCGCATCTCGGCCGAAGAACTCGTCCGCCTGATGGAGATCCTCGGCCAGCCGGTCACCCTGGAAGCCGCCCAGGCGGGCGTGCAGCGCCTCGACCAGGACGGCGACGGCCTCATCGACGTCCACGAGTTCGGCGCCTTCCTCAAGCCCTAGCTTCGGCGCCGCCGGAGGCGCACCATGACGATGCGACAGGTGGCGCCTCTTCTCGTTTTCTCGTGGCTGCCTGTGCGGCTTCTCCTCGTCCGGTTACCGAGCAGCGGAGCGCTTCCCCGGCCGTGACGGTGGTGACCACGCCGGGGCATCACGGTTTTACCCCTTGGGATCGTGTGCTGCGAGGAATTCAAGGGACTTTCTGAGTTCGGCGGGCACAGACTCCTGGACGACAGGCCGACGACGCGTTTCCGATGATCCCTCGACACGTGTCTCCAGTTCTTCCAGGGCCGCCTCGATCGCCTCTTTGCTCATACTCATCTCTCGGGCCATCTGCGACACGGTCAGTCTCCTGGCCCGCAGAGTCTTGATCTGCGTCAGGACATACTCGCTGAACGAACACATGATCGC
>NZ_JBFAOH010000045.1:0-50184 GCF_040675175.1 Nonomuraea sp. NPDC049649
GCGCTCCAGCCACCGCCGAAACCTACCGCCCACAACCACCCGGTGCAGCGCACCCGCCCCGACCTTCGCAAGATCGCTAACTTAGCGGCATTGGGTCAAGGGCGGGAACCGGTACGAGCTTTCTTATCGATTTCCTTACTACCTTAAGGAGTAAGGAACTACGCGCTGACGTGTCGGTCGAAACCCGAGGAGGCGACTATGACCGTCAGTTCGTCCATGCCCTGGGGCATCAGCCGGATGGCTCCCTTTCCTGACCGAGGCGGCACCGCCCTCTATCGCGTCGCACTCGATCCCGTCACGCAAATGGGCGTCTACACCGACCCGGTGACCAACCAGCCGATCGAAGCAGCCAAGCACGGCTCCAACGTGCAGCAGTCGACCGCCACCCAGCCGCCGACCCCCGACGGCGACGGCAGCGACAACGGGATCGGCAAGCCCGACTCCACCACCGATTGGGTGCCGGACTGATGCCGCCGCCCGCACCGGTCCTGGTGGTGACCCGCATCGATGACCCCACCGCTGACCTGGTGCTGGGAGAACTACGCGAACGGGACGTCCCGGTCGCGCGCTTCGACCCCGGCGCCGACTTCCCCGGTCAGGCGAAACTGGCGGCCTCGGCTGACGAAGGCGGTCTGCGAGGCTCGATCGTCACCAGGACGCGAAGCCTCGACCTGGCCCGCATCCGGTCGGTCTACTGGCGCCAGCCCACGCCGTACACGGCCCCCGGGCACCTCGACACGATGACGGGGCGTTGGGTGGCGGACCAGTCGCGTTTCGGACTGGGAGGTGTTCTCGCGGCCCTTCCCGGCGCTCGCTACCTCAATCATCCCTGGCGCAATCGTGACGCCGAATACAAACCGGCTCAGCTCGCCACGGCCGCGGCTTGCGGATTAGCCATTCCTCGCACGCTGATGACGAATGACCTCACCGACACCCGCACATTCGCCTCGGCGAACGCCGTGGTGTACAAGCCTTTCTGGTCCACGCCTTACCGGAGTCTCGATGGCGTCGCGCAGACGGTGTGGACCGACACCGTCGAGCCGGGCGCGCTGGATGAGCGGGTCGAGGCCGCCGCCCATCTTTTTCAAGTGCGCGTGGACAAGAATCTCGACGCCTTCCGGCTGGTGTTCGGGGCGTTCGACTTCGCGCTGACCGGCAAGGGTGAGTGGGTCTTCCTGGAATGCAACCCCAACGGGCAGTGGGGCTGGTTCGGCGGAGCCATCTCCCAGGGGATCGCCGCCGCGATAGCCGACCATCTGACCCGACCGGAAGGATCCCCATGAGCAGCGAATCCGTAGAGCTGCGACGCACGCTCGGTGGCTTGACCAACTCCGATTGGTCCGGGCCGCTGGAGACCGTGCGTCGGGAGCACTTCCTGGGAGAGGCGGTCTTCAGGCCCGCGGAAGGGCCAGAAGGACCCGTGTGGGAGCCGATCAGACGAGACCGTGTGCACCCGGATCGATGGCTGGCCATGGCGTACGTCGACGAGACGTGGGTGACGCAGGTGAACGGCGTCATGGCGGAGGACGCCACCGGTGCCATGACCGGAGCGCCCACCTCCTCCTCGACGAAGCCCAGCCTGGTGGTGCGCATGCTCGAACGCGCCGGGATCGGCGAGGACGATCGGGTGCTGGAGATCGGAACCGGAACCGGATACTCGACCGGTCTGATGTGCGAACGTCTCGACGACAGCCATGTCACCTCGGTCGAGTTCGACCCGGCGGTGGCCGGTCGCGCCCGCTCGGCTCTGCGTACCGCTGGCTACACGCCCACTTTGCTGGTCGGCGACGGGCTATCCGTGTACGACGAGGACGCCGAATACGACCGCCTGATCGCCACCTGCTCGGTGCGCTACGTCCCCGTCCCCTGGTTGTGGCAGGTACGGGACGGCGGCACCATCACCACACCCCTGTCCGGCTGGATGTCCGCGACGGTTCTGGCACACCTCACCCTGGCCGACGACGGCACCGCCGCGGGCCGGTTCTTGCCAGACGAGTTTTCCTTCATGTTCGCCCGCGCACACGACCGCCCGCCGCGCTCGCACTACCTGCTCGGTATCGGAGAGGAGCGTGACAGCCTCATAGATCCCCGCCTGCTGGAAGACCCGACCGGCCTCTTCGTCGCCCAACTCGCGGCCCCGTCAGCGGAGAAACTGGGGATGGGGGACCGGGTGATCCTCCTGGACGTGGCCACCGGCTCCCAAGCCAGCACGGAGCCGCTGCCCGGCGGCGGGTGGAAGGTACGTCAGCACGGACCGCTGCGGCTGTGGGATGCGGTCGAACAGGCGATCTCGACGTGGCAGTCGGCCGGCAGCCCGGGCAAGGAGGCGTTCGGGCTGACGGTCACCAGAGACAGCCAGCGCGTATGGCTGGGAGACCCTTCAAGCCCGTCATGGAACCTCCCCGCATAGAGGCAGATCATCCGCCCTATCGATCTGCCGTTGATCATGCTGCTTGGTCTTGTAGAACACCGTCAGCAACACGATTGTGCTATCCGGAGCACACCAGTATGTATCCTCCGCTGGTCAAGCCGGATGAGTTGAGTAACTGGCCAGGATGTAGGCGGTCGCGCGCCAATCAGCGATTACCCGGTGCAGACGCCCCTCGGCGTCTTGGTCGTCGGCGGCACAACTGGCCTCGGACAGGTCCTGGAGGAACTCGCGGGTCTCGCCCTCGGTGAGGTGCCGCGCCCACGGGAAAATCGCGGGCATGGCGTGCTGGACAGCACGGACCCCTTCGGCTTCGGCGAGGAGGGCGGTGATGATGACGCGGGTGGCGTTCATGCTCGTCACGATGGAGCATCCAACCGGTTTCAGAGCACCTTGGCGCGGCATTCACCATTACTGCTCTGACCAGCGCTTATTTCATGATCCTCTTGTCAGCATCTACCCCCTTTTCGGAGGTCGGCCCAGCGGTCGGGGTCCAGGGGCGGCCCCTGGCGGCTCCCCCACAGAACACAGCCTGAGCAGGGTCGCGCGGAGCGCGCTTTCGGGCGAGGACCGCGCTGTTTCGGGCCAGGCTCACACGGAGGACGCATGCGGGCGAGGGGTGAGGACCGCGCAGTTTCAGGTTCACACGATGGACGCATGCGGCGAGGACTGCACCGTTCCAGATCAGGACCCCACACAAGGAACACGCCGTTCCGGGTCAGCAACCACGCAATGTCAGGGGCGGGAAGGGGCCAGGGACGCCAGGTCGGCTTCGATTTTG
The DNA here is from genome assembly GCF_040675175.1 of Nonomuraea sp. NPDC049649. Taxonomy (NCBI): domain Bacteria; kingdom Bacillati; phylum Actinomycetota; class Actinomycetes; order Streptosporangiales; family Streptosporangiaceae; genus Nonomuraea; species Nonomuraea sp. NPDC049649. The sequence goes on from NZ_JBFAOH010000045.1 coordinate 3,210, forward strand.
GCGGCGGTGGCCAGCAGAGCCGGGAGGAGGACGTCTTCGGCCTGTTGGAGCGTGGTCCGGCTGGCGTGGGAGGAGACGTTGGCCGCGGCGACCACCGCCCCGGTGCGGTCTCTGATGGGGGCGGCGATGGACCGGATGCCCTCCTCAAGCTCCTGATCCACCATCGCCCAGCCCTGCTCGCGGATCCGGTCCAGTTCTTCGCGCAGTTCCCCAGGGTCGGTGATGGTGTGGGTGGTGAGGCGGCGCAGGTCGGCGTGGGCGAGGTAGTGGTCGAGGTCGGCCGGGGGGAGCCCCGCGAGGATGACGCGGCCCATGGAGGTGCAGTAGGCGGGGAAGCGGGTGCCGATGCTGATGGACACGCGCATGATGCGGGCGGTGGCGACGCGGGCCACGTACACGATGTCCTCGCCGTCCAGCACCGCGACGGAGGCGGATTCGCGCACCTCGGCGACGAGCCGTTCCAGATGGGGCGCGGCGACCTCGGGCAGCGACAGGCTGGACAGGTAGGCGTACCCGAGTTCCAGCACGCGCGGCGTGAGGGAGAACAGCCGCCCGTCGCTGCGCACGTACCCGAGGTCGACGAGCGTGAGCAGGAAGCGGCGGGCGGCGGCGCGGGTGAGGCCGGTCGCGCGGGCGACGTCGCTCAGCGTCAGCTCGGGGGCCGTGGCGCTGAATGCGCGGATCACGGCCAGCCCGCGAGCCAGCGACTGCACGTGTTCGGCCATGGATGTCCCTCGCTGTTCGTCAAGGGAATGATCAGGAGGCGCGTTCGGCGGCTTCCACGACGTTGGACAGCAGGAGGGCGCGGGTCATCGGGCCGACGCCGCCGGGGTTGGGGGTGAGGTGGCCCGCGACCTCGGCCACGTCGGCGGCCACGTCGCCGGCGATCTTGCCGTTGACGCGGGAGACGCCCACGTCGAGGACGGCGGCGCCCGGCTTGACCATGTCCTTGGTGATCAGCCCGGGGACGCCTGCCGCCGCCACCACGATGTCGGCGCGGCGCACGTGGGCGGCGAGGTCCTGGGTGCCGGTGTGGCAGAGGGTGACGGTGGCGTTCTCGCTGCGCCGGGTCAGCAGGAGGCCGAGGGAGCGGCCCACGGTGATGCCGCGGCCGACGACGGCCACCTCGGCGCCCTTGATGGGGACCCCGTACTCCTGAAGGAGCAGCACGATGCCGTGGGGCGTGCAGGGCAGCGGGGCCTCGACCATGTGGACCAGGCGGCCGAGGTTGACCGGGTGGAGGCCGTCGGCGTCCTTGGCCGGGTCCATCCGCTCCAGCAGGGCCATCGTGTCGAGGTGCTTGGGCAGCGGGAGCTGGATGATGTAGCCGGTGCACTCGGGTGAGGCGTTGAGCTCGTCGACGGCGGCCTCGACCTCGGCCTGGGTGGCGGTGGCGGGCAGGTCGACGCGGATGGAGGCGATGCCGACCTCGGCGCAGTCGCGGTGCTTGCCGGCGACGTAGATCTGGCTGCCGGGGTCGTCGCCGACGAGGACCGTGGCGAGGCCGGGGGTGATGCCGCGTTCCTTGAGTGCGGCGACCCTGGCCGTGAGGTCTGCCTTGATCTTCGCCGCGGTGGCCTTGCCGTCGAGTCTTACTGCGCTCATGGGGTCAATCCTTCCATGCCCTCCGCGCGTGTGTTTCCCCTGCCCATGACATCGTTGTCAGCCCTCTCGGGAAGGCATAGTGTGACCGTCGCCGGTCCCGGGTGTTAGGGGTTGAATTGTCTGTTCGCCTGCTGTCCGCGGAGCCGACCGATCTGTTCGCGGGGCCGGTGGAGCGGCCACGCCAGGTGCTGAGGGTCACCGTCGTGCGCGGCGACCGCGAAACCCCGCTGGAGGTGCGCGGGGACGGCATGCGCGGCGACGCGACGGTCCCCGCCGGGCAGGGCGCCGTCACGCTGGAGGTGCCGCTGGCCGCCGACGCGACCACCAGGCCGCTCTGGGAGAACAACGCGTTCGCCCTGGTGGAGGCGCACATCGAGCTGGCCCTGCGGGACCCCGACTACCGTTTCGTGCTGGCCGAGGTGGACTACCTGAAGCCGTTCCTCGACACCCGCCCCGAGCGCCGCGCCGACCTGCGCGCGCTGCTCGCCGAGGGCAGGGCAGAGCTGGTCGGTGGTACGTACAACGAACCCAACACGAACCTGACCGGAGCCGAGACCACCATCAGGAACCTCGTCTACGGCATCGGCTACCAGCGCGACATCCTCGGCGGCGACCCGCGCACCGCCTGGCAGCTCGACGTGTTCGGGCACGACCCGCAGTTCCCCGGCTACCTGGCGGCGGCCGGGCTGACGGCGAGCGCGTGGGCGCGCGGGCCGTTCCACCAGTGGGGGCCGATCAGCAGGAACTACAGGGAGGCGGGCGGCGACGCGACGGTGATGCAGTTCCCCAGCGAGTTCGAGTGGATCGCGCCGTCCGGGCTGGGGGTGCTGACGCACTACATGCCCGCGCACTACTCGGCCGGCTGGTGGATGGACTCCGCGCCGACGCTGGAGGAGGCGATGGCGGCGGTGTACGAGCTGTACCGGTCGCTCAAGCCCGTCGCCGCCACCCGGAACGTCCTGCTGCCCGTCGGCACCGACTACACCCCGCCCAACAAGTGGGTGACCGAGATCCACCGTGCCTGGAACGCGCGGTATGTGTGGCCGCGGTTCGTGTGCGGGACGCCCCGGGACTTCCTCGACGCGGTTCGTACCGAAATTTCGTCCTTCAGCCCTCAATCACGGGACATGAACCCGATCTATACCGGCAAGGACGTCTCCTACATCGACACCAAGCAGGCCCAGCGGGCCGCCGAGGTCGCCGCGCTGGACGCCGAGCGGCTCTCCGCGCCCGCCGCCCTGCTGGGCCTGGGCCGCTACCCGCACACCGCGCTGGACAAGGTCTGGCGGCAGCTCCCCGGCACGACCATCGCGAACGAGCGGTGGCGCGCCGTCGCCGACCCCGCCCGGGGCGGCGCGCTCACCTCCGTCACCGACCTGGCCGGCGACCGCGAACTCCTCACCGGCCTCGGGAACGAGCTGCGCCTGTACGAGGAGTACCCCCAGCACCCGGACATGGGCGAAGGACCATGGCACCTGACTCCCACAGGCCGGGTCATCGGCTCCGCCGGCGCCCCGGCCTCGGTACGGGCCGAGGTCTCCCCCATCGGGCAGCGGATCGTCGTCACCGGGCAGGTGGGCGAGGTCTCGTACGAACAGACCGTCACCCTGCTGACCGGCTCGGACCGGGTGGACTTCACCACCCGCGTGCTCGACTACACCGGTGCCGACCGCCTGCTCAGAGTCCGGTTCCCGGCGCGCGTCGAGGGGGCGCTGCCGGTGTCGGACGTGGCAGGCGCGGTCGTCGGGCGCGGGTTCGCCCTGCCGGACGCGGACTCCGCCGAGCATCCGTGGACGCTCGACAACCCGGCCCACACCTGGTTCGGCCTGTCCTCCACCGCCCGGGTGGACCTCGGCCCGGCGGGCGCGCGGGCGATCGGCGTCGCCGAGATCGTGGTCCCCAGCCCCTCGGACGCGCCCCGCGAGCTCGTCGCCGCGCTGGCCCGGGCAGGGGTCACCGCCACCACCTCCACCGCCTCCGGCACCCGGTACGGCTGGCTCGACGTGGACTCCAACCTGCCTGACGTCCGCATCGTGCTCGGCGGCCCGGACACCAACCCCGTCACCGCCGAACTCCTCTCCCGCTGCGACCCGGCCTTCTCCCGCGCGCTCGAATCGGGCGCGCCGCGCGTCTGGATACCCGCCGAACGCCCGCTGCCCGAGGTCTGGCAACCCAGCGCCGACCTGCGCGACCTGCGTGCCCTCCCGGCCCTGATCGTCACCGGCCCGCTGGACGAGCTGATCGCCGACGCGGCCACCGCCGTCATCCCCGCCCTCTGCCCGCTCGGCGCCGAACGGCTCGACGACCGGACCGTGGCCCTGCTCACGTACGGCCTCCCAGGCTTCGCCGTAGACCCGTCGGGAGCGCTGCACCTGTCCCTCATGCGGTCCAGCACCGGCTGGCCCTCCGGCGTCTGGATCGACCCGCCCCGCCGCACCGGCCCCGACGGCGCTTCGTTCCAGCTCCAGCACTGGACGCACGAGTTCTCGTACGCCTTAGCAGCCGGTCCAGGCGACTGGCGAGCCCACCACCTGCCCTCAGCGGGCCAGGAGTTCACCACCCCGCTCCTCCCCCGCGTCGTGGACGCGGCGGGTGGGGCGTTGCCGCAGACGCATTCGTTGCTGCGTGTGGAGCCCGAGCGGGACGTGCTGGTGAGCACCCTCAAGGTCAGTGGGAACCCGCACGCCCACGGACGCGCCCGGCACGACGACGAGAGCCTTACGCTGCGCCTGGTCGAGGCCACCGGGCTCGACTCCACCGCCGCCGTCCACTCCCCTCTCTTCCCCGAGACCCTGCTCCACGCCGACCTCCTCGAACACCCCACGGGGACCTCGTCCGGGACCGGGGAGGTGCGACTGGGTGGAGCCGAGGTGGGGACGTTCCTGGTGCCCGTCCAGCCCGAGGAGGCCGGGCCCGAGCTGGGCGCCGTGCGGGAGGTCGCCCAGCCTGTGTACGCGCGGTACTGGCTGCACAACAAGGGGCCCGCCCCACTCGGCTACCTGCCGGTGTCCGTCACCGTGACACCCGGCCTGGTCACCCCCGGCGGGCCGTTCGAGGTGGAGGTCGTCGTGGCGTCGCACCTCACCGACGCGGCCCACGAAGGCGTCGTGGAATTGCTCGTGCCGGAGGGGTGGGAGGCGCTGCCGACGCGACGGCCGTTCCGCGTCGAGCCGGGCGGCCACCTGCGCTTCCCCGTCACCGTCACCCCCGCCCCCGGCAGGGGCCTGTACTTCGTCACCGCCAGGACCGGCGTCGGCGGGCAGATGATCGAGGACGTCGCCACGGTGGCGCTCGGCGACGCTCCCGAGGTCCCGGTGCCCGGCCCGGTGCCCGACCCCGCCGACGCCGTCCGGGGCACGACGGCCACCGAGGCCCGCCCCACCGGCCTGACCGCGACCACGCTCACCGGCACGTTCACCCTCCACCCCGGCGACCGCACAACACTCACGGTCCGGCTCACGAACACCACCCAAGGCGAGATCCGGGGCGAGGCCCAGCTAGCCGCCCCCTGGGGGACGTGGGACCTGCTCCCCGACGTCATCCGGGGCTTCACGGTGCCCGCCGGAGGAACCCGTGACGTGACGTTCCCGGTGGAGGCCCCGGAAGACGCCTCAAGCGGGCACTTCTGGGCGCTGCCCAAGGTCATGTGGTTCGGCCGCTGCCAGTACGCCGCCACCGTCCGCCTGGAGGTGACCCGGTGACGACCATCGGCTTCGTGGGCGGCAGAGCCGTAGGGCGGGACGTCCTGGACCGCCGGATCGCCGCACTGCGGGAGGGCCCGACGGCCTCGTCGCTCCCCCGGCCCGGCAGCGCGGAAGACAGGCAGCTCGCCCGGTGGCTCACCCAGGTCATCCTCACCGAAACCCTGTGCGAGGACGAGGCCGCCCGGCTCGGGCTCACCCCCGTGGACGGCCCGCCGCTCGACCCGGTCGCCGCCGTGGAGCTGGGGTCGGTCAACACCGCCGCCTATCAGGGCAGCCCGTGGGTGCGCGCGGTGTACCGGCAGGTGACCGCGACCGCCGAGGTGCCCGCCTCCTGGCGTTCCTCCCCCGTACGAGAAGACCGGCGCGCCCGCCACCAGGTGCGGTACGGACTGTTCGAGCACCCGGAGGACGCGCAGTCCGCCACCCCGGCCGACCTAGAGCCGCTGGGCGCCGTCACCCTGGAGTCGCTGCCCGCCGCCGTCGCCGCCGCGATCCGCGCCCGCCCTCCCGGCACGCTCGCCGGCCCCGTACGAGACGCCCTGGGCTGGCACGTGGCCGTCGCCGAGCCGGCGGACGTCAGCCCTCCGGAGAGCAGAGCGCCGGACCTGCTCGGGGCGGCGCGGCGGCGGGCGTTCACCCGGTGGATCGACGAGAGGCGGGCCGCGACGGTGCGGCTGGTCCCCGGTTTAGAGCATCCCGGCGACCCCCGCCAGCCCGACAACCACCACAAACACGGTTGACCGCCGATAGGAGTTGTGATGGCTCACGTACTTGCCATAGACGTCGGCGGCACCAAGCTCGCCGCCGCGCTCGTGGACGAGGGCGGATCCGTGCTGCGCTCCGCGACCCGGCCCACACCGGGCCAGGACGTCATGGCCGCACTGCGCGCATTAGTCGGAGAGGTGATCGCGGACGGGCCGGAACCCAAGGCGGTCGGGATCGGCTGCGCGGGCCCGCTGGACCTCGCCGCCGGGACGGTGAGCCCGGTGAACATCCCGAACTGGCGCGGCTTCCCCCTCCGCGACGAGGTGCGGAAGCTGACCGGCCTGCCCACCGTGCTCGCCGGCGACGCCCAGTGCATGGCCCTGGGCGAGTACTGGCTGGGCGCGGGCCAGAACAGCCCCGCCCTGCTGGGCATCGTCGTGTCCACCGGAATCGGCGGCGGACTCGTCATCGGCGGCGTCCCCCTGCTCGGCCCTACCGGAAACGCCGGTCATGTCGGCCACATGAGCGTGGACCCGTACGGAGAGCGCTGCGAGTGCGGCGGCCGCGGCTGCGTCGAACGCTACGCCAGCGGCCCCCACATGACCCGCTGGGCCCTGGAGAACGGCTGGACCCCCAGACGCGCGACCAGCGTCATCTCAGGCGAATCAGGCGGTGGTGCGGAGGCCGGAATCCCCGCAGACGGCATGGTCGCGGACGCGCGGATGCTCGCAAGGGACGCGGCGGCCGGTGACCCCGTCGCAAAGGCCGCGTTCGAGCGGGGCGCCAGGGCGCTGGCCGGGATGATCGCTTCGACGGCGGCCGTCGCCGAGGTGACGACGGCGGTCATCGGCGGGGGCGTCTCGCAGGCGGGGCGGGTGCTGTTCGGGCCGCTGGAGGCGGCGCTGGACGACGTCGGCGGGCTGGGGTTCGTGCGGGCCGTCGAGGTGCGGCCGACCACGCTGGGGGTGCGGGCCGGTCTCGCCGGGGCGGCCAGGCTGGCCTGGGACTACTTGCGCTCGGCGGGCTGAGCCTCGCGCCGCTCGATGATCCTGCGGGTGTACGGGATCAGCTCCACGACCCGGCTGCCCAGGTAAGCGCCGATGAAGGCCAGCAGGATGAGCACGAAGGGGCTGGTGGCGAACCCGTTCACGGCCAGGAAGGCATGCAGGGACGCGTCGAACAGCGGCATGGAAGCAACTCCGAGGGGGACGGGAAACACCCAACGCGCTTCAGGTTAACCGGACAAGAAGCATGCTGAAGCACTTTCCCGGCAAATCGGCGGCCCGGGAAGTCCGGGCCGCCGAACTCGGAGATCAGTGGAAGAAGTGCCGGGTGCCGGTGAAGTAGAGCGTGACGCCCGCCTTCTCGACCGCGTCGATGACCTCCTGGTCACGCACCGAGCCGCCGGGCTCCACGATGGCCTTGACCCCGGCCTCGATGAGCACCTGCGGCCCGTCGGGGAACGGGAAGAACGCGTCGGACGCGGCCACCGACCCCGCCGCCCGGTCGCCCGCGCGGCTGACCGCGAGGCGGCAGGAGTCGACCCGGTTGACCTGGCCCATGCCCACGCCCACGGTAGCGCCCCCGCTGGCCAGCAGGATGGCGTTGGACTTCACCGAGCGGACGGCCCGCCAGGCGAACGCCAGGTCGGCCAGCATCTCCGGCGAGGCCGGGTCGCCCGCCTTGAGCTGCCAGGTGGACGGGTCGTCGCCGGCCGCGTCGACCCGGTCGGCCTGCTGGACGAGCAGCCCGCCGTCGATGCGGCGGAACTCGGCCGCGTTGGCCGGGCCCTGCGGGCAGACGAGCAGGCGCAGGTTCTTCTTGCCGGTCAGGACCTCCAGCGCCGCGGGCTCGAACCCGGGCGCGACCACGACCTCGGTGAACACCTCGGCGATCTGCCGGGCCAGGGCGGCGGTGACCGTCCCGTTGACGGCGATCACGCCGCCGAAGGCGGAGACCGGGTCGCAGGCGTGGGCCTTGCGGTGCGCCTCGGCCACGTCGGCGCCTACGGCGATGCCGCACGGGTTCTGGTGCTTGATGATGGCCACGCACGGCTCGGTGAAGTCCCACGCGGCCCGCCAGGCGGCGTCGGCGTCGAGGTAGTTGTTGTAGGACATCTCCTTGCCGTGGAGCTGCTCGGCGTTGGCCAGCCCCCCGCTCTCCGCACCGCTGCCGGAGGTGTAGAGGGCGGCGCTCTGGTGCGGGTTCTCGCCGTAGCGCAGCTCGGCCTTGCGCTGCCAGGTGGCGCCCATGAACTCCGGCCACGTCTCCTCGGGCGCGTACGCGTTGCCGAACCAGGAGGCGACGGCCACGTCGTAGGCGGCGGTGTGGGCGAAGGCGACGCCGGCCAGCCGCCTGCGCTCGGCCTGGGTGAACCCGCCCTGCTCCAGCGCGGCCCGCACCTCGCCGTAGAAGCCGGGGTCGACCACGACCGCGCAGGTGTTGTGGTTCTTGGCGGCGCCGCGGATCATGGCCGGGCCGCCGATGTCGATCTGCTCGACGCACTCCTCCGGCGACGCCCCCGAGGCCACCGTCTGCTCGAACGGGTAGAGGTTGACCACCACGAGCTGGAACGGGTCGATCTCCAGCTCTTCGAGCTGCTGCACGTGGTTCGGCTTGCCCAGGTCGGCCAGGAGCCCGGCGTGCACTCGCGGGTGGAGCGTCTTGACCCGCCCGTCGAGACATTCGGGGAAGCCGGTGAGCTGCTCGACCTTGGTCACCGGGATGCCGTAGGACGCGATGGCGGCGGCCGTGCCGCCCGTCGACACGATCTCCACCCCCGCACCGTCCAGGGCTCTGGCCAGTTCCTCCAGCCCCGACTTGTCGTACACGGCGATCAGTGCGCGCCGGATGGCGATGCGGGTCACGAGTTTCCCCCTCCTAGATGGTTGCCGATGCGGACGATCCGTCCGCTGACCGTCCAGCCCTCGCGGGCCATCCGGCCCACGGTGTCGACGAGCAGCCGGCGCTCGACGGTCTTGATGCGCTCGTGCAGCCTGGCCTCGTCGTCGCCGGGCAGCACGGGCACGGTCTCCTGGGCGATGATCGGCCCGGTGTCGACGCCGGCGTCGGCCAGCATCACGGTGCAGCCCGTGACCTTCACCCCGTACGCGAGCGCGTCGCGCACGCCGTGGGCCCCGGGGAACGCCGGCAGCAGCGCGGGATGGGTGTTGACCACCGGAAACGCGTCGAGCGTGGGCGCGCCGAGGATCTTCATGAACCCGGCCGAGATCACCAGATCGGGTTTGTGGGCCGCGATGTCGGCGGCGAGGGCGGCGTCCCAGGCATCACGAGATGGATAATCTCGCAATTTATGCACAAAAGTGGGTACGCCTGCGCGTGACGCCCTGGCCAAACCTTCGATCCCATCGCGGTCGGCACCGACGGCCACCACGCGGGCCCCGTACGAAGGATCGGCGGAAGCGTCCAGCAGGGCCTGTAGGTTTGTTCCAGAGCCGGAGACGAGGACGACGAGCCGCCCAGCCTTTGACACGCGCACTCCAAGGGACATCGCGGGGTGGGGTTGCAAGCGTATCCGTTCCCGGTCCGGCGACGCAGAGGAGGTCAGGTGTCGACACCGGTGCAAGCACCGGCCGGTCAGCAGCCCGCGGAAGCCGCGGGCCGCCGGGCGATCTGGTTGTCCATCGCCGCTCTGGCGATGACGTTCATGCTGCCGCTGGCCGGGCTGGTCATGGCGGTGTTCGCGCTGGTGGCGGGCGTTCGCGCCCTGCCGCTGCTGAAAAGCGCGGGCAAACCCACCGGCGTGGCATCGGGCGGCATCGCCGTGGCGACGGCCGCGCTGCTGCTCTCGGCCGGCGCGACCGCGATGCAGTTCTACCTGATGGACGAGAACGCCGCCTACCAGGAATGCATGAAGGGCGCCGGCACCGTGCAGGCCCAGGGCGAGTGCTTCGTGCAGTTCAAGGAAGCGGCCGAGAAGAAGCTGCCGCCGGAGGTGCTGGAACTGCTCGGCGCGGCCCAGCCCTGAGCCGCGGGTCAGTCGCGGTCCCAGGCGTAGGGGTCCACGTAGATCACGTGGCCGCCCTTGTCGTCTGACTCGTCGACGATGTCCTTCCGGCTCCGCGGCGGCCCCTCGGGCGAGGGCCGCGGGCGCGCCTGGGCCAGGGTCTCGGCGGCGGCCGAGGCATGCTCGTCCTGCCAGTCGTCCCTGATGACCGGGATGGGCTGGGTGTCGGCCTCGGTGGCGTCCATCCAGTGGCCGGGCAGCGGGCGGGCGTCCGACTCGGCCAGCCCGACCCTGCTGGCGGCTCTCGCGATCGCCGCACCCGCCCGGCGCACCGGCGCCGCCGCCTTGTCGAGCGGCGCCCGGGCCTTACGGCTGAGCAGCAGCAGGTTGGTCACCCCGGCGGAGATGCCCGCGGCCACGCCCACCTCCAGCGCGACCGACAGGGCCACCTCCCACGGCGGCGGCCCCACGACCGTCATCCGGCCGCCGCCGATCGGGCCGCCGGACAGCGCCGCCAGCGCCGCGGCCACCAGACCGGTCGATACGCCCGTGGCGAAACCCCAGAGCGGTGCTGCCTCGTACGCGGGAGAAGGCGAGATCCTGGCGACCAGGACGCCCGCCACCGCGCCCGCCGCGAACGGCAGCGCGATCACCGCCATCATCCAGACGGGCGCCGGCCCGCTGTCGGGCAGCGCGCCCAGCATCGGCAGGCTCGGCACCGTGCCGAGCTTGACGCCCGTCGGCGCGACCAGCGTGTCGGCGCCGACCGAGAAGCCCGGCCCGGCGATGTAGGACATCCCCCAGATGACGGCGTTGAACAGGTAGAGCAGCTGCACCAGGAGGAGCAGCACCCCGCCCACGAACCCCGGCGAGAGCACGTCGGACAGCTCCCGCACCTGGTCGAAGTTGACCACGATGGCGACCAGCACGAGCACCAGCCCGGCCGCCAGCATGATCGCGGTGGCGGCGGCGGTGCCGACGGTCACCGCCCGGACCCGCTCGGGCAGCAGGCGCGGCATGACCCGCCACGGCCCGATCGTCCGCGCGACGGCGAGCGTGCCGCCCAGGAACGCCAGCAGGAAGTGGCTGACCAGCGCCTCGCCGACGGACGGCGTGGTGATGTCGTTGGTGGTGGCCAGCGCTATCCCGCCGGCGAGCATCGCGTACGGCGCCGCCAGCGACACGCCCGCCTGCACGACCAGCACGAGCTGGGCCCGCCGCCGCGCGTTCGCCTTCTCCTTCGGGCTGTTCTTCGGCAGCCGGGCGGGCAGCCGCACCCGCAGGTCGGCGTCGCGGGCCATCCACCGCCCGGCCTTGTAGAGCAGCAGGGCGGGCAGCACCATCAGGCCGAGGGGCAGCAGCCCGACCCGGCCGCCGGGGATCTCGAAGCCCGCGTGGTGGGCCGCCAGCCAGATCTGCGCGGCCGTGCGGAACACGCCGGGCATGCCCTGGCCGAGCGCCCCGCGCGGGGCGGCCATCCAGCCGACGAGGGTGAGCGTGGTGAGCACGGCGAGCCCGGCGCCCAGCGTCATGGCGGCGGCGAGCATGCCAGAGACCGGTAGGGGCCGGCGTGACCCGTCGTCGTCACTCGAGACCCCGGGGAGCTTGCCGAGCACCGACCGGGGGGCGGTGCGCAGCTGGTCGAGTATCGCCGTCACAACACGTGATTTTCTCAATCTTTTCCGACCGGCGCTTGGTTGACGCGCCGCGCCCGCCCGGTTTATAAGCCGTTTGCGTTTCCGGGCGACTCTCCTGGCAAGCGGAAGGCCCCGCCGGACGGGCGTCCGCGGGGCCCTCACACCGCTCGTCAGCGCGACTGCATGATCTCCCGCATGAGGCGGGCGGTCTCGGACGGCGTCTTGCCGACCCGGACGCCGACCTTCTCCAGGGCCTCCTTCTTGGCCTGGGCGGTGCCGGCCGAGCCGGACACGATGGCGCCGGCGTGGCCCATCGTCTTGCCCTCCGGGGCGGTGAAGCCCGCGACGTAGGCGACGACCGGCTTGGTGACGTGCTGCTCGATGTAGGCGGCCGCGCGCTCCTCGGCGTCGCCGCCGATCTCACCGATCATCACGATCGCGTCGGTGCCCGGGTCGTCCTGGAACGCCTGGAGGCAGTCGATGTGCGTGGTGCCGATGACCGGGTCGCCGCCGATGCCCACGGCCGTGGAGAAGCCGAAGTCGCGCAGCTCGTACATGAGCTGGTAGGTCAGCGTGCCGGACTTCGACACCAGGCCGATGCGGCCCGCGGTGGTGATGTCGGCGGGGATGATGCCGGCGTTGGAGGCGCCGGGCGAGGCGATGCCGGGGCAGTTCGGGCCGATGATGCGGGTCTTGTTGCCCTTCTCGACCGCGTACGCCCAGAACTCGGTGGTGTCGTGGACCGGCACGCCCTCGGTGATCACCACGCAGAGCGGGATCTCGGCGTCGATGGCCTCCTTGACGGCGTCCTTGGTGAACGCCGGCGGGACGAAGACGACGGACACGTCGGCCCGGGTCTTCTCCATGGCCTCCTTGACCGTGCCGAACACGGGCAGGCCCTCGTGGGTGGTGCCGGCCTTGCGGGCGTTCACGCCGCCCACGACCTGGGAGCCGGCGGCGAGCATGCGGCGGGTGTGCTTGGTGCCCTCCGAGCCCGTCATGCCCTGAACGATGATCCTGCTGTTCTCTGTCAGCCAGATAGCCATGTCTCACGCACCTACCGCAGCGAGCTCGGCGGCCCGCTTGGCCGCGTCGTCCATCGTGTCGACCAGCTCGACCCGCGGGAGCGCGGCGTCGGCCAGGATCTGCCGCCCGAGCTGGGCGTTGTTGCCGTCGAGGCGGACCACCAGCGGGTGGCTGACGGATTCGCCGCGGCTCTCCAGCAGCTTGAAGGCCGAGACGATGCCGTTGGCCACGGCGTCGCAGGCGGTGATGCCGCCGAACACGTTCACGAAGATCGACCTGACCGCCGGGTCGGACATGATGATCTCCAGGCCGGCAGCCATGACCTCGGCGGACGCGCCGCCGCCGATGTCGAGGAAGTTGGCCGGGGCGGGCTTGCCGGGGAAGGACTCGCCCGCGTAGGCGACCACGTCGAGTGTGGACATGACCAGGCCGGCGCCGTTGCCGATGATGCCGACGGTGCCGTCGAGCTTGACGTAGTTGAGGTCCTTGGCCTTGGCCGCGGCCTCCAGCGGGTCCTCGGCGGACTTGTCGGCGAGGGCCTCGTGGTCGGGCTGGCGGAAGGCGGCGTTGTCGTCGAGCGAGACCTTGCCGTCGAGGGCCTTGACCTCGCCGTCGGCGGACAGGATCATCGGGTTGACCTCGACCAGGGTGGCGTCCTCGTCGATGAACGCGCACCAGAGCTTCTCGATGAGCTCGGCCGCACCGTCGAGGGCCTTCTCCGGCAGCCCGCCGGCGACCGCGATCTCGCGGGCCTTGGCGCGGTCCACGCCGGTCAGCGGGGAGACCGGGATCTGGGCGACCTTCTCCGGGGTCGCGTGGGCGACCTCTTCGATGTCCATGCCGCCCGCGGCGGAGCAGATGGCCAGGAAGGTCCGGTTGGCGCGGTCGAGCAGGAAGGAGAAGTAGTACTCCTCCGCGATCGCGCTGGCCTCCTCCACGAGCACCTTGTGCACCGTGTGGCCCTTGATGTCCATGCCCAGGATCTGCTGGGCCTTCGCGGCGGCGTCGGCGGCGTCGTCGGCCACCTTCACGCCGCCGGCCTTACCGCGCCCGCCGGTCTTTACCTGCGCCTTGACCACGACGCGGCCGGTGAGCTCCTCGGCAGCCGCGCGAGCTTCCTCCACGGTGTTGGCCACGATGCCGCGTGGCACCGGGATGCCGTAGTCGGCGAAGAGCTCCTTCGCCTGATGTTCGAACAGGTCCACTAGGGTCCGTCCTTGCTTTCCGACTGAATGTTCGACGGCCCGGGCCACCCCGTACGTACGTGCCGGGCGTATCCGCCAGTGAAGCCTAGCCCCAGACTTGACCCTGCCTGTTCACCGGGTCGCGGTTGTGCCCGGATGTGACGGTCATCTCACCCCGCCACCGTCCCCTTCTGCGCGAAATGTGCACCGATTCCACGGTATATGTCCACTCATCGAGATATCGTCGTGATCTTTAGTCGGCAAGATACTTTTTCCCTCCTTCGATTAACCAAGGACGACGATGAGGCGCATCATTGCGGGGCTGGCATTTGCCGCCGCGGCGACGCTGGTTACGGTGGCACCAGCGCAGGCCGCTCCGGCGAATCCGGTCAAAGCACTCAAAAAGCAGATGAAGCCCGGACACGGAGTGCGGGTTTCCGAAACTGTGCGTAGTTCCCGGGATGGGAAGAGCACCTCGGTCATCCGTACGACCGGAAAGCTGCAATTCGGCAAGTCCGGCGTGACCGGAGCCGACCTGACCCACCGCCAGAAGTCAACGGCGGGCCAGAACGACCTCATGACGTCTTTCCCGCTCATGGCCAGCCGCACGGTCAGCACCGGCGGCTACACCTACCTCCAGGGCGGCCTGTTCGGGGACGCACTGCCCGAGGGCAAGAAGTGGGTCCGCTACGCGGGCGCGAGCCACCAGTCCAACCAGCTCGTCGACATCTTCAACCCGAAGCTCCTCAAGGAGCTGACCGCCAAGGCGAAGATCGTCAAGGGCGACTACAGGGGCACGACCACCGTCAAGCGGCTGGCCGCCCTGCAGGGCGCGAAGATGACGGGCGCCCTGAGCAAGGTCAAGGTCGACTACCGGATCGACACCAACGGCAAGGGCCAGATCACGCGCGTCGTGAGCGACTGGACGATCGACTACGGCGTGCTGGGCAGCAGCCGCACGGTCGCCGAGAGCCGCTACGACGCCTGGGGCGCCAAGGTCACGATCAAGGCCCCGCCGGCGTCGCAGTGGGTCGACAACACCGACCTGTACGGCGCGATCACCGACGAACTCCCCTCGGAGATCCCGGACAACGCCATCAGCTCGCTCGGGATCGGCGGCTAGCGCCCCGCCTCTCCTTACGAGAGACGCACCACCCCCGTGCCCGGTGTCGGTGCGGGGCTGTCCCGTGGTCACCCATGACCACATCCCCTCAAGAATCGAGATGACATGAAGCGCATCATCGCGGGCCTCGCGCTCGCGTGCGCCGCGACCCTGGTCACGGCCGTCCCCGCACAGGCCGCGCCCAAGAACCCGGTCACCGCCGTCAAGAAGCAGCTCGCCCCGGGCAAGGGGGTGAAGTTCACCGAGCGCACCACCATCGACGACTCCGTGACGCGCATGATCTTCGTCCGCCGGTCCGGCACGCTCGCCTTCCGCAAGAACGGCCTGGCCGGCGCCGACAGCACCGGCAAGCTCAACATCAAGGCCAGCGACCTCGGCGAGGACGCCCCCGAGCTGCTCAAGGCGATGGCCGCGCCCGAGCGGACCATCTGGCTGGGCAAGACCTCCTACCTGTCCGGCGGCATGTGGCCCGCGCTGATGGACGACCAGGACAAGAAGTGGTTCAAGCTGCCGAACGGCCCCACCGGCGGCTTCACCGGCATCTTCGGCCAGCCGCTGAACGTCGCCGAGCCGGCCACCCTCAAGGCCCTGCTCAAGAACGCCAAGGCGACCAAGGGCGGCTACTCCGGCAAGATCACCGTCGGCCAGGCGCGCAAGGTCTCCCCGTGGTTCCGCGCCACGCACCTGCGGGACGACTACCCGGCCAAGGTGCTCAAGACCCAGATCTCCTGGAAGCTGAGCGTCGACGCCAAGGGCCTGCCGACCCGGCTGGTGACCACGTTCCCGCTCGGCGTCGTCAATGGCACGCCGAAGAAGAGCGAGACCATCAGCGTGGACACCCGCTACACCGGGTGGGGCACCAAGGCCAGCATCAAGGCGCCGACCCAGTCGGACGCCAGTGACACGTCGAAGGAAGGCCAGGAGAAGGCCCTCGACATTCTCGACAGCCTGAAGGTCGGCACCAAGTAACCGCCGCTTTCGCGTCATTCCCCTTCTCGCGGCTTCAGCCGCGAGAAGGGGAATGCGGGCTGTCCGGGAAACGTCACGAGAACGCCCGGTGAATGCCGTCCCCGGACGCAACCCCCGATATGGACGTCAGAGTTTTTCCAGCGGCGCGTACGCGAGCAGAAGCGTCTTCTCGCCGCCCGACCCGAAATCAATCTTGACCTTGGTCTTCTCGGCCACGCCGTCGACCGACACCACAGTGCCGAGGCCGAACGCGTCGTGCGTGACCCGGTCGCCCGGCGCCAGCGACGGCACGGCCCGGCCGCCGCTCTTCTTCGGGGCCGCCGCCGGGGCGGGCGTGCTGCGGGTGGCGGCGCTCCACGCCGACTTGTCGGGGTCGGTGCGCCACTCGACCAGCTTGGCAGGCACCTCGTTGACGAAGCGCGAGGCCGGGTTGAACGACGGCGCGCCCCACGAGCTGCGCACCGCGGCCCGCGTCAGATAGAGCCGCTCCTGGGCCCGGGTGATGCCGACGTAGGCCAGGCGGCGCTCCTCCTCCAGCTCCTTCGGCTCGCCGATGGAGCGGATGTGCGGGAAGACGCCGTCTTCCATGGCGGTCAGGAACACCACCGGGAACTCCAGGCCCTTGGCCGTGTGGAGCGTCATCAGCGTCACCACGCCCTGGCCGCCGTCGTCGTCGGGGATCTGGTCGGCGTCGGCCACCAGCGACACCTGCTCCAGGAACTCCACGAGCGTGCCCTCGGGGTTGGCCTCCTCGAACTCGCTCGCCACCGAGATCAGCTCCTGGAGGTTCTCCAGGCGGGACTCGTCCTGGGGATCCTCCGACGCCTCCAGCTCGGCGCGGTAGCCGGTGGCCACCAGCACCTCCTCGGCCAGCGCCGACGGCGACACGCCCTCGCCCTTGGCGATCAGCTCCTCGATCATCGCGACGAACTCCCGGATCGCGTTGACCGAGCGGGTGGCCATGCCCGGCGCCTCGTCGGCCCGGCGCAGCGCCTCCCAGAACGGGATCCGCTCCCGCGCGGCGAACGCCTCCACCATCGCCTCGGCCCGGTCGCCGATGCCGCGCTTGGGCACGTTGAGGATGCGGCGCAGCGACACCACGTCGAGCGGGTTGGCCAGCACCCGGAGGTAGGCCAGCAGGTCCTTGACCTCCTTGCGCTCGTAGAAGCGCACCCCGCCGACGACCTTGTAGGGCAGGCCGGTGCGGATGAAGATCTCCTCGAACACGCGGGAGGCCGCGTTGGTGCGGTAGAAGACCGCGACGTCGCCCGGCTTCACGCCCTCCTCGTCGGCCAGCCGGTCGACCTCCTGCGCCACGAACACGGCCTCGTCGTGCTCGTTGTCGGCCACGTAACCCACGATCTTGGGGCCGTCGCCCTGGTCGGACCAGAGGTTCTTCGGTTTGCGCGACTCGTTGCGGGAGATGACCGCGTTGGCGGCGGCCAGGATGTTCTGCGTGGAGCGGTAGTTCTGCTCCAGCAGGATCGTGCGGGCGTCGGGATAGTCGCGCTCGAACTCCAGGATGTTGCGGATCGTCGCGCCGCGGAAGGCGTAGATCGACTGGTCGGCGTCGCCCACCACGCACAGCTCCGACTGGTCTGCCCCGGCGCGGACCTGCTCGCCGTCGGCGGTGCGCAGCTCGGGGAAGCCGACCAGCTCCCTGATCAGGACGTACTGGGCGTGGTTGGTGTCCTGGTATTCGTCGACGAGGACGTGACGGAAGCGCATCCGGTAGTGCTCGGCCACCTCGGGGAAGAGCTGGAAGAGCGTCACCGTGTTCATGATGATGTCGTCGAAGTCCATCGCGCCGGCCTCGGTGAGCTTGAGCTGGTAGCTCTTGTAGGCCTCGGCGAGCGTCTTCTCCAGGTGGGAGCCGGCCCGCTCGATCGCGGTCTCGTAGTCGATCAGCTCGTTCTTGAAGTTGCTGACCTGGGCGGAGAACGACCGGGGCGGGTAGCGCTTGGGGTCGAGGTCCATCTCGCGGCAGACCATCGCCATCAGGCGCTGGGAGTCGGCCTGGTCGTAGATGGAGAAGCTCGACGGGAAACCGAGCCGCTTGGCCTCGCGGCGCAGGATGCGCATGCACGCGCTGTGGAACGTCATCACCCACATCGCCCGCGAGCGCGGGCCGACGAGCTTGTCGATGCGCTCCTTCATCTCGCGCGCGGCCTTGTTGGTGAACGTGATCGCCAGGATCTCCCCGGGGTGCACGTCGCGCTCGGCCAGGAGGTAGGCGATGCGGTGGGTGAGCACCCGCGTCTTGCCGGACCCGGCGCCGGCGACGATCAGCAACGGGCTGCCGTGATGGAGCACGGCCTCGCGCTGCTGAGGGTTGAGGCCGTCGAGCAAGGGGTGGTCAACAGAGACTTGGGTGGGCACGCCCCTAGAGTAGGCCCCCGCACCGACAACCGGGGCCCGGAATGCGGGGGGTCAAGGTCCCGTTAAGCCGACAGAAGCCTCTAGGAAGGGGAGCCATGCTGCCGGAGAACGAGATCACCAGAGTCCTCGTCGTCACGGCACATCCTGACGACGCCGACTTCGGCGCGGCGGGCAGCGTGGCGCTGCTCACCGACCGGGGCGTCGAGGTGACCTACCTGCTGGTCACCGACGGCGACGCCGGCGGCAACGACCGCCACCTGGACCACTCCGGCATGGCGAAGCTGCGCCGCGCCGAACAGGCCGCGGCCGCCGGGAAGGTCGGCGTCACCGACCTGCGCTTCCTCGGCCGTCCCGACGGGACCGTCGTCCCCTCGCCCGACCTGCGCAAGGACATCGCCCGCGTCATCCGGCAGGTACGGCCCGAACTGGTGATCACCCATCACCCGGAGCGCAACTACCAGTTCATCGCCCCCAGCCACCCCGACCACCGCGCGGTCGGCGGCGCCACCCTCGACGCCGTCTACCCCGACGCCCGCAACCCCTACGCCTTCCCCGAACTCCTGGAGGAAGAGGGCCTGGAGGCGTGGGCGGTCCGCGAGGTATGGCTCATGGGCGGCCCCACCAAGAACCACTGGATCGACATCACCCCGGTCATCGACCGCAAACTGGCGGCCCTCCAGTCCCACACCAGCCAGGTCGGCAACATCGACGACTTCGCCGAAACCATCAAATCCCGCCTCGCCGCCCAGGCCCAGCAGGCAGGCCTCCCCGACGGCCACTACGCCGAAGGCTTCCAGGTAGTCGAAACCGCCTAGAACTACGCCACCGACCCAGGCGGCACCACCCACAACGACGGCTGCCCGGTGACCTCGGCGATCCTGTCGAAGCCCCGGTCGTAGTGCAGCACCGTCGCACCGTGCGCCTCGGCACAGGCGGGGTTCATCCGCTGGTGCTGCGACTTCTGGGCCAGGATCTCCTGCACCTCCAGCGCCCGTGCCTGCACCGCGGGGTCCACGGGCAGGTGACGGAAGTCCTCGCGCAGATGGCAGGCGTCCTGCGCGTAACGTTCGGGGTCGCGAGCGCTGCAGAGGACCTACATCCGCCGGGAGGAACGTCACCAGCGCTGACGGGCTTCTTCCGCCCAGCCGGTGAGCCCGTCGAGCGTCACCCACGTGCCGTCGTCCGCCTGCGCACGGCCGGTGAAGCGGCCGAAGCACTGGTGGGTCTCCGAGCCGACCACCCCCAGCTCGGTCCGCGCCACCCGCTCGTGGAACGGCGTGAACTCGACCCGCACCCGCGGCCCGGTGATCCGCCACGGCCGCATCCAGTCGTCGCGGTCGTAGCTCCACGCCAGCTCCTCGCCGATCTTGTGCAGCCGCCCGCCGATGAACAGGGCGTTCTCGGTCAGCCCGGTGCCGGCCGTCCACCGTCCGCCGAGCTGGATCGCCTTGCCGGGCGCCCAGCCCGCCGCCCAGTTCCACGCGATGGAGTACGGCCAGCGCCCCCGCCCGTGGTCGAGCACGGCGAACGAGTCGCCCTCGCGCACCTCGTACGGAACGGAGCCCAGCACCAGCCGGCCCCGGACCGGACGCCCGACGTCCTTGACCGTGTACTGGAAGCGCCGCGGCCCCCACGGCACCACCACGCCGAGGGATTCGCGGCCCTCGCGCAGCCGCATCTCCAGGTCGACCTCGACGCCCTTGGCGCGGGCGTGCAGCGCGGTGCCGGCAGGACCCTGGGTGATACGGATGGACAGCCCGCCGCCCCGGGCGACGACGGTGCCCTCGCCACTGCGGGCGGGCATGACGACGCCGCGGGCGAACGGCACCACGGCGTCCCTGGCGATCTCCTCGCCGGT
Source organism: Nonomuraea sp. NPDC049649 (assembly GCF_040675175.1). NCBI lineage: Bacteria > Bacillati > Actinomycetota > Actinomycetes > Streptosporangiales > Streptosporangiaceae > Nonomuraea > Nonomuraea sp. NPDC049649. The sequence continues at coordinate 23,367 of NZ_JBFAOH010000045.1, forward strand.
GGCGCGGTCGAGCACGTAGAGGCCGTGCACGCCCGCGTAGTCGAGCGAGGACGCCACCACTCCGACGATGTGGGACGGGGTGACGATGCCCCAGTATTCCCAGCGTTTGGTGCGGCCCCAGCCGCGCAGGTTGGCCCGGTGGAGCGGGCGCCGCGTCCAGCCGACGGCGGCGGGGTTGAGCCGCCCGTCGGGCAGGCAGAGGTCGACGGGCTCGGCGATCTCCCGTTCGCGCGTGGGCATCAGGCGGCGGCCCTCCCCACGGCCGGGTCCTTACGGGCCGCGAGGCGGGCGAAGAGGTAGCCCAGCGAGTTGGTCGCCAGGTGGAGCATCGACGGCGCCAGCAGCCCGCCCCGGCGGCGCAGCTCGGTGAACAGGACCCCGGCGGCGGCCGTCGAGAGCACGCTGCCCGCCACGACCCGCGCCGTGCCGGAATCGCCCGCGACGGCGGCGCCGAGCGCCGGGTTGGCCCGCGCCATGTCGACGGACGGCAGGATGTGCCAGAGCCCGAACAGCGCCGACGAGACCGCCGTGGCGGCGGCCTGCCCGTGGTCGCGGCGGAGCATGGCGTGCAGCGCGCCCCGGAACCCGACCTCCTCCAGCAGCACCGTGCCGACCGGGACCTGCAGCAGGGCCTCCTCCAGGACGCGGGCGCGGCTGAGCGACAGCGCCCGCTCGTCGTGGAAGTACGGGCGGGTACGGGGGACGCTGATGCCGGCGGTGTAGACCGCGGCTACACCGGCCGCCAGAGCCCCGCCGATGACGGCCCCGCGCCGCCCGTGCTCGAACCCCAGCTCCTCCCACGTCACCCCCGAGCGGCGGGCCATCGCCACCAGCGCCGCCGTGGCCGCGGCGGACGTGAGCGGGCCGAGCCGCGGCGCGACCCGGTTGTTGAGCACGTTGGCCGCGGTCAGCACGGCTATCGAGCGAAGCAGCACGCTTGAAAGGCTAACCGGGCCCGCGATCTCCCGCGCCGACCGTCAGGAGGCGGCGGGACGGACCCGGGCGGCGGACAGGCGGGAACGGCGGCGCTCCTCGGGCGTGAGGCCGCCCCAGATGCCGTCGGCCTCGCCGGCTTTCAGCGCGTACGAGCGACACTCGGCGAGGACCTGGCACGTCGCGCAGACGGCCTTGGCCCGCGACTCCTGGACGGGCGAGGGGGCGAGGGGGAAGAAGAGCTCCGGGTCGCTGGACTTGCACGCCCCCCTGCGCAGCCAGCCGATCTCCTCCAATGGCATGGGGTAACGCTATGCCGTGTACAAGATCACTCGCATCATCCTGGGGATTGACATGCGACTACAACCCGGGAACGTGCGGATGACCCATCCGGCCGGTTCGTCCCGTACGGGTCAGATTTCCCAAGTGTGCACGGGCTCGTTAGCGTGCATACGGGCGAGATAGTCCAGTGTCATCGCCCGCAGCGCCTCCTGGCGGTCGCCGCCGACCGCCCGTACCTTCTCGACCTGCCAAGCCGCCCCCGTGCGGCCGGTCAGGCAGCGGCCCTCGATGACGCCCAGCAGGCGGGCGGCGACCTCCGGGGCCACGCCCCACCGGTCCAGTCCCTCGTACGCGAGCGGCAGCAGGCGGCGCAGGATCAGCTCGTCCGCCTGCACCTCGCCGAGCCCCGGCCAGTACAGGCGGGCCTCCAGGCCGTGGCGGGCGGCGCTGTAGAGGTTCTCCTCGGCGGCGGCGAACGACATCTGGCTCCAGATGGGCCGTTCGTGGTGCGGCAGCACGCTCATCAGGCCGTAGTAGAAGGCGGCGTTGGCCACGATGTCGAGCACGGACGGCCCGGCCGGGAGCACCCGGTTCTCCACCCGCAGGTGCGGCTTGCCGTCGACGACCGCGTACACGGGCCGGTTCCAGCGGTAGACGGTGCCGTTGTGCAGGGTCAGCTCGTGCAGCTGCGGGACGCGGCCCTGTTCCAGCACCGCCCGGGGGTCTTCGTCGTCGCAGAGGGGCAGCAGGGAGGGGAAGTAGCGGACGTTCTCCTCGAACAGGTCGAAGACGCTGGTGATCCAGCGCTCGCCGAACCAGACCCGGGGCCGCACGCCCTGCGCCTTCAGCTCGGCCGGGCGGGTGTCGGTGGCCTGTTCGAAGAGGGCGATCCTGGTCTCGTGGTGCAGTTCCTTGCCGAACAGGTACGGGGAGTTGGCGGCGACGGCGACCTGGGGGCCGGCGATGGCCTGGGCGGCGTTCCAGTGCGCCGCGAACGCCTGCGGGCTGACCTGGAGGTGCAGCTGGACGCTGGTGCAGGCGGCCTCGGGGGTGATGCTGTCGGCGTGGGTGTCCAGCCGTTCGACGCCCTCGATCTCCAGGTGCAGGTCCTCGCCCCGGGCGGCGAAGATCTGCTCGTTGAGCAGGCGGTAGCGGGGGTTGGCCGACAGGGCGCCCTCGCCGATGTCCTCCTCGCGGAGCGTGGGCAGGATGCCGACCAGCATGAGGTGGGCGCCCACGGACCGGGCGCGCTCCTCGGCGTGGTTGAGCCGGGCGCGCACGTCGTCCTCAAGCCGTCGTGCCCCGTCGCCGCCCAGCTCCTGCGGCTCGATGTTGATCTCGATGTTGAACTGGCCCAGCTCGGTGGCCCAGTCGGGACGGGCGATGGCGTCGAGCACCTGGGCGTTGCGCATGCACGGCTCGCCGCCGCCGTCCACGATGTTGAGCTCGATCTCCAGGCCGGCGAGCGGGCGGTCGTCCTCGAACTTCGACTCGCGGAGCAGCTGCGCGAGCACGTCGAGGCACCGGCGGACCTTCTCGCGGTACCTCCGCCGATCTTCCCGGCTGAACACGACAACCGGCACATCCCTCCCCATACCTGGAATGTCGCACGCCGTTCCCGGCGGCACCAGCCCGCCCACCGGCCTTTGGCACAAACGTGTGACCCTCATCACTTGAACGGTGTTCAGGCTTGAACGGTGTTCAGGTCAGCTGCGACAGTGAGAGCATGCAGCTGAAACGTGCGGACGTAGTGACCGGGGCACTCGCCCTGCTGAACTCCGACGGGCTCGACGGGCTCACCATGCGCAAACTCGGAGCGCGGCTCGGCGTCCAGGCCGGCGGCATCTACTGGCACTTCACCAACAAGGAAGCCCTGCTCGACGCGATGGCCGACCGCATCGTCGGCGAGATCTCCGCGACCCCGCTCACCCCCGGCCCGTGGGACGCCCGGCTCGCCGAGCTCGCCCACCGCCTGCGCCGCGCCCTGCTCGCCTACCGGGACGGCGCCCGCGTGGTCGCAGGCACGCTCGTGACGGAGCCCAACACCGTCCGCGGCGGCGAACTGGCCGTGCGCGTCCTCGCCGACGCGGGCTTCCCGCGCGAACGCATCGGCTGGGTGCTCTTCTCGCTCATGTACTACGTGCTCGGCCACACGATCGAGGAGCAGGCCCAGCGCGACGCCGGCGACTGGGGCGAACGGGGCGCCGACCTGCCCGACAGCGAGGTGCGCCGGACGATGGACGCGGCGATCGAGGCCGACCCGGAGGAGCGGTTCGCGTACGGCCTGGAACTGTTCCTCGACGGCGTCCGGCTGAGGCTCGCGGAGGCCCGGCGATGATCCCCAAAGTCAGCCGGCCGAAAGGGCGGCGGGTGATCCCGCTGGAGGTCCGCGCCAACGAACGGGTGAGCCCGTCGTTCACCCGCGTCACCTTCGGCGGCGACGCCCTCGACGGGTTCACCGGCCACGGCGGCGACCACGCCGTCCGGCTCTTCTTCCCGCGTACGGGCCAGAACGGTCTCTGGCTGCCCAGCCTCCGCAACGACGGCTGGATGGCCGAAACGCTGCTCCAGCCCACGTCCCGGCGGCCGTGGGTGCGCACCTTCACCGTCCGCGACCACCGCCCGGACCTGCGGGAACTGGACATCGAGTTCGCCCTGCACGGCGACGCGGGCCCCGCCTCGGCCTGGGCCTCACGCGCCCGCCCCGGCGACCCCGCCGGGATCATCGGAGAAGGCCGCACCTACCTGCCGCCCGACGACGCCGACCGGCAGCTCCTGGTCGGCGACGAGAGCGCACTCCCCGCGATCCTGTCCATCCTGTCGTCCGCCCCGCACACCCTCACCGGACACGCCTTCCTGGAGGTGCCGCGGACCGCCGACATCCGGACCGGCATCCCCTGCCCGGCGGGCGTCGAACTGCACTGGCTCCCCCGCGACGGCTCGGACACCATCCCCGGAACCCTCGCCCTGGAGACCGTCCGAGCCCACCCGGACCTCGGCGCCCCCGCGTACGCCTGGGTCGCCGGCGAGTCGAAGCTCGCCACCGGCGTGCGCCGTCACCTGACCGGCGAGCGGCGGATGGCGAAGAAGCACATCGGCTTCTACGGCTACTGGCGGCACGGCCGCGCCAGCGTGGGCTGAGACGCGGCCAGGTGGCGGACCCAGTGAGATGGCCGGAGCCGAACGACATGCGGACGACGCGGCGAAAGGTTCCCCTAGGCCGTACGCGTCGGCCGTGCCCTGATGAAGTGGACCACCACCACGGCGATACTCACGGCCGCCGCCGTCCAGACGACCCACTGGCCGATGGCGGTGAGGACCTCGTTCCTGCCGGGCGGCTGCACGACCATCTGCACGGCGGCGCCGACCGGCACGGTCACTCTGGCGAGCACCCCGATCGCTCCCGGCCGCCCGGCGCATGCCCCGATGGTGCCCAGGACCGGCCCGAACAGCACTGCTGCCAGCGCCCAGAAGATCGTGTCGTAGACGTAGGAGCCGATCGGGACCTGGTGGACGATCGTGTCCAGGGCGTAGTAGGCCGCCGTGGCGACGAGCAGGGACAGCGTCCCGGCCACGGCGCCGCGCACCGGGGCCGCGGCTCCCTGCCGCCCGGCGCGGGTGGCCAGCCAGCCTGTCAGCACCGCCAGCCCCGCCCAGGCCCAGCCGGAGTCGAACAGGATGCTCACGATCTCCATGACCGACCAGCCGCCGACCGCCGCCGCGCGGCTTTCCAGATCGACGGTCTGGTGGGCGAGGGCGTTGACGAGGGAAGTGGCCGCGCCGAACGACGCGCCCACCGCGAGGACAAGCACCATGGGTGCCGAGGCGGACCGGGGGTAGTCGCTCATGATCTACTGCCTACCAGACCGGCCCGTGACGCGCGTGCGGCCGCTCGAACCGGTCAGACGAGGCGGCGGGCGGTGGCCCAGCGGGAGAGCTCGTGGCGGTTGGAGAGCTGGAGTTTGCGGAGCACGGACGAGACGTGGGTCTCCACCGTCTTGACGGAGATGAACAGCTCCTTGGCGATCTCCTTGTACGCGTAGCCGCGGGCGATCAGCCGCAGCACCTCGCGCTCGCGCTGCGTCAGCGAGTCGAGCTCGGGGTCGATGGAGGGCGCCTCGGTGGAGGCGAAGGCATCGAGGACGAACCCGGCCAGGCGGGGCGAGAAGACCGCGTCGCCCTCCGCGACCCGGCGGATGGCGTCGGTCAGCTCCTTGCCGCTGATGTTCTTGGTGACGTAGCCGCGGGCGCCGCCCCGGATGACGCCGATCACGTCCTCGGCCGCGTCCGACACCGACAGGGCGAGGAAGCGTACCTGGGAACCGGAGCCGAGCACGCGGCGCAGCACCTCCTGGCCGCCGCCGCCGGGCATGTGGACGTCCAGCAGGACCACGTCCGGCTGGAGCTCGGCGATGGCCTTGACCGCCGAGTCGACGTCCTCGGCCTCGCCCACGACCTCGATCGAGTCGCCCAGCTCGGCCCGCACCCCGGAGCGGAAGAGCCGGTGGTCGTCGACGATCAGCACCCGCGTCATTGCTTCTCCACCTTCATCGTCAGCATCACTTCAGTGCCCTCGCCGGGCTCGGTGCGGACCCGGGCGGAGCCGCCGTGCCGTTCCATCCTGCCGATGATGGACTCCCTGATGCCCATCCGGTCGGCCGGCACCGCGTCGAGGTCGAACCCCTTGCCCCGATCCTTCACGAAAATCGTGACCTCTTCACCCTCCACTTCCGCGTACACGGAGATGGTCGGACTCTCAGAGTATTTGGCCGCGTTGACCATCGCCTGCCGGGCCGCCTTGAGCATGGCGCCGAGCCGGCCGCCGGAGTCGAGGTCGATGTCGCCGACGCAGACCACCTCGATCTGCACGCCGTGCGCGTCCTCCTCCTCGGCGGCGATCCGCCGGACGGCGGCGGCGAGGGTGGCGTCGGCGTCCTGGGCCGGCTGGTAGAGCCAGTTGCGCAGGTCGCGTTCCTGGGCGCGGGCGAGCCGGGTGACCTCGCGCGGGTCGTGCGCGACCCGCTGGATGAGCGTGAGTGTGTGCAGGACGGAGTCGTGCACCATCGCGGCGACCTCGGCGCGCTCCTCCTGGCGGATGCGCTCGCGCCGTTCGAGCTGCAGTTCCTTCCAGAGACCGGCCAGCCACGGGGCGGAGATGACCGCCAGCCCGCCGACCACGACCGCGGTGAACAGCAGGCCCTGGCCCGCCACCTGGAGCTGGCCCTCCATCACCAGGAAGCCGATCCCGCCCGCCACCACGAGCACCACGCCGAGGAGCGTGCGGACCCGGTTCTTCCTGATGGTCTTGGTCGCGCCGGTCATCCAGTGCTTGCGGCGCTCCGGGTCGGCCTGCTGCCACAGGATGAGCCCGCCGATGCCGCCCACCGCGAACGGCAGCATGGCGATCCCTCCCCGCGAGGCGCCCGTCAGGAACCCGAACGCGAACAGCGCCATCCCGATGGCCGTGAACGCGGCGAGCTGGCTCCAGTCGCGGGCGGGGGGCTCTCCTTCGTACGGTTCACGCGGCGTGATCATCCACAGCACCGCGTACGCCACCCCGCCGGCCCCGCCGAACACGGTGAGCAGCACGAACATCAGCCTGATCACGACCGGATCGAGCTTGAGCTGCGCTGCCAGGCCCTGGGCGACGCCGCCCACCAGACGGCCCTCCATCGGGCGCATCATGCGGCGGTACGGCCGGCTCTTCTCGGGCTCGGCGAGTGTCTTCTGGTCTGCCATAACAACGCCCATCGTCACATGTCACGGCGTCGGGGGCATCAGGGAGCGACCCCGGGGTCGGGTCAGGGGTCTCCCGGATGCGTGCCCCTGTACGGGTGGGTCACGATGGATCCATGACAGAGGCACCACCCAAGGAACCGGCCGCGCCCCCCAGCGCGCTGCGCCGCAGCAGCGAGGGGCGATTCCTCATGGGGGTGTGCGCCGGGCTCGGCAGGCATACCGGTATCGACCCCGTGGTGTTCCGGGTCGGGTTCGTGATCCTGCTGTTCGGGTCCGGGATCGGGCTTTATCTGTATATCGCTGCTTATCTGCTGATGAAGGAGCCCAACGGGCGGCCGGGGCTCATCGAGCAGTGGACGCACCGCGACTTCGACGCCGACACCGTGATGGCGCTGATGACGGCGGTCTTGGCGCTCGGCCTGGGCATCAACCTGTCCACCGTCTGGCTGGACACCGGGACGCTCGTGGCGGGCCTCTTCCTGGCCGTCGCCCTGCTGGCCGCGCACGCGCACGGGGTCGACCTGCTGGGGCTGGTCCGGTCGATGCCGGAACGCCTCAACCGGCGCCCTCCGAAGAACCTGGGCGAATACTCGTACCAGGAAACGCCCCGCGTCCCCCCGTACCCGCAGTCGGCCCCCACGACGCCGCACCCCCGCCCGTACGGCCCGCCACCCCCCGGGGTGCGCCCGGAGAGCCCGGCACCCGAGCCGCCCGCGCCGAGCGCCGGATCCGTGCCGTTCTCCAGCGCCGGCTCCGCAGCGGTCCACGCCGACGTCTCCCCTGCCACCCCCTCGGACCAGGACAAGGTGGAGGACGAAGCGGGTCGAGACGCGGCGGCCACTGGGCAGGACGACTCGGTCGAAGCGGGCCGGGTGGACGAGACGGTGGAACTGCCCGCTCAGTCAGCGCCGGGAAAGGGAGAACCGGCCGATCAGGCTGACGTGAGCTCCGGGTTCGGCTCTGCGGACGGGACCGGTGAGAAGAGCGAGTCCAGCTCTCAGGACAGGACCAGGTTCGACTCCGAGTACACCGAGTACGGGGTGCAGGAAGAGGCGGTGTTCGGGGCGGAGAGGGTACGGCCGACGGCGGGGGGACCGGAGCATCGGCCGCGGTCGGGGCCGTTCGCGCCGCATGGGCCGTATCAGCCGCTCGACCCGGCGAGGCGCGGTTACTCGCCGTACGACCCGGCGTTGTACGCGCCGCCGGCGCCGCCGCCCCGGCCGAAACCGCGGACGCGGCCGAGGTCGTACATCGGCGCCATCACCATGTTGCTGGCAACCATCATCGGGGGGTTTCTCGTGGCCGTGCAGGCGGCATCGCCGTCAGGGGTGCAGCCCACGATCGTCGGGGGCGCGGTGCTCGTCACCATCGGCGCCGGTCTGCTGATCGCCGCCTGGTGGGGCAAGGGCGCCGGGCTGGTGGCGGCGGGCACGATGGTGGCGCTGCTGATCGGGGTCGGGCTGATGTTCGGGGGTCTCCCGGCGAAGGTGGGGCGTTCGGTGTGGGTGCCCGTGGCGGTCGAGGAGACGCGTCAGGTGTTCGACGTGGGCCTGGGCGACGGCACGCTGGATCTGACGGAGCTGGCGCTGAAGCCGGGTTCGACGGTGGAGGTGGAGACGGCGATCTCGGTGGGCACGCTGGATGTGATCGTGCCGCCGGACGCGCGGGTGGAGGTGCACGCCACGAACAAGGTGGGCGACGTCCAGGTGGATCAGTCGCTCCGGGGCGGCGTGGACGTCCGGTTCGACAAGGTGCTGGAGCCGGAGGTGGAGCCCGAGGGCGAGCCGGCGACGATCGTGCTGACCATCCGGGGCGGGGTCGGGGACGTGGAGGTGCGGCGTGGCGCGTGACCTGGAGCGGCCGCGTCAGCTGCACCGGACCGACTGGATGGCGCTGCTGAGCGGGATTCTGTTCATCGTGCTGGGCATCCTGATCATGACGCGGTCGATCACGGATCCGCTGGTCCTGCTGCCTGTGCTGGTGACGGGGCTGGGTTTCGCGGGGCTCATGGCAATCATCGCCAGGGTGTTTCGTGGTAAGTGACCCTTGACCGGGACAAACCCGAGCGTACGGTTGGCTGTGTCCGCCTTTCCCCCTGCTCCTGAGGGAGGACATATGCCCCGGATTTCCGTCAAGGTAGACGGAGTCTCCTACGAGGAGGAGGTCGAACCCCGGCTTCTCCTCGTTCACCTACTACGAGAACGACTGGGCAAGACAGGGACCCCCACCGGCTGTGACACCAGCAACTGCGGCGCCTGCACCGTGATGCTGGACGGCAAGACCGTCAAGAGCTGCTCGGTGCTCGCGGTGCAGGCCGACGGCTGCGACATCGTCACGATCGAGGGCCTGGCCGAGAACGGGTCGATGCACCCGATGCAGCGGGCCTTCCACGAGGAACACGCGCTGCAGTGCGGCTTCTGCACGCCGGGCATGGTCATGGCCGCGATCGACCTGCTCCGAGATACACCGGACCCGTCCGAGGAGGCCATCAGGGAGGGCCTCGAAGGCAACCTGTGCCGCTGCACCGGCTACTGCAACATCGTCCGAGCGGTGAAGCGGGGCGCCCAGGAGATGGGTCAGGCGGTGAAGTCATGACCGAGGTGGGCAAGGCGAGGAAACGCAAGGAGGACGCCCGCCTGCTGACCGGGCGCACGCGGTGGACGGACAACCTGCAGCAGCCGGGGATGCTGCACGTGGCCTTCCTCCGCAGCCCGATGGCGCACGCGCGGATCACCAGGGTGGACGTGTCGGCGGCGCTGGAGCTGCCCGGGGTGGTCGCGGCCTTCGCGGGCCAGGACGTCGCGGACGAGCAGGGCAGCCTGCCGTGCGCCTGGCCGGTGTCGGAGGACATCGTCATCCCGGACCACCCGCCGATGGCGGTGTCGGAGGTGCGGTACGCGGGCGAGATCGTGGCCTGCGTGGTGGCGACCGACCGTTACAAGGCGGCCGACGCGCTGGAGGCGATCGAGGTCGACTACGAGCCGCTCCCTCCGGTGCTCGACCTGGAGGCGGCGCTCAGCCCGGACAGCCCGAAGGTGCACGAGGAGGGCAACCAGGCGTTCTCCGTCAAGATCACCTCGGGTGACATCGAGGCGGCCTTCGCGGACGCCCCGGTGGTGATCGACCGGACGTTCGTGCAGCAGCGCCTCATCGGCGCCGCGATGGAGCCCAGGGCGGTGCTGGCGACCACCGACGGCGACTCGTTCACGATGTGGACGTCCACGCAGATCCCGCACGTGCTCCGGGTGATGCTGGCGATGGTCACCGGCATCCCCGAGCATCGGCTCCGGGTGATCGCGCCGGACGTCGGCGGCGGCTTCGGCACCAAGCTCCAGGTCACCGCCGAGGAAGTGCTCTGCTTGATTCTCTGCCGCCGGCTCGGCAAGCCCGTCAAGTGGGCCGAGTCGCGGTCCGAGGGCAACATGGCCGTGCACCAGGGGCGCGGCCAGCTCCAGCACATCAGGCTCGCCGCCGAGGCCGACGGCCGCATCCGCGGGCTCCAGGTCGACCTGCTCGCCGACATGGGCGCGTACCTGATGCTGGTCACGCCCGGCGTCCCGATGCTCGGCGCGACCATGTTCAACGCGATCTACAAGATGGACGCGTACGAGTTCGCCTGCAAGGGCGTGTTCACCACGAAGACGCCGACGGACGCCTACCGGGGCGCGGGCCGTCCCGAGGCCACGTACGCGATCGAGCGCATCATGGACGAGCTCGCGGCGGAGCTGCGGCTCGACCCGATCGAGGTGCGCCGGCGCAACTGGATCAAGCACGAGGAGTTCCCGTACACGACGATCGCGGGCCTGACGTACGACTCGGGGAACTACGAGGCGGCGACCGACCGGGCGCTGGCGCTGTTCGGCTACGACAAGCTGCGGGACGAACAGGTCGACCGGCGTGACCGGGGCGACCCGGTGCAGCTCGGCATCGGCGTCAGCACGTTCACCGAGATGTGCGGGCTGGCGCCGTCGCGGATGCTGGGCGAGGCCAACTACGGCGCGGGCGGCTGGGAGCACGCGTCGGTGCGGATGCTGCCGACCGGGAAGGTAGAGGTCGTCACCGGCACCTCGCCGCACGGGCAGGGGCACGTGACGTCGTGGAGCCAGATCGCGGCCGACGCGCTGGGCGTGCCGTTCGAGGACGTCACGGTGATCCACGGCGACACGGCGATCGCGCACAAGGGCATGGACACCTACGGCTCGCGCTCGCTGGTGGTCGGCGGGGTCGCGGTGCTGCAGGCGTGCGAGAAGGTGCGGGAGAAGGCCCGCAAGCTGGCCGCGCACCTGCTGGAGTGCTCGCCGGACGATCTGGAGTTCTCCGGCGGCGCGTTCAAGGTGAAGGGCACCGACTCCCAGACGACGATCCAGGAGCTGGCGCTGGCCGCGTTCGCCGCGCACAACCTGCCCGAGGGGGCGGAGGCGCGGCTGGACTCGGACGCCACCTTCGACCCGGTCAACTACTCCTTCCCGCACGGCACCCACCTGGTGGCGGCGGAGGTGGACACGGAGACCGGCCAGGTCAAGATCCGTTCGTACGTGGCGGTCGACGACGTCGGGAAGGTGATCAACCCGCTGATCGTCGAGGGCCAGGCGCACGGCGGCATCGCGCAGGGCATCGGGCAGGCGCTCTTCGAGGAGGCCGTCTACGACGCGGAGGGCAACCTGCTCACCGCCACGCTGGCCGACTACCTGGTGCCGTCGGCGGCCGACCTGCCGGACTTCGTGACCGACAGGACCGAGACCCCGGCGACCAGCAACCCGCTGGGCGCCAAGGGCGTCGGCGAGGCGGGCACCATCGCCTCGACCCCGGCGGTGGTCAACGCCATCGTGGACGCGCTCCGCCCGTACGGGGTGCGGGACGTGCAGATGCCGTGCACGCCGGAGCGCGTGTGGCGGGCGCTGGAAGGAGGACGGGTATGATCCCGGCGCCGTTCGACTACGTGCGCCCCGGCTCGCTGGCGGAGGCCTGCCAGGAGCTGGCGGCGGACGAGGACGCCAAGGTGATCGCGGGCGGGCAGTCGCTGCTGCCGCTGCTCCGGCTCCGGCTGGCGTACCCGACGAAGCTGGTCGACGTGGCGCGGCTGCCGGAGCTTTCGGGCGTGCACGACCGCGGCGACCACGTGTTCATCGGCGCGATGACCACGCACGACGAGGTGATGCGCTCGGACGTGGTGGCCTCGGGCTGCCCGCTGGTGGCGCTGGCCACGGCCATGGTGGCGGACCCGGCGGTGCGCCACCGGGGCACGTTCGGCGGGGCGCTGGCGCACGCCGACCCGGCGGGCGACCTGCCCGCGGTGGTGCTGGCGCTGGACGGCGTGCTGGTGGCCCGCTCGGCGCAGGGCGAGCGGGAGATCCCGGCGGCCGACTTCTTCGTCGACTACCTGGAGTCGGCGCTGGAGCAGGGCGAGGTCCTGGCCGGGGTGAAGATCCCGAAGCTGGGCGACGGCTGGGGCTTCCACTACGAGAAGTTCCACCGCACCGCGCAGGCGTGGGCGGTGGTCGGCGTGGCGGCGGCCGTGCGGCGCTCCAACGGCACCGTCCAGGAGGCCAGGATCGGGCTGACCAACATGGGTGCGACGCCCCTGCGGGCGCGGGCCGTGGAGACCGCGCTGCAGGGCGTGGAGCTGGGTGACGGGCTCCGGCAGGCGTGCGAGGAGGCGGCGGCGGGCACCTCGCCGCCCGCGGACCTGCACGCGCAGCCGGACTACCGCCGGCACCTGGCCCGCGTGCTCACGCACCGGGCGGTGCGCACGGCGGCCGGAACCCCCTGACCTGGGATTCGCGGGGGCGCTCCTCTTCCGGGGCGCCCCCGCGGCACGTAGTCTCGCAGTGCGGGAAGGAGCGAATCGATGGCGATGCGGTTCGAGCACGAGTTCACGGTCCCGGTCCCGGTCGAGCAGGCCTGGGCGGTCCTGCTGGATGTCGAACGAGTGGCTCCCTGCCTGCCCGGGGCGACTCTCGACACGGTCGAGGGCCAGCGGTTCACCGGCAGGATGAAGGTCAAGGTCGGCCCGATCACCGTCACCTACCAGGGTTCGGCCGCGTTCGAGGATGTGGACAAGGACTCGCACACGCTCACCATCCAGGCCTCGGGCAAGGAGGCCAGGGGCGCCGGCACCGCCGCCGCGACGGTCAAGGCCCGGCTGACCCCGGTCGACGGGTCGACGAAGGTGACGGTCGAGACCTCGTTCAACGTCACCGGGCGGCCCGCCCAGTTCGGCCGGGGCGTGATGGCGGAGGTCGGCGGGAAGCTGATCGACCGGTTCGCGGCGAACCTGGCCGAGCTGTTCGCCGAGCCCCCGCGCGAAGAGGAGGAGGAGGCCGCGGAGCCCGAGCGTCATCTGACGGCCGTGCCGTCCGAGAACGACGTCCGGCCTTCGGGCACCATGCGCACGTCCCGCACGCCCGACGAGGAGGCGCTCGACCTGCTCGACATCGCGGGCGCTCCGCTGCTCAAGCGGCTGGCGCCGGCGCTGGGCGGGGTCGCGGCGCTGCTCGTCATCGTCTGGGTGATTCGCCGCCTTATTCGATGATTTAAGGCAAAAAGCTCGCAATTCGGACGTGCCCCTCGTAGTGGAGGGAAGTTCTACCCCCACGTCGTGACACTCGGGGGTGGGCATGCCGGACTGCACGGTGGTGGTGATCACCTACAACGACGCCCGCCGCCTGCCGAGGGCGGTCCGCTCGGTGCTCGGCCAGACGCTGCGCGACCTCGAAGTGATCATCTCCGATGACGCCAGCACCGACGACACCCCCAGGGTCGCGGCCGAGCTGGCGGCGTCCGACCCGCGCGTGCGCTACCTGCGCAGGGAGCACAACAGCGGCGGCTGCGGCGCGCCCAGGAACGACGGCCTGGACGCCGCCGCCGCCCCGTACGTGATGTTCCTCGACAGCGACGACGAGCTGCCCCGGCACGCCTGCAAGAGCCTGCTCGCCGAGATCGAGCGGACCGGCGCCGAGTTCGTGTCCGGCCAGATCTCCCGGCTGTACGAGTGGAACGGGCGGCTGCACCCCTACTACCCGTCGCTGTTCGCCCGCCGCCGCGTCGTCGGCGGCATCCGGGAGGAACCGGCGCTGTTCCTCGACTCGTTCAGCACCAACAAGCTGTACGACGTGCGCTTCCTGCGCGAGACCGGGGTGCGCTTCCCCGAGGAGATCCACTACGAGGACCACGTCTTCGCCGCCGGGCTGTACGCGCACGCGCGGCGGTTCGCGATCGTGCCCTGGGTGGTCTACCACTGGCACCGGGAACGCGGCGGCTCCTCCATCTCGCTGTCCATCAAGGACATGGAGAACGTCCGCCACCGGGTGATCGCCGCCCGGCGGAGCGACGACGTGCTGCGCCGGCACGGGCTCGCCGGCCTGGTGCCCGACCGCCAGTACCGCTTCCTCCGGCAGGACCTGCGGGTCTACCTCAACCCGCTGCCCCGCAGGGACCTGGTGTGGGCGAAGGAGTTCGCCGCCGTCGTCCGCCCGTACCTGGAGGAGATCCCCGCCGAGGTGTACGAGCGGGTGGACCCGATGGTCAAGGTGTGCTGCCGGCTCATCATGGACGACCGGGCCGAGGACCTGCGCCTGGCCGCCGGCTGCCTGACCGGCCCCAGGGCCGCGCCGCGCGCCGCCGTGCAGCTCGGCGGGCGCACCTACTGGGGCACCACGGTCTCCCCCGGCCTGGACATCACCCGGCTGCGCCTGGCCGAGCTGCCGTTCTCGGCGGCGCGGCTGCGGCACGAGGTCACCGAGCTCACCCGCGACGGCGACCGCGTACGGATGACCGTCCACACCTACGACCCGTTCGGCGCGCTGCCGGTCGGCTGGGAGGCGTTCCTGCGGCTCGGCAGGCGGCGCGTCCCCATCCACCCGCGCCCGTCCGGCGACGGCGGCTACGTCACCGAGGTCGCCTTCGCCCCCGAGGGCGCCTGCGAGCCGCGCATCGGCTTCACCCGGCTCTCCGACCGCCTCACCACCACCGACCGGCTCATCGTGGACCCGGCGATGCGGCCGATCGAGCTGCCCGGCGGCACGCTCGCCCCCGAAGGCCACACCGCCTGCCTGCGCGTGCGCCGCCCCGCCCGGCGACCGGCGCTGCTCGGCCGGGTCAAACGGCTGCTCATCAGGAGAATCGGCACACCCGCCACGAAGCTTCGCGCGTACAAACTCCTGATCAAAGTGGTGCGGCCGCGCCCGGACCTGGCCCTGTTCGAGTCGGACGTGGGCAAGGGCTGCACCGGCAGCCCGCGGGCGCTGTACGAGGAGCTGCGCAGGCGCGGCCTGCCCATCGAGGCGGTCTGGTCGGTGGCGCGCGGCAAGGCCCCCGACGGCGCGCGCCGGGTCCGGCGCGGCAGCTGGAAGTACGTCTGGACGCTCGCCAGGGCGGGCTGGTGGGTCGACAGCCACGGCTTCCCGCTCGACTACCCCAAGCCGCGCGGCACCCGCTACCTGCAGACCTGGCACGGCCAGGGCATCAAGTCCATCGGCTTCGACGCGCCCGACCTGCGCACCGACTTCGACGGCCCGCGCGCCCAGTGGCGGGCCGCCGTCGCCCGCTGGGACGCGCTGGTCTCGCCCAGCGCCGAGTTCTCCCGGCGTTTCGTGCCGTCCAACGGCTACACCGGCCCGGTCTACCGGTACGGCACACCGCGCTGCGACGCGCTGGTCCGGGGCGAGCTCTCCGACGATCCGCGCAGGCTGCTGGAACTGCCCGCCGGCAAGAAGGTGCTGCTGTACGCGCCCACCTACCGTGACCGGGCCAAGGGCAGCGGCCGTTCGGTCCGGGCCGACCTGGAGCTGATGGCCGAGGAACTGGCCGGCGACTGGGTGGTGATCCTCCGTACCCACCCGGTGGAGCGCTACCGGCCGCCCGAGCACCTGCTCCACTTCGTCCGGCCCGCCGGGACGTATCCCGAGATCAACGACCTGATGCTGGTGTCGGACGCGCTGCTGACGGACTACTCGTCGGTCATGTGCGACTACGCGATCACCGGCAAGCCGATGCTGTTCCTCGTCGACGACTGGGACGAGTACCGGACGACCGAGCGGGGCGTCTACCACGACCTGCCCGCCATCGCGCCCGGCCCGTGCGTCACCACCACCGAGGAGCTCATCGCCCGGCTGCGCGACCTGGACGCCGGGCACGCCGCCCACGCCGGGCGGTACGCGGCCTTCCGTGAGCTGTGGTGCGCCGACGAGCGCGGCGACGCCTCCGCCAGGATCGTCACGGACTTCTTCGTCAGGAGCCCGGCGTGAACGTCGTCTTCGCCTGCCTGGACGCCGACACGCTCGGCGGCATCCAGCAGGTCACCCACACCCTCGCCCAGGGCCTGGCCGGGCGCGGCCACGAGGTCCACGTGATCGGCCTGCACCGGTCCGAGACGCCCTTCCGCTACGTCGAACGGCCGCGCTACCACCGCCACCTCGTCAGCCGCGCGCCGGTCGGGCCGCGCGGCCGGCTCGCCCGCCGCCGCGACCGCCGCCGGGTGCGGGACCTGCTCGGCGGCATGCGCCCCGGCTACGCCGTGCTCACCTCGCCGTCCGTGGTGTCCAGGCTGGCGGGGCTGCTGCCGGAGCGGCTGCGGGCCATCGGGCAGTATCACGGCTCGTACGAACACGCGAGCGGATCCTGGCACCTGGGGTCGATCCGGAAGCACTACCCGGGGCTGGAACAGGCCGTGTTCCTCAGCGAGGACGACGCGTGGCGCTTCTCCGAAGGGGCGCTGCTGCCGAACGCCTGGGCGCTGCCGAACCCGCTGGCGACCTGGCCGGACCGGGTGTCGTCGCTGACCGGGCCGCGAGTGCTGGGGGTGGGGCGGCTGGAAGGGGTCAAACGGTTCGACCGGCTGATCAGCGCCTTCGCCCGGTCGGGGGCGCCGCCGCCGTGGGAGCTGCACCTCATCGGGGACGGCGCGGAGCTGGACAGGCTGCGCGCGCACGCCGCCCGGGAAGGGGTGGCGGAGCGGGTGGTGTTCCGCGGGCGGGTGCCCGCCGGTGAGATGCCGGGCGAGTACCGGGCCGCCTCGCTCCTGGCGGTGAGCAGCGAACACGAGGGGCTGCCCGTCGTGCTGCTGGAGGCCGCCGCGCACGGGGTCCCGGCGGTGGCGTTCGACGTGTCGGGCGGGGTGCGTTCCGCGCGGCCTGTATTGGTACCGCCCGGCGACGTGGACGCGCTGGCGGAGCGGCTGGGAAGACTCATCCGGTCGGAACACGAGCGGCGACGGCTGGGCGCCGCCGCCCGCGAACGCGCCGAAGCCTTCCGCCTCGATCGCGTCCTGGACCGCTGGGAAGCCCTCTTCACCCACCTCGACCGCTGAGCCCTCGGATGCCGATGATGACGCCCGCCTGGCCGGGCGCGCGGCAGCGCTGGGACAGGACTGGTCCGATGAGCCGGGTCGACCGGGACGGCGCCGGGCCCCCGATGGCCGGCGCCGTCCGCGGTCAGCTCTTCTCGGCGAGCTCCGGGGAGTCGTTGCGCTGCTGCGGGACGCCCGCGAGCACGCGCTGGCCGCTGGTGAGCAGGGCCGCCACCGGGCTCGGCTCGCGCATGCGGTTGATGCGGTCGCGGAAGCCGCGGCGCAGCCGGCCGGCCCGCCGCCTGGCCATCGTCTTCTGGGCGGCCGCCACGTGCTCCTTGGCCGCGGGGGCCGCGCCGGTCAGCTCGTAGCCGCGGGCCTCCAGCCGCTCGCCGAAGATGTGCTCGCAGAGCGAGATCTCCCAGGAGTCCAGCCGGTTGGCCCAGCTCCCCACCCTGCTGCGGGTGACCTCGCGGTGGGTGTTGCTGTGCCAGACCTTGTGCGCGGGCACGGCCATGCTGGCGGCCTCGACCGGCGAGACCATGGCGGGCGAGAAGTCCTCGTCCAGGAAGACGCAGAGCTTCTTCAGCTCGGTCTCCGGGTCGTCGGTGAGGTCTTCGTACCGGAGCTCGAAGTAGGTGTCCTCGGGCAGCGTCCGGCGCAGCCGGTCGCCCGCGTCCATGGCCTCGGCCCAGGTGGCGACGGCGTGGAAGGAGCTGGCCGTGTACCAGGGCATCTCCTTGAGCGAGGCCACGCAGTCGCGCCCGTCCCTGATGAGGTGGATGAACTGGGCGTCGGGGAAGAGCCTGAGCAGCAGTTCGGTGTGCTTGATGTAGCTGGGCCGCTTGTCGCCCCAGCGGGGCTTGCCGAAGCGCTCGGCGTACATGCGGAAGGCGGTGCCGAGGACGGAGCCGAGCGAGCCCGGTCCCTCCATCACCTCGCGGACGAAGTCGGTCTTGTCGAGCTTCAGCTCGCGGAACTTGGTGCTGCGGTCGCTGGCGATCCACTCGGCCAGCGCACGGCGGCGGGTGGCTTCGCGCAGGTCCCCGAAGACGCGGCGGCGGTAGTAGGCGGGCAGGACGAACTTGGTCTCAGGCGCCACCGCCAGCCGCGGGTGGGAGTGGAGCATGAGCTGGAGCATCGTGGTCCCGGAGCGCGGGCACCCGATGACGAACACCGGCCGGTCGGACATTTCGTACTAACCCCCGAAAACTTAGACGAGTACGTGCTCTCGGCTCTCCTGGGCCACTCCGTGCCTGCGCGCGAAGAGCCACATCCGGTACACAAGGAAGACCTCATTGGCGAGAAGCAGGAAGCTCGCCGCCGCCGCCACCGGGATCAGCGCCGCGACCCCGATCAGGGGCGCGACCACGAACACGGCCGCGTGGAACTCGATCCCGCTGATGAGGTGCGATCGCACCCGGTGACGGGCCAGGAAGTTGTTGAGCCGCCGCAGGAAGCCGGTCGCCTCGGGCGTCTCGGCGTCCTCCTCACGCGGCGCGGGCACCAGGTCGGGCGTGCTCTCCTCGGTGCTGTGCTGCCCCCTGATCGCCGCGTGGACCCGCTTCATCTGCGGCGCGTTCACGTACCGGAACAGGTCGAGCACCGCCACCGCGGCGCCCAGCAGGATCCAGGCGACCTCGCCCGTACGCGCGTACTGCCCGTAGGCGAGCCCCGCGGCGCACATCACCACCCGCACCCGGTCGCCGACGTAGTCGAGCCAGAGCCCGAAGGGCGTCCCCGTGCCCTTCAACCTGGCGATCTTGCCGTCGACACAGTCGATCATGAAGCTCAGGTAGAAGAGCAGCGCGCCCGCCGCCAGTTCGCCCGCCGCCAGGAACCCGGCCGACGCCAAGCCGAGGACCAGCGAGAACACCGTGAGGTTGTTGGGCGTGATCTGGGTGCGGTTGGCGACCACGAGCGCGACGCGGCAGGCGATCGGGTCCACGAAGTACACCGTCCACCAGGAGTCTCTCCGCTTGCGTGTCTCGTAGACGTCATCGAGCGAATAGGTCCTCATGGACAGACAGCATGACGACGATCCGTGTTTGAATCTTTACTCTCTGCTACTCCCTGGGAATGTCCATGCCCGTTCTTGACCATCTGCCGCCCCCAGGGGTCACCCGTACAGCATGCGCATGACCTTCCGGGCGGCCCGGCGCGGGCCGGACAGCCCGCGCGACAGCCGGTAACCGAGAGACCTGCGGTAGGCGGTGGCGTTGTGGCGGCTGCGCCTGAGCCGCGAACGCGCCCGGGCCAGCGCGCGCTCACGGCGCCTCAGCCGGCTCTCCAGCCCGGAGATCCTGGCCAGGGCTTCGGCGAGTTGTTCGGTCAGCCGGTCCCTGGCGTGCAGGAGGTCACGGTAGGTCGGCGCCGCGTCGTCCGGGCCCGGGCCCAGCTCGGCGTCGAGCTCACGGGCCAGCTCCAGCTCGGCACGGTCGCACGGCCTGCCCGCCAGCCCGCAGAGCGTCAGCGTGAGCTGGTCGCTCTCCAGCGGCCACGGCCACGGATGGTGATGCCCGGCGGCCAGCAACCGCACCGCGAACCGCCACAACATCCTGCACAGCACCACAGAAGGGGCGTCGCCGAGAGGCGCAGACGGGGTGGGATGGGAGAAGTCAGGGGGTGGGGTGAGGGGGTGGAAGGTTTCGCCGTCCCAGACCAGGGTGTCGGCGGTGGCGGTGACGTCGCCGCCGTCCTCTACCCACTCCGCCAGGGCGGCGAGGAGGGCGCGGACGGCACGGACGTCCTCGCGGGCGCAGGCCTCCACGAGGGCTTCCTCGACGACGCGGCCCGACGGGACCGGCTGTTCCTCGCCGCAGGGAAGCCTCTTGGAGAGCCGCCCCGCGCCGTCGCCGACCAGCTCGTACACGGCGGCCCCCTCCTCGACCAGCCCGAGCGGCAGGTCCGCCGGCGCGGGGTCCCCGTGCGCCGCCACGGCGAGCCAGAGCGGCGCCAGCTCCTCCCCCAGCCGGTGCCGGAACACCAGCCGGGTCAGCCGGAGCGGGTCGGCGGCCAGCATCGGCTCCCCTGCGCGCACGCTCAGCGGGAAGGTGAGGGCCTCCGGCAGGTGCATGCCGAGCAGTTCGCGGGCGAGCATGGCCCGGGGCGCCCGGCCGTCGGGGTAGGCCGCGTAGCAGCGTTCGACGCCGAGCCCGGCGGACTCCAGCGCCAGGTCCAGGGTCACCGGCCCGCTCGGGTAGGTCGGGTCGAAGCCGTGCGCCTGGCCGTCGCCGTCGGGCGGGCGGGCCTCCAGGAGCCGGTCGACGCCCAGGTCGTTGCGGACGCCGAGCACCAGCCGCCCGCCGGGCGCGACATATCCGGCCAGGGCGGTCAGCGACCGCCGCCACGGCAGGGCCGGGGCCTCCGCCGAGTGGGTGCGGGCCAGCCCGTCCAGCGCGAGCACGAGATCGTACGGTTCGTCCAGGTCGAGCTGGTCCAGGCGGCCGCAGTGCACGTCGATGCCCGGATGCCGCCCGCCGAGCGCGCACGCGTCGGGAAACGAGCGCAGCACCGCCGTCGCGGACGCGGCCAGCCCGGCCACCCGGTCGACCAGCTCCATCGGGTGCGGCCCGACCAGCAGGACCCGCGGGGCGCCGGGCAGCAGCCGGTCCAGGAGTTCCAGCGCGGCGGCCCGCCAGCCGGTGACGTCGGCCGTGTCGGACCAGAGCAGCATCTCGCCGCCGATCAGCCGGACGTTGCCCGGGGCCTCGCTCGCGCGCCTCTCCAGTGTCTCGGTCACGCGCCTCGCCCCCGCTTCCGGCTGGAGTGACCGTACTGATTGGACTGGTTGGAATCGTGCATAGGTGTCCCCTCGTGCGGTTGGCGCGCCCCGTCCGACCTTCGCAGCCGCCGATCAGCGCCACGCGGCCTTATACGGTTCCCTTACTCGGCGCGGAGCTCCGGTTTCCGTCGGCCCTCGATGTGACTACAATCAGTTGCCAGCATCTAGCCGAGAGTGAGGGCGGGCGGGGTCGTAGTGCTCGACGTCAGGTTCCCCGCCGGTCCTCCCGTCACCGTCGACCACCTGATCGACGAGGTCATGGCCGGGAGCCCGCTGAGCGTGGGCGACGAGCGGATCCGCGACTTCCTGGTGGCGGTCGGCCGGCGGCTGGCCCGTCCAGCGCTGGCGCGCCGCCGTCCCGAGCTGGGTGCTCTGGGTTTCTTCCTCCGTCCCGACGAGCTGCTGCGTACGATCGACGCGCTCCGCGGCGACCATGTGCGGATGCCGCGCGGGCTGGCGTTCCACCTGCCGCCCGCCGAGGTCGAGACCGTGTTCGTCTACGCGTGGGCGCTGTCGGCCCTGATGGGCAACCGCAACGTGGTGCGGCTCTCGCCGCGGGCCGGGCCGGTGGCCGCGACGGTCGTCGGCACGCTGCAGGAGGCGCTGGACGGCGCGGACCCGGTGGTGGCGGCCACCCAGCGGATCATCTGCTACGACCGCTCCCCCTTCATCACCGCCGCCCTGTCCTCGGCCTGTGATCTGCGGGTCAGCTGGGGCGGCGACCGGGCGGCTCACCAGGTCCGCCGTCATCCGCTGGCCCCGCACGCGCGGGAGCTGACCTTTCCCGACCGGTCCTCGTTCGCGGTGGTGCGGGCCCCGGCGTGGCTGGAGGCGCCGCAGGCCACGCGGACGGCGGTGGCGGAGGGGCTGGTGAACGACTCGTACTGGTTCGACCAGGCCGCCTGCTCCTCGCCCCGGGCGGTGTTCTGGGTGGGGCCGCGGGAGGGCTGCGACGCGGCCCGCGCCGACTTCGCGGCCTGCCTGGCGCGGGCGGTCAAGCGGCGCGGGTGGGCGGTGGACGCGGCGGCGGCGGTGCGGGCGCGGGTGGCCGCGTGCGCGGACGCGTTCCCGCCCGCCGCGGGCGTGGCCGCGCCGCGGCGCTGGCTCGGCACCGGCACGTTCACGCATGCCAGGCTCGGCTCGCTGGCCGAGCTGGTCCCGCTGGTGGGGCGGCGCGACCAGACGATGACCCACTTCGGGTTCGCCCGGGAGGAGCTGATGGAGCTGGCGCACGTGCTGGCCGGGCGGGGGGTCGAGCGGATGGTGCCGTTCGGTGAGGCGCTCAGCTTCCACCGGGTGTGGGACGGCAGGGGCGTCGCGGCCGAGTTCACCCGCCTGGTGACGGTTTTCGCATGACGCGAGGCACTTTGGCTGGTTTGGCCGTAGGGTGATCGCTGTGCTGATCCATGGCTTGCTCGCCGCGGCGCTGACGCTGAGCGGCACCCCCGCCGCTGCCGCCCCAGAGAAGATCGACTGCGCCAAGGTCAAGTGCCTGGCGCTCACCTTCGACGACGGCCCCGGGCCGCACACCGCGAAACTGCTCAAGATCCTCAAGAAGGAGCGGGCCAAGGCCACGTTCTTCCTCACGGGCAAGTACGTCGACCAGCGCCCCCGGCTGGCCAAGCGGATGCTCGCCGAGGGACACGCCGTCGGCAACCACACGTACTCCCACTTCTCGCTGACGCCCCGGCTCTACGACGAGATCCACCACGACATCCGGCTCGGCCAGGAGGCCATCAAGAAGGCCACCGGGATCACGCCGACCATGTTCCGCCCGCCGTACGGTCACACCGACGAGCGCGTGCTGCGCATCGCCGACCAGCTCGACCTGGCCGAGGTGAAGTGGACCGGCACCACCCACGACTGGGCGCTCAAGGACAAGAAGAAGATCACGGCCAAGGTGCTCAGCCTGGCCAAGCGCGACGGCATCATCCTGATGCACGACACCGTGCCGCAGACGGTCCAGGCCATGCCGGGCGTCATCAAGCAGCTGAAGAAGCAGGGCTACCACCTGGTGACCGTGCCGCAGCTCTACGGCAAGAAGCTCAAGTCGGGCGTCAGTTACCCGTAGTCCTCCTGTCGTACTCCTCGCGGGCGCGGGCGATGCAGGCGCTGTGGCGCATCGACCAGTTGGTCAGCGTGAGCAGCGCCTCGTACAGCTCCAGCGCCATCGGCGTGGCCCGATATTCGACCTTGGGCGGGACCGTCGGGTAGACGGTGCGCTCCAGCAGGCCGTCGCGCTCCAGGTTGCGCAGCGTGAGCGTCAGCATGCGGCGGCTGATGCCGTCGATCGTCCGCTCCAGCTCGGTGAAGCGGATCGGGCCCTGCGAGCACGCCACGATGATCTGGACCGGCCACTTGCCGGCGATCCGGTCGAGGATCTCGCGCGGCGGGATGGGGCAGACACCCTGATCGATCAGCGCCTGCGCGTCCGCCAGTGTCCTGAGCTGGGCTGGTACAGCCGTGTGTCCCTGGGACATGAAAGTGCCTTCTTCCGCCGGGCTTCGATGGTCACACATCATGACCCTTGTTACAAATCGTTCCCTTAGGAAGAGTGGGTCATGAAAGGCAAATGGGCCGCGTTCTCGTTGCTGGTCACCACCCAGTTCGTGCTGATCCTCGATCTGACGATCGTCAGCATCGCCATGCCGCCGATGGGGGCGGAGCTCGGCATGACGCAGCAGGACCTGTCCTGGACGACGACCGCGTACTCGCTGGTGTTCGGCGGGTTGCTGCTGCTGGGCGGGAGACTGTCGGACTACCTGGGGCGGCGGCGGGTGTTCGTCGCCGGGATGCTGCTGTTCGCCGCCGCGTCCCTGGTCGGCGGGCTGGCGGGCTCGGGTGAGGTGCTGATCGCCGGACGGGCCGCGCAGGGCCTGGCGGCGGCGCTGGTCGCCCCCGCCGCGCTGTCGCTGGTGATGACGATCTTCAAGGACGACCCGGCGCTGACCAAGGCGCTGGGCCTGTGGGGCGCCGCCGGCGGCGTCGGCGCCTCGACGGGCGTCGTGCTGGGCGGGGTCCTCACCGACGGGCTCGGCTGGCGGTCGGTGTTCCTGGTCAACGTCCCGGTCGGGCTGGCGGCGGGCGCGCTCGCCATCGCGCTCCTCCCGGCCGCCCGCTCCGCCGCCCCGGCGCGGGGCTTCGACCTCGCGGGCGCGATCACGTCCACCGGCGGGCTGGCCCTGCTCACGTACGCGCTCGTCGACGCGACCGAGCAGGGCTGGACCTCGCCCCGCACCCTCCTCACCCTCGCGGCGGCGCTCGCTTCGCTGGCCGCGTTCCTGCTCATCGAGCGGCGCTCGGCACACCCGCTCGTCCCGCTGGACGTCTTCCGGAGGCGACTGGTACGGGCCGGGAACGTGCTCATCTTCCTGGTGGCGGCGGCCATGCAGGCGGTCTTCTTCCTGCTCACCCTCTACACCCAGCTCGTCCTCGGCTACACCGCCACCGAGTCGGGCCTGTCACTGGTGGCGGTCTCGGTGACGATCGCCCTGACCGCCTCCCTCCTGGGCGGGCGGGTCCTCGCCGCCCGGGGACTCCGCTTCACCGCCGTCGCCGGCCTCACCGCGATCACCGCCGGCTCCGCCCTGTACCTGCGGATCGACGTGGACAGCACGTTCCTGACGACGCTGCTGCCGCCGGAGCTGCTGACGGGCTTCGGCTTCGGCCTCCTGGTGGTGGCGGCGACCGTCGCGGCCACCTCCGAGGCGTCGCCGTCGGAGTCGGGCATGGTGTCGGGGCTGTTCAACGTGACCCAGCAGGTGGGCATCTCACTGGGAATCGCCGTGCAGGTGTCGATCGCGGCGGGGGTGACGGGGGCGTCGACGGCACCGGAGGCGCTGGTGTCGGGCTACCGCGCGGCCTTCTGGCTTGCCACGGCGATCGTGGCGTCGGGGCTGGTCGCGGCCCTGACACTGCTACCGGGCCGGACTTCCCGTACGAACTCGCCACCCAAGGTGAGAGAACCGGTCTGAACGGACATTCCATTCGCCGCACACCTGGGAGGGTGTGCGGCCTGGTTTGTGAGCACGAGCGAAACAGGCAATTCATAGTGAATTACCGGCAAGCTCATCGGCGCTCCGGTCTGCGAGAACACCCTGATCCACATACCAGCCGAGATCGCAGACCACGAGATCGCCCCGGAATCCGACGTCCACCCGGTCGAAAATGTAGCCGCGGTGAGCAACCGCGCAGCCGATCTCGTACAGACACTCCGCTGATGCCCCTCGCACGAGGCGCAGCCACGTCAGGCAGGAGGGCGGCGGATCGGGCAAGGGTGGGGGGCGTGCCGGTTCGGGCAGCAGATCACGCCGATCGTGACGAACCGGCCGTCGTGCAGCCATTCGCCCCACTGCACGTCCACGCCGAGAGGCAGCAGTTCGCGGGCCGTTTCCAGCCGGTCCGGGAGCGGGATCGCATCGGGTGACAGCAGTGCCGAGCGTGCCTTGTCGTACTCGTCGGCCATCCAGGCCACCGCCTGCGTTACCTCGTCGAAGGTCGCCGCGATCCGGGACGCCGACTTGAGCAGCCAGTCCCCGGTCCGCATCGGCGGCAGCGGGGAGGGTGGGGAAGTCGGGCGAGCCGGGCCGCCGCTCGGCTTCGTTCTCACGGTCGGCTCCGGCACCGGTCCACTGGTAGGCGTGCCAATGCATGTGAAGCGCTCCCGATGAGGGGCGGCCCTGCTCAGGGCGGGGGCCGCTGTCTTTCGGGGTGATACCTACAGGGTGACCAGGTCAAACGGGGCGAAGTTCGTAACTGGTGAACAAATGCGTGATTACCGGTACCTGCCGACGGCATCGTGGCTGAGACCTTTCTGGCAGCGCGGGGCCTGCGGTCACTCCTCGACTGTGTGCAGGAGGATTTGCGCCAGTTCGCGCGGCTGGGAGAACATCGGCCAGTGGCCGGTGCTCATCTGGACCAGCCGCCAGTGCTTGCTGGTCAGCAGCTCGGCCACGTCGTCGTCGAGCTCGGCTCCGGCGAGCATGCACTGGATGTACGTGGCCGGGAGACTGTGAAGCGGCCGTGTCAGCACGGCGGGTTCGGTCAGCGTGGCGCCCGGGTGCGGCGTAGAGTCTTTCATGATCCGTACGATTTGCTCGTCGGTGAGGCCGTGGCCGTCGTAATGGCTTGCGGGGACGAGCGGCCAGAAGCCTCCGTTCTCGGCAATGGCTGCCTTCACCATCGCCCCGCCGTCCGGCCAGGCGGAGACGAACGCCTCGCCATCCGCCGGGACGCTGGAATCAACGAAGACCACGTGGGTCAGCCGGTCACCGATCCGTTCCGCGGCCTGGCCGACCGGGATGCCCGAGTAGCTGTGACCCACCAGGACGACGTCGCGCAGATCCTGGCCTTCGACCTCGTCGACTATGTCCTGGACGTGGGTCTGCTGCCCGGCCGGCACACCCTGCTTGTCAGCCAGACCGGACAGCGTCAACGGGTGAGCGCCATGGCCGGCTGCGCGCAGATACGGCACCACCTCGTCCCACGCCCACCCGCCGAGCCGCGCTCCTGCCACCAGCACGAAATTCGCCATGGCTGCAACGTAATGGAGCAGCCTGACCACCGCCCGCCCCGATCGGCCGGCTCAGCGTAGCTCGCCCGTAATTATGAACAGGTGGCCGAACGGGTCACGGATGCGGCCCGAGCGCTTGCCGTAGGGCCAGGCGGACCTCTGATGGGGCACGATGGGCACCCTGCACAGTTACGGCAGCCGTAGATCGTGATCTTCACGGTGTTGCCGCTGGTCGTGTGGCGTGACGCGAAGAGCCGCCGCGATCATGTCGAGTTGTGACACA
>NZ_JBFAOH010000046.1:0-49012 GCF_040675175.1 Nonomuraea sp. NPDC049649
TCACCCCAACCACCACCCAATCCCTATCCCCCACAACCCACCCCGCCGCCCCCGCCCCCCCCCCCCCCCGCGTCCGCACCGGAGGTCAGCTCCGGCGCTCGTCCTCCTCGTCCACGACCGTGCCCTCGGAGTCGACCTCGAAGCGCTCCCGGCGCACGTCCCCGCGCACGGTCTCGTCCTCGCGGACCCGCTCCTTGTGCACGCGCACCCGCTCGACGGGCCTGGTCTCCTTGCCGACGACCGGGCGCTCCTCGTACAGGGTGATGGACTCCTCGTCATCCTCGAACTCGCCGCCGCCCAGGGGCATGCCCTCGCTGATCGGCTCGCGCTCGATCACGACCTCGTCGTGCTCCAGCGGGATCTCCTCCTGGACCTGCTCGGTCTCCACGTACTTGCGCAGCCGTACGTGGCCGGCCTCCCTGGTCTCCTTGCGGACGCGCATCCGCTCCTCGGAGCGGGTCATGTCGAGGTCGTCCCCCGTCTCCGCGTCGCCGGGCGTGCGCTGGGAGGGGACGCCGGACGGCCGCAGTCCGTAGTAGCGGTAGAGACCGGCCTCCTCCTCCAGGGTCAGGCGGTCGTCGTCCACGTCCACGTTCGGCGCGTCCTTGATCGTCTCCTTGCCGAACGGGACGCGGAGCTCGTCACCGGACCGGCGGGCACCGATCAGCGGCACGAAGGTCTGCTTCATGCCGAACATCCCGGTGCGCACCGTGACCCACTCCGGCTCGCCCGTGCGGTCGCTCAGGAAGACCTGGCCGACCTTGCCGACATGCCGGCCGTCCGCGTCGATGACGTCGCAGCCGAACAGGCTCCGGATCTCTGTCTGCATAGCCACGGCGGTTCCCCCGAATACTGGTTTCCGCCGGCCGCTTCGCCGGGCCGGCGGGTGGCTCAACCCGGCAAATACCCCCAGACCTGGACAGAGCACGTCGGAACTGGATGTTTTGCCGGAATTCGGGGTCGGCGTCTCAGGAGTTGCCGGGCGCGGGGCTGTCCCCCGGCCTCTCGCCGCCGGGGATCTTCCCGATCTCCTCCAGATGCCGCTCCAGCTGCGGGAGCGCCTGCTCGGCGAGCTGCTTCACCTGCGGCGACGAGCCCTTCTCGATCTCGGTCTTCGTCTGCGCGACGGCCTTCTCGTGCGCATCGCGCATGGCGATCAGGAACTCCTGGTCGAAGTCGGAGCGCGAGGCGTCGCGGAGGGCGGCGAGGGTTCTCTTCTGCTCGCCCGAGGAGTTCTTCGGCAGCTTGACGCCGAGCTGCTTGGCGGTCTTGACGACCTGCTTGTCGAGCTCGTCGTGGTCCTTGACCAGCAGCGCGCCGAACTCGCGGACGGCCTCGGCGGAGCCCTTCTCCTTGGCGAGCTGACCGGCCTGGATCTCGGCCAGGTTGCCCTGGTGGGTCTTCTTGAGCCAGTTCCGGTCCTGCTTGGAGGGCTTGGCCGGGGAGGCGGTGTCCATCGGCGACTCCGCCGTGGCGGTGGGCGAGGCGGGCGAGGCGAGGCCCGCGGAGCCCGCGGAGGTGTTGGTGCCGCCGTTGCAGCCGGTGAGGGCGGTGGTGGCGGCGACGAGGAGCACGAGGTACGGGCGCGGAATGGGCATGACAGGTCCCCTGGCGTTCTGTGGTCACACGTTGACGGAGAGTCATCCAAGCGCGTCCGGAGGCCCGCGCTCACCACGCCACGCCGTTTCACCGGCAAAAGATGGGGCGGCAAGGGTTAGGTCCGGGCCTGTCCGGGAATGGCAGGCGACTCATGGACGTCGAACCGAGGAGGAGCCGTAGTGCTCACCCTGACAGAAAACGCAGCCCAGGCGATCCGCAGTCTCACCGCGGGCGCACCCGAGCCGACGCAGAGCGGCATCCGCATCGCGTCCAGCGGTGACGACGCCAGCTCGCTGACCCTGTCCCTGGCCACGGCTCCCGAGCCGTCTGATGCGGTCGTGGAGTCGGAGGGCGCCCGCGTCTACCTCGACCCGGTGGCCGCGTCGGTGCTGGACGACAAGGCTTTGGACGCCGGTGCCGACGACCAGGGGGCGGTGTCCTTCCTGGTGACCGAGCGCACCGTCTGAAACCATCCGAGCGGCACGCCGCCGCCGGGCCCGGCACGCGCCACGTGCCGGACCGGCGGTGTCGTCGTGCCCGGATTCAGGAGAACAGCTTGGCGAGGTAGCGGATCTGCTCTTCCCGCTGGTAGCCGCTGCCGCCCTCGTGGCCGTTCCACGGGTAGACCGTGATCTCCTTCGGCCCCTGCCAGTGGTTGTAGGCGGCGAAGACCGTCGACGGCGGGCAGATGAAGTCCATCAGCGCCACCGAGTACAACGCCGGCACTCTGCCGCGGGCCGCGAAGTTGACCCCGTCGACGTACGACAGCGTGCGGAACACCTGGTCCGCGGTCTCCCGCCGGGTGGCGAGGAACCGGACCAGCTCCTGGTACGGGTCGCGATCGGTGATCTCGACGGCCCGGCGGAAATGGGTCAGGAACGGCACGTCGATCAGCGCCGCCGCCACCGACGGGTGCAGCACGGCGGCGGCCTGCGCGATGCCGCCGCCCTGGCTGGCCCCGGAGACCACGATCCGGTCCGCGTCGACGGCCGGATGCGCCGCGGCGGCCTCGACCGCCCGGACCGCGTCGGTGAACACCCGGCGGTAGTAGTAGTCGTCGGGGTCCATGATGCCCCGGGTCATCATGCCGGGGGCCTGCGGGCCGGCCGCGCCGTGCGGGTCGCCAGTACTGCCGGGCGCGTTGATGTTGGCGCCGCCGTGGCCGCGCGTCTCCATGACGAAGACCGCGTACCCGGCGGCGGGCCACGTCAGGTGGTCGTGCGGGAAGCCGCGCCCCCCGCCGTAGCCGATGTAGTGCATCACGCACGGCAGCGGGCCCTCCGCCCCGCGCGGCAGCAGGAACCAGCCGTTGATCCGGTGCCCGCCCCACCCCGCGAACGAGACGTCGAAGACGTCCACGTGGGCGAAGGGCAGCGGGTACGGGGTGAACTCGGCGTCCAGCGCGAACTCGCGGGCCTCGGCGAGCGTACGGGTCCAGAACGAGTCGAAGTCGTCGGGCTCGTCGCGTTCCGGGAGGTAGGACCGGAGTTGCTCAAGCGGCAGATCGAACAGCGGCACAGATACTCCAACCTTTCGGGGTAGCGACATTTCATCGCATTCACCCTTATCTGCGCCACAGCGTGCACGATCGCCGCGAAACCGGGTAGCAGGCCGCCGTGAACCCGCATCTCTCCCCGCCCTCCCGGCCCCTCCTCGCGCCCGGCATGATCCTCGACGCTCCCCTGGAGCACGACGACTTCATCCTGCGGTTCGGCGACGACACCGAGGCACGGGCCGAGCTCGTCCGGCACGGCCCGCGCCCGGTGCTGATCGTCGGCGGCTACATGACCATGGACGGCACCGTCGTGGACGAACGCACCTGGACCGTGCGCGAGGTGACCGAGTCGGGCGGCCGGCGCGTGCTGCGCCTCGGAGAGCCTCTGGACTGACCCCCGGGAAACGCGCGAAATGCCGCACCCCCCTTCTTGCCGGGGTGCGGCATTCGCACAGCTTTTACGTGCGCCAGTCGTGAGCGGTTCCGTCAGACGCGGCCGCTGGTGTTTCCGTCGGCGTCGAACCAGCTACGTCCGAGGAAGTCGTCCTCCTCGTCGAACGGCCAGAGCCAGCCCTTGTCGTCGTAGCGCCTCTTGTCCTGGTGCTTGTGACCCCACTTGTCCCAGGAGTCGTCGTAGCGCTTCTTGTCGCGGTGCTTGTAGTCCCAGTCGTCCCAGGAGCGGTCGTCCCACTTCTTCTTTTTCTTGCCGCCGCGGTCCCACCGGTTGTCGTCGCGGCGGTCCCACCACTTACCGTGGTCGCCGGCCCACTTCTTGTCGTAGCGGCGGTCCCAGCGGTTGCCGTGGTCGCTGTCCCAGCTGTTGTCGACGTAACGCTTCCACCAATTGCCGTGGTCGTTGTCCCAGCTGTTGTCGAGGTAGCGCTTCCACCATTTACCGTGGTCGCCGGCCCACTGCTTGTCGTAGTCGCGGTTCCACTCGCTGCCGCGGTGGCCGTCCCACTTCTTCTTGTGGCGCGAGTCCCACTTCTTCTTGTGGCGGGAGTCCCACTTCTTCTTGTGGCGGGAGTCCCACTTCTTCTTGTACTGACCGCCGCGCTTCTTCTTGTAGTGGCCGTGGTCGCGATCCTTGTAGTCGTAATCGCGGTCGTAGCCGTGGTCGCCCTTGAACCTGCCTTCGTGGTCGTAGTCGAAGTCGTGGTCGAAGTCGTGATCGTGGTCGTGGTCGTGGTGGCGGTGGTGACGGTGGTGGCCGAAACCGAAGCCGTGGTGGAAGTGACCGCCGCAGTGCCCGTGGCGGCACTTGTGGTGGTGATGGTTTCCGCACTTGCGGCCGCACTTCTTCTTCACGCGGTGGCGCTTGCACTTGCCGTGCTTGCAGAGGACCGGCTTCTCGTGCATGGCGATGCCGACGCCGGCCACCTGGCCGGTGCTCGCGCTCGCCTGCGTCGCCGGGAGGAGCAGGGTCCCCGCGGCGACGGTCGCCAGAGCCAGCCCGGCGACCCGCCTGGCGGTCCGGAGAGGGCTTGCAATGTTCATGGGCGATGGTTTCCGTTCATGTTCATCGATCCTGGAAGCGGGCTTTCGAATGCCTCGCGACAGCGGCGAACATACCCGCACTCCTGATCACGACTATCTCGCCACTCAGCAATGTCGGTTCAAAAAAACGTCATTCTAGGGAACCGAAGAGATAGTGATGTAAATTGTCCAGTTTGGCCCGAAATGCTCTTTACGGAACAAGAACTTCCGGCGGGGCCATCATTTCCGAATAACAGATACGGTGGTGTCGTGATCAACGTATGCCGCACCACCGTGCTCGTCCTGTGTCTTCTTCTTCCATCGGTCCCGTTCACCGCCGCGACGGCGGACCGGGATAAGGACAAGGAAGCGTCCGTGTCCTCGCAAGAACCGGACGCGGACATCAGGTGGCTCCAGAAGCGGCTACGTCAGCGCGGTTATCTCTTCGCCAAGGCGACCGGCGTATACGACAAGGAGACCCGCTTCGCGGTATGGGCTCTGCGCAAGAGCCATGGAATGCGGCCCGCGAATGTCGTGGACGCGGCCGTACTGAGGAAGCTGGACCAGCCCGGGAAGATCCGCCCGCTGGTGAAGGGCGGGTCGCCCAACCGGGTGGAGATCGACCTGGGCCGGCAGCTCCTGACCGTCTACCGCCGCAACAAGCCGGTGCTGATCTCGCACGCCTCGACGGGCGCCGGGGTGCGTTTCTGCCAGGGCGGCCGCTGCCGCAAGGCCATCACCCCGGTCGGCGACTTCCGCGTCTACAAGCGCGCCGGAGGCTGGACGAAGGGCCCGCTGGGCTCGATGTACAACTCGCTCTACTTCGTGGGCGGGGTGGCCATGCACGGCTCGCGGAAGGTGCCCTCGTGGCCCGGCTCGCACGGCTGCGTGCGCCTGCCCATGTCCGTCGCCGACCGCCTCTGGAAGATCGTGGGCATCGGCGAGCCGGTGCACGTCCGCAAGGGCCGCAAACTGCACGGCTAGCCGCAAAATAGGTCGAGGGGCGCGGGGCCGCTGATTAGCGTGTGCCGCATGGAGACCGCACGACTGGTCTTGAGCCCCTTCACCGCCGGCGACGCCGACGAGCTGGTCCGCCTGCACAGCGACCCCGAGGTCATGCGCTACCTCAACGGGGGCAGGCCGACGCCGCGCGACACGGTCGTGCGCGACCAGCTCCCCCGCTTCATGGCGACGGGGTTCTTCGCCGCCCGCGAGCGCGCCACCGGCGCCTTCGCCGGCTGGTTCCACCTGCGGCCGGCCGGCGAGGGGGAGCTGGAGCTGGGCTACCGGTTACACCGGGCGTACTGGGGGCGCGGGTACGCCACCGAGGGGTCGCTGCGGCTGATCGAGCGGGCCTTCGCCGAGCTGGGCGCGCGCCGCGTCTTCGCCCAGACGATGGCAGTGAACCTGGGGTCGCGCCGGGTCATGGAGAAGTGCGGGCTGCGCCACGTACGCACGTTCTGGGAGAACTGGGAGGACCCGATCGACGGCGCCGAGCAGGGCGAGGTCGAGTACGAGCTGCTGCGGGAGGAGTGGGAGGCGTCACGTTAGCCCGACTACCTGGTGCACTGGTCCGACCAGTGACTAAGGTGCTGCCTTATGACGGCATACGAGCGGTTGTTCCGCCTCGACGGGCGGCGTGCGGTGGTCATCGGGTCGGGCAGCGGCATCGGCAGGGAGGCGGCGCTCGCGCTGGCCGCGCACGGCGCGTCGGTGGTGTGCGCCGACCGCGACCTGCCCGCCGCCGAGGAGACGGCCGCCCGCTGCGGCGGCACGGCCCGGCCGCTCGACGTCCTCGACGGCGACGCCGTGCGGGCGGCGGGCGCCGAACTGGAGGCGGACGTGCTGGTGTTCACCGCCGCCACCAACGTGCGCAAGCGGCTGCTGGACTACACCGCCGAGGAGTTCCAGCGGGTCGTGGACCTCAACCTGAAGGCGTCCTTCGAGGTGGTACGGGCGTTCGGCGCGGGCATGGTGGAGCGCGGGCGCGGGTCCATCATCGGCTTCGCCTCCATCCGCGCCTCCGTCACCGAGCCCGGCCAGAGCGTCTACTCGGCCACCAAGGCCGGGCTGGTCCAGCTGCTGCGCACCGCGGCGGCCGAGTTCGGGCCGTCCGGGGTGCGGGTGAACGCGATCGCGCCCGGCGTGGTGGAGACGCCGCTCACCCGGCAGATCAAGGACGACCCCGGCTGGTACGGCGCGTACGCGGCCAAGAGCGCCCTGGGCCGCTGGGCGACGGCAGAGGAGATGGCGGGCGCGGTCGTCTACCTGGCGAGCGACGCGGCCAGCTTCGTCACCGGCTCGGTCCTCTACGTCGACGGCGGCTGGACGGCGGTGGACGGCCGCTTCGAGCCGCCCAACTGACGGCCGCCCACCCGGGAGGGCTCAGGGCCGGATGATGGCCATCCGGGTCACGGTGAGCTCCTCGATCGCGAACCGCGGGCCCTCCCGGCCGACGCCGGAGTCCTTGACGCCCCCGTACGGCATGTTGTCGGCGCGGAAGCCCGGCACCTCGTTGACCACCACTCCCCCGGCCTCGATCCGCTCGATCGCGGCGAACGCGGTCGCCAGCGAGCGGGTGAACACCGAGGCGTGCAGCCCGTACCGGGAGGCGTTGACCGCGGTGAACGCGGCCTCCAGGTCGGGCACCGCGCGCACGCACACCACCGGCCCGAAGATCTCCTCGTCCCAGGCGGCGGCCCCGTCCGGCACCCCGGCCAGCAGCGTCGGCGCGATGGCCCGGCCGTCGCGCACGCCCCCCGTCACCACCTCGGCCCCCGAGCCGGCGATCCAGCCGAGCACCCGGTCGGTGGCGGCCGGGTCGATGAGCGGCGCCACCCGGGTCTCGGGCCGCCGCGGGTCGCCCACCACGACGTCCTTCATCCGCTCGGCCAGCAGCGCCTGGAACTCCGCCACCACCGGCTCCTCCACCAGCACCCGCTGCACCGAGATGCACGCCTGCCCGGAGGCGTAGTAGCCGCCGCGCACCACCGCGTCCGCCGCCGCCTCCAGGTCGGCGTCCGCCGCCACCACGAGGGCGGCGTTCGAGCCGAGCTCCAGCAGCACCTTCGTGGGGGCGGCGTTGCGGGCGATGGCGTGCCCGGCCGCGGCCGAGCCGGTGAACGAGACCGCGCCGATCCGGCGGTCCTCCACCAGCGTCCGGCCCACCTCGACGTCGCCGGTGACGAGCTGCACCGCCGCGGGCGGCAGCGCGCCGGACTCGCGCAGCAGGTGGACGAGCCAGAGCGTGGTCAGCGGCGTCGCCGGGGCGGGCTTGACGATCACCGGGCAGCCGGCGGCCACCGCGGGAGCGATCTTGTGGGCGGCGAGCAGCAGCGGATAGTTGAATCCGGTGATGCCGACCACCACCCCGATCGGCCGCCGCGTCCAGAACCCGACCAGGCCCTCGCCCGCCGGCAGCAGGTCCAGCGGCACGGTCTCGCCGTGCAGCCTTGCCACCTCCTCGGCGGCCGTGGCCAGCGTGACCAGCGTGCGCGCCACCTCCACCCGGCAGTCCACGAGCGGCTTGCCCGTCTCCAGCACGAGCAGCTGCTCGGCCTCCTCGCGGCGGGCGGCCAGCGCGTCGTGGGCGGCCATGAGGGCGCGGCGGCGGGCGTGCGACGGCAGCGCCGCCATCGCGGGCGCGGCGGCGAGCGCCTCGCCGACCGCGCGCGCCGCCAGTTCCGCGTTCCCGACGGGTGCGGGCATCACCACCGAGCCGTCGTACGGGAAGATCACGTCGGCTTCGGCGGCCGGCTCCACCCACTCGTCACCGATCGGCAGCCCGGACGGCCACTGCTGTTTCATGCTTCGATCCCCTCGATCATGGACGAATCGCGCTCGGGAAGACGTCGAGATAGGCGGGCGCGTCCTCCCAGCCGGTGGCGGCCAGCACGGCGTGCGCCACCGCCCTGCTGAACACGTCGGCCCCGGCGGCCAGCAGATCGTGCAGTTCGGCGCCCGGCTGTCCGTCCTGCTCCCCCGCGTCCGGCTCCGGCAGGGCGCAGGTGGCGACGGCGAAGATCGTGTCGCCGTCGACCATCGTGTGCGCGGGGCGGATGGCGCGGGCCAGCCCGTCATGCGCGACGGCGGCCAGCTTCGCGCACTGCGCCTTGGTCAGGGTGAGGTCCGTGGCCACCACCCCGATCGTCGTGTTCAACGAGGTCAGCCCTTCCGGCTGCCACGCCGCGACCTCCTCCTCGCGCGGCTCCTGTAACCGGTCGAACTCCCCCGGCAGCCCGTACCGCGCCCCGGCCGGCCGCCCGCTCCCGGGATCCAGCACCGACCCGGCGGCGTTCACCACCACCAGCGCGGCCACCGTCCCGCCCCCGGGCAGCACCGCACTCGCGTTCCCCACCCCACCGGCGAGGCCCCCGGCCACGGCCCCGGCGCCTGCCCCTACAGAGCCGTTGAGCGCTGAGGTCGATGTGCCGGACACGCCCGCCCCGCCGTCATCGGCTGAGGTGGAGCTCGGGGAGAGAGCACCGGACGCGGCTGGGGTCACACCGGGAGTTGCGACGGTCGTACGGTCCAAGCCGCTCCTGGCGTTGGCGGGAGCACTCGTACGGTCCGGCACGCACCCCACAGAGGCGGGAACACTCCCACGGTCCGGCAGGCCCACGGCGGCGTCGTAGGCGGCCTGGCCGAAGGAGGCGTCCGGGGTGGCGCGGAAGGCGCCGCCGCGGCCGAGGTCGTAGATGACGGCGGCCGGGACGATGGGGA
Organism: Nonomuraea sp. NPDC049649; assembly: GCF_040675175.1. NCBI lineage: Bacteria > Bacillati > Actinomycetota > Actinomycetes > Streptosporangiales > Streptosporangiaceae > Nonomuraea > Nonomuraea sp. NPDC049649. The sequence continues at coordinate 9,293 of NZ_JBFAOH010000046.1, forward strand.
CGACGCCGCCTTCGACGGGGAAGCCGATGCCGGCGTCGGCGAGGCGGGAGACGACGCCGCAGGCGGCGCTGAGGCCGTAGGCGCTGCCGCCCGTGAGGACGATGGCGTGGACGCGGTCGACGAGGTTGCGGGGGTCGAGGAGTTCGGTCTCGCGGGTGCCGGGGGCGGCGCCGCGGACGTCGACGCCGGCCACCATGCCGCCGGGCGGGGCGAGGACGACGGTGGTGCCGGTGCGGTAGCCGCCGCCGGTCCGGTGGTGGTGGCCGACACGCAGGCCGGCCACGTCCAGCAGGGAGTTGGCAGGTCCGGGTCTCACGTCAGGTTCCGGGTGAGGAAGCGCCTGGCCGCCTCGGCGAACACCCGGGTGCAGCGGACGATCTCGTCGACCTCGACGTACTCGTCCGCCTGGTGGGCGATCCACTTGCCGCCCGGCCCGTACACGACGGAGGGGACGCCGCCCCAGTGGGTGAGGACGGTGCCGTCGGTGGAGCCGGGGACGCCGCCGTAGACGGGCTCCTCGCCGGTGACGTCACGGTGGGCGGCGGCCAGGGCGGCCACCACGGGGTCGGTGACGGGGACGTCCACGGGCGGGCGGTCGACGAGGGTGGTGACGTCGGCGGTGATGCCGTCCCAGGCGGCCAGGGCGGCGACCCGGGCGGCGATGTCCTGGTGGTCGACGCCGGGGATGGTGCGGATGTCGATGAAGACGGAGGCCGTGGCGGGGATGACGTTGACCTGTTCCTCGCTGCCGGCCCGGACCACGGTGGGCGTCACGTACACCTCGCCGAGGTGCTCGTGGGCGGGGAAGCGTTTCTGCAGCTCGGCCTGGAGTTCGCGCAGGCCGGTGAGGAGCGCGCCGACGGCCTGGACGGGGTTGCGGCCGTGCTGCGGCATCGCGCCGTGCGCCATCTTGCCGGTGAGGTCGGCGCGGAGCCGCAGGGCGCCCTTGGCGACGGCGCAGATCTCGCCGGCCTCGGGTTCGGCGACGATGGCGCCGTCGACGTCGGCGGCCAGCCCCTCGTCGACGAAGTGGTGGGCGCCGATCATGAGGCCTTCCTCGTCGGCGAGCGCGCACACCTTGATGCGTCCGGGGAACGGTCCAGCGAGCTGGAGCGCGCGGGTGGCGTAGAGGGTGGCGGCCAGGCCGGACTTCATGTCGGCGCTGCCGCGTCCCCACAGCTTGCCGTCGCGGATCTCGCCGCCGAACGGGTCGACGGTCCACTCCGACAGGTCGCCTTCGGTGACGACGTCGGTGTGGCCCTCGAACATCAGGGTGGGCCCGTCGCCTCCGCCGCCCTCGACCACGGCGACCACGTTGGGCCTGCCGGGCGCGGCCTCGTACATGACGGGCTCCCAGCCCCACTCGCGCATCCTGGCGGCGACCAGGTCGGCGGCGGGCTGCTCGCTGCGGCCCCGCGCCGGGTCGTTGGTGCTGGGGATGCGGACCAGCGCCTGGGTGAACTCCACGACGCCCTGGGCGTCCACTTCGATCACAGCAATCCCTCCAGAGTGGGTACGGCCGCCAGCAGCGCCCTGGTGTAGGGGTGGCGCGGTTCGATCCAGATGTCGTCCACGGCGCCGCTCTCGACGATCTCGCCGTGGTGCATGACGGCGACGGTCTCGCAGACGTGGCGGACGACGGACAGGTCGTGGGAGACGAAGACGAGGGTGAGGCCGTGCTCGTCGACGAGGTCGGCCAGCAGGTTGAGGATCTGCCCGCGGACGGACACGTCGAGCGCGCTGACGGGCTCGTCGGCGACGAGCACGGCGGGGCGGGGGGCGAGCGCGCGGGCGATGGCGATGCGCTGGCGCTGCCCGCCGGAGAACTGGTGGGGGTAGCGTTCGGCGGCGGCGGCCGGCAGCCCGACCTCGTCGAGGAGTTCGGTGACCCGGTTCCCCACGGGTTCGCCGAGCGCGACGAGCGGTTCGGCGACGATGTCGCGCACCCGCATGCGGGGGTCGAGCGAGCTCATCGGGTCCTGGAAGACGATCTGCAGGCTGCGCCGCAGGAAGCCGAGCCGCCGCTCGGGCAGGCCGGTGATCTCCTGGCCGCCGAACCTGATGGAGCCGGAGGTGGGCTTGTCGAGCGCGCACAGCAGCCGCAGCAGCGTCGACTTGCCGGAGCCGGACTCGCCGACGATGCCGTACCGCTCGCCCTTCTGCACGGCCAGCGAGACGCCGCGGAGCGCGTGCACGGCGCCGCCCGGCTTGGTGAGCGAGGTGCGGGGCCGGTGGTAGACGCGGGTGAGGTCGCTAGCCTCGATCAGCGGGGTGCCAGCATGCGTGGGCATGGCCCTCTCCTGTCAGCGCCGGGACTTTCTCGCAGGCGGAATCGGCGTGGGGGCAGCGGTTGCGGAAGACGCATCCGCCGGGGAACTGACCGGCGGGCGGCACGCTGCCCTGGATGGTGGGCAGGCGGGTGCCGCGCGGCGTCAGCTTGGAGGCGGCCAGCAGCCCTTCGGTGTAGCGGTGGCGGGGCCGGGTGAACACCTCGCGGATGGGGCCGCTCTCCACGACGCGTCCCCCGTACATGACCAGGACGCGCTCGCAGACGGAGGCGACCACGGCCAGGTCGTGGGTGATGAACAGCAGCGCGGGCGCCACCTCGGCGATGAGGTCGAGCATCTGCTTCTGCACGGTGACGTCGAGCGCGGTGGTGGGCTCGTCGCAGATGAGCAGGCCGGGCTCGTTGGCCAGGGCGATGGCGAGCATGACGCGCTGGCGCTGGCCGCCGGAGAGCTGGTGCGGGTAGGCGCGCGCGACCTGCGCGGGGTCGGGCAGGCGGACCTCGCCGAGCAGTTCGACGGCGCGGGCGCGGGCCTGGTCGCGCGGCCTGCCGTGCAGGGTCATGACCTCGGCGACCTGAGCGCCGACCCGCATGAGCGGGTTGAGCGCGGTCATCGGCTCCTGGAACACCATCGACATGGCCCGGCCGCGCAGGTCCTTCAGCTTCTGTTCGGGCACGCCGATCAGGTCGCGGTCGTGCAGGCGGGCCTTCCCTCCGGCGGTGACGCCCTCGGGCAGCAGGCCCATGAGCGACAGCGCGGTCAGCGACTTGCCGGAGCCGGACTCGCCGATGAGGCCGACCCGCTCACCGGGCCCGATCCGGAACGACACGTCGTGCACGAGCTCGACCGCGCCGGCCCGTACGGTGAGCCCCTCAACGCTCAGCACGGATCCTCCTGAGCTTGGGGTCGAGGTAGTCGCGCAGGCCGTCGCCGAGCAGGTTGAAGCCGAGCACGGCCAGCGCGATGGCCAGGCCGGGCCAGAGGGCCAGGCGCGGCGTGGAGAACAGCAGCTCCTGCGACTCCTGCAGCATGCGGCCCCACGACGGCGTCGGCGGGCGGGTGCCGAAGCCGAGGAAGGACAGCGCCGCCTCGGCCAGGATGGCGATGGCGAACGACACCGACGCCTGCACGATCAGCATGGAGCCGATGTTGGGCAGCACGTGCCGGAACGCCACAGGCAGGCGGCGGCGCCCGGCGGCGCGGGCGGCGAGGATGTAGTCGGTCACCATGACCTGCATGGTCGCGGCGCGGGCGACCCGGGCGAAGGCGGGCACCGTCGCCACCCCGATGGCGATCATCGCGGTGAGCGTGCCCGCCCCGTACACGGCGCCGAGCATGACGGCCAGCAGCAGCGCGGGGAAGGCGAAGACCAGGTCGTTGACCCGCATGACCAGCTCCGAGAGCCAGCGCAGGCGGGTCATCCCGGCGATCACGCCGAGCGGCGTGCCGATCAGCGCGGCGATGCCGACGGCCACGATGCCGACGTACAGGGTGGTGCGCGCGCCCACCATGAGCTGGCTGAAGGTGTCGCGGCCGAACTTGTCGGCGCCCAGCAGGTAGCCGTCGCCGGGCTCGCGCAGCTTGTTCGCCGCGTCGACGAGCTCCGGGTCGTGCGGCGTCCACACGAACGACACCAGCGCCATGGCCACGACCAGCCCGACGAGCACGCCGCCGGCGATCAGCCCGGCGTTCACCCGGCCCTTCATCGCGCCCCCCGCAGCCGGGGGTCGAGCGCCGCGTAGGCCACGTCGACCACGAAGTTGATCAGCAGGACGGCCGCCACCAGCACCATGACGACGCCCTGGACGAGCAGCAGGTCACGGGCAGCGACGCCGTTGAGCAGCAGGTCGCCCAGGCCCGGGATGACGAACACCCGCTCCACCACGACCGCGCCGATGAGCAGGGTGGCCAGTTGCAGGCCGAGCACGGTCACCACCGGCACGGCGGCGTTGCGCAGGCCGTGCCGCCAGAGCGCGCCCATCCGGCCGCGTCCCTTGGCGCGGGCGGTGCGCAGGTAGTCCTCCCGCATGACGTCCAGGACGGCCGAGCGGACGTAGCGGGTGAGCACCGCGCCCTGCACCAGGCCGAGGGAGAGCCACGGCAGCAGGAGACTGCGGAACCACTCGACCGGGTCCTCGGCCAGCGGCACGTAGCCGCCGGAGGGCAGCGCCTGGGCCTGCACCGCGAAGACGAACACCAGCAGGATGCCCGCCAGGAACGCCGGGATGGCGATGCCCACCTGGCTGAACGCGCTGATGACGACCCCGAGCGGGTTGCGGTGGTGCACGGCGGCGAACGTGCCGGCGGGGACCGCGATCAGCAGGGCGGCGAGCATGCCGCCGCCCACCAGCACCACGGTGACGCCGAGCCGGTCGCTGATCTGCGGCCCGATCGGGGCGCTGGTCACGTACGAGGTGCCGAAGTCGCCGGTGGCCAGCCCGCCGAACCAGTCGAGGAACTGTGCCACCGGCGGACGGTCGGTGCCGAACTGCCGGCGCAGCTCGGCCAGCGCCTCGGGCGTCGCGTTCACGCCCAGCGCCACCTCGGCGGGATCGCCGGGCAGCACGGCCATGAACGCGAAGACCAGCACGCCCGCGACCGCGGTGCTCACGAGGAACACCGCGGTCCTTTTCAGCAGGTACAGGATCACTGCTTGGCGAGCCCGGTGAAGTCGAAGGACTCGGAGATGGCGTTCTTCGGCAGGCCGGTCACGCCCTTCTTGGCCACGATCAGGTTGGGGAACAGGAAGAGGAAGTCGGCCGCGGCGTCCTCGGACATCAGCTTGGCCGCCGCCTTGTAGTTCTCGATCTGCTCCTGCTCGGTGCCCTCGTCGGCGGCGGCGAGCAGCTTGCCGAACTCGGGGTTGTCGTAGCGGAAGTAGTAGTCCTTGTTGGCGAAGATGCTGATGTCGCGCGGCTCGACGTGGTTGATGATCGACAGGTCGTAGTCAGCGTTGGTGAACACCGCGTCCAGCCAGCGGGCCGGGAACTCCAGCGGCTCGATGTCGGCGTTGATGCCGACCTGGGCGAGCTGCGACTTGACGACCTGGGCGCTGGCGACCGCGTACGGCAGGTTCGGGATACGCATCTTCACGTCGTACGTCTTGCCGCCGAGCAGTTCCTTGGCCTTCTCGACGTCGTACGGGTAGTCGCCGGTGCGGTCCTCGTACCAGGGGTCGGTGGGCGGCACCATCGCGCCGATCAGCTGGCCGCGCCCGGCCCAGGCGGTGTCGAGCAGCGCCTGGTGGTCGATGGCGTGGCGGACGGCCTGGCGCACCTTCTTGTCGTCGAACGGCGGCCGGCCGTTGTTCATGGAGAGGACGACCTCGCCGTTGGTGGTGCCCTCGATGACCTCGAACCGGTTGGGGTCGGCGAACTGGTCCAGCGACTCGGGGGCGTTGACGGCGGAGATGACGTCGATGCCGCCGGTCAGCAGCGCGTTGTTGAGCGCGGTGGCGTCCTTGAAGTACTTGAGCGTCACGGACGAGATCGCGGGCTTCTCGCCCCAGTAGCCGGGGTTGGCGTCGAGGCGGATGTGGTCGCCGCGCCGCCACTCGCCGAGCTGGTACGGGCCGGTGCCGACGGGGGTGTTGGCCAGGTCGTCGACGCCGGTGCGGCTGAACATGGCGCCGAGCCGGGTGGCGAGCGTGTACAGGAAGCTGTTGCTGGGCTTGGAGAGGGTGACGACGGCGGTGGTGTCGTCCTTCTTCTCCACCTTCTCGACCATGTCGAGCTGCGAGGTGATCTTCAGTTTCCAGTCGGTCTTGAGCCGCTCGAAGGAGAAGACCACGTCGTCGGCGGTGAAGTCGGCGCCGTTGCTGAACTTGACGCCCTGCCGCAGGGTGAAGGTGTAGGTCTTCCGGTCGTCGGAGACCTCCCACTTCTCGGCCAGCAGCGGGGCGATCGCGCCGTCCTGGTCGAGCTTGACCAGGCCCTCGTAGACGTTCACCAGCAGGGCCTGCGGGATGGCGACGCCCTCGGTCGAGGTGAAGTCGAGGTTGGCCGGCTCGGCCACGAACCCGACCGACAAACTCTGTTCCTGGGTGGCCTGCCGCTCACCGTCCGCGGCGCCGGAGCCGCCGCCCCCGCCGCAGGCGGCGATGCTCAGCAGGAGACCGCCCGCGGCGATCCAAGTCCCGATTCGCCTCATGTCCTTCAGCCTCCTGGCTAGTGCACTGGTCTGACCAGTAGGCTGCACCTTGCCAGTCCGCTACGGCTCAGGTCAAGGGGGCTTCAATGGGTGGTCCGCGGTTCGAGCCCGTACGGACCGTTCGCGCGTACGAGCGCATCGTGGAGCAGATCGAGGAGGCTGTCGAGACGGGGACGCTCAGGCCGGGTCAGCGGCTGCCGAGCGAGCGGGAGCTGATGGCGCAGTTCTCGGTGAGCCGCTCGACGGTCCGTGAGGCGCTGCGGGTGCTGCAGGCGCGCGGGCTGGTCCAGTCGCGGCCCGGCGATCCGAACGGGGCCGAGGTGCTGCCGTTCTCGCCCGCCGCGCTGCACAAGTCGATGACCACGCTGGCGCGCGTGGACGAGCTGTCGCTGGGCGAGCTGGTGCAGTTCAGGATGGTGCTGGACGCCTCGGCGAACCTGCTGGCGGCCCGGCTCCGCACCGACGAGCAGCTCGCCGAGATGGACGCGGCGATCGGGCGGATGCGCGAGGCGGCCGAGGTCAGCTACGACGAGTTCAGCAAGGCCGACGTGTCCTTCCACGACGCGGTGGCGCGGGCCTCGGGCAACAAGCTCATCCAGATCAGCACGGACGTGGTCCGGTCGATCGTGCTCGGGCTGATAGCCAAGAAGATCGCCTCGTCGGACGACCGGGTGGCGCTCATGCGGCGCAGCATCCGGCACCACGAGGAGGTGCTCGACGCGGTCCGCGCCGGTGACGGCCCGCTCGCGGCCCGGCTGTCGCGGGAGACGATGTACGACTACTACGTCGGCTACGTTCCGGAAGAGGAGCGTCCCGCGCTGCGCGCGCTGCTGGAGGAGTGAATCCCCCAGGGGGTGCCACGCGTTGCGTTCCAGGTGAAAGTGCTATGTTGCAGCCGTGGCTGGGGAGGAGACGTTGGCCGACGCGTTCCTGCGCGAACCGCGCCGCTACACCAGCCATCAGGTGGCCGAGATGGCGGGCGTGCCGGTCTACCGTGCCCGGCGGTTCTGGCGGGCGCTCGGCTTCGCCAACGTGGCCGACGACGCCGTGGAGTTCACCGACTCCGACGTCGAGGCGCTCAGGACGCTGCTCGGCATGGTCAGCGACGGCGTCTACGACGAGGACCACGTGCTTCTCATCGCCCGCGCGCTCGGGCGGGCGACGACCCGGCTGGCCGAGTCGCAGGCCGCGCTGGGCGCCGAAGCGCTGGACCAGGCGGGGGTGCCGCTGGCCGAGCGGCCCCGGGCGTGGCGCCGGCGGGCCGAGCGGGTGGTGCCCGACCTGGCCAAGCTGCTCGTGTACGCCTGGCAGCGCCAGCTCGCCGCCGCCGCGGGACGGCTCGCCGTGCAGGACCTCAGTTCGGTATGGGTGACGGTCGGGTTCGCGGACCTGGTGGGGTTCACTCGGCTGAGCAGGCAGATCACCGAAACCGAGCTGGCGGCGCTGGTCGACCGGTTCGAGGGCCGCTCGGCCGACATCGTCACCTCCTCCGGCGGCCGGGTGATCAAGACGCTGGGCGACTCGGTGCTGTTCGTGGCGGAGAGCTCGCGGGTGGCCGCCGACATCGGGCTGCGGCTGCTGGAGACGCACGCCAAGACCAAGAGCATGCCGGAGCTGCGGGTGGGCCTGGCCGCCGGGCCGGTGGTGTGGCGGATGGGCGACGTGTTCGGCACCACCGTCAACCTGGCCAGCCGCCTCACCGCGCTCGCCCTGCCGGGCACGATCCTGGCCGACCCGCAGACGGCCGAGGACCTGGCGGACGACGAGGAGTTCCGGCTGCGGGCGGTGGACCGGCTGTCGGTACGGGGTCTCGGCGAGCTGGTCCCGTTCACCGTGACCCGCGCCTGAGCCGCCGACCGGCTTCTGTTCACCTTCACGATCTGGTCGCTCGGGGTCCACGGCGAGGAGGAACATTTCCCGACTTGTCTTGTTATCGGGTACGTGACGCCGCTCTCGATACTCGACCGTTCGCTGATCCGGCAGGGGCAGGCCCCGGCCGCGGCGCTCCGCGACACCGTGCGCTTCGCCCGGGAGGCCGAGGAACTGGGCTACCACCGGTTCTGGGTGTCGGAGCACCACAGCGTCCCGGGCGTGGCGGGGTCGGCGCCGACCGTGCTGGCGGCGGCCGTCGCGGCGGCCACCTCCCGGATCCGGGTGGGCACCGGCGGCGTGATGCTGCCCAACCACCGGCCGCTGGTGGTGGCCGAGCAGTTCGGCGTGCTGGAGTCGCTGCATCCGGGCCGGATCGACATGGGGCTCGGCCGGTCGGTGGCCTTCACCGGGGGCATCCGCAAGGCGCTGGGCGTGGGCAGGGAGGCCGCGGAGGGCTTCCCCACGCAGCTGACGGAGCTGCTGGGCTTCTTCACCGGCGGCCAGGACGCCTACCCGGGCGTGCACGCGATCCCGGCGGAGGGCCTGCGCCCGCAGGTGTTCGTGCTGGCCGTGGGGTCGGGGGCGGACATCGCCGCGGCGCTCGGCCTGCCCCTGGTGATCGGCGGCTCGTCCCCGGCCGAGGCGGCCGCCCGCTATCGGGCCGCGTTCCGGCCGTCGGAATGGAGTGCTGATCCGTACGTGATGGTGGCCGCGAACGTCGCGGTCGGCGAGACCGCCGAGCGGGCGGCGGCGCTGCAGCTCCCCGAGGCGTGGGCGACCGCGCGCTCCCGGGTCCGCGGCGAGTTCCCGCCGCTGCGCCCGCCGGGCGAGATCCTGCGAATGGACCTGCCGGAGCGGGAGCGCGCCCGGCTGGAGGACGCGCTCAAGGGGCAGATCAGCGGGACCGAGGACGAGGTCGCGGCGCGGCTGCGGGACCTGGTGACGGTGACGGGGGCCGACGAGGTGCTGGTGACGATGAACACCTACGACCTGGACGACCGGCTGGACTCCTACCGGCGGCTGGCCCGGCTGGTGTGGTGAGCTTCGCGGCGGAGGAGGGCTTCGCGCTGGCCGTGCTCGCCGGGGAGGCCCGGCCGCCCGACGAGGGCTCGTTCTGGGCCGCCGTCGCCTGGCTGGTGGCCCTGTCGACCTTCGGCGGGTACGGGCTGTACTGGCTCATCCTGCGGCGCTCCGGAGTGACCGAGGTCAACACGCTCATGTTCCTCATGGCCCCCGTCACGGCGGTCTGGGGAGCCGTGATGTTCGGCGAGCCGTTCGGGGTGCAGACCGTGCTCGGCCTGGCCGTCGGTCTCGCGGCGGTCGTCATCGTCCATCGCGGTGACAGGCGGGCGCGCCCGCGAGACCCGGGCGCGGGGCCCGCCTGCCCGTCAGCTGAGCTGCAGGACGAGCGCGAGCTGTGCGACGACCGCTAGCGCGGCCGCGCCGACGGCCGTCAGGGCGACGACCACGAGGGTCGCGCGGAGCAGCGTGGTGACGACCTTGGCGATGTGACGGATGGCGGTGATGACAGTCCAGACGGCGAGGAAGGCGACGAGGTAGAGCAGGCCACGCGCCATCGCGACGCCCTCGGGGCTCGCGATCGTGGCCGCGAGTGATGCGGTGTGGAACATGGTGGGGTCCCTGTGGTTCGGCTACGAGGGGCCATGTGCGTGCGGCGACGCTGCCGCATGTTCCTGAGGACGATCGCCCGGACGGCCCGGCCCTCCCGGAGGGGCGCTGCCGGTCACGCGCGAAATCCCCCTGAACTTCAGTAAACCTTCAGTTCTTGACTGAAGTCTGCCCAAAGTTTGGGCCTGTTAATCGCCGGACAGGGTAAGTCCAACTGCACTAGAATGGCCGCCCGTCGGCAAGTCTGCGGATTTTCGGCGTTGGCCTGCGCGTTCACCCTCGCCTACGGCAGTGGGTAGAGGTTTACTGAAGGCGTTGAACCTCGAATGGAGGTGTCCTCATGGCGGATTCCGGTCAGGCCTTAGCACGCCGGCTCCGGCAGCTACGCCTCCAGCAGTGGCCCGGCACGAGAGTCAGGCAGCCGCAGCTGGCCCACGCGCTCAACGTCAGCGTGCCCCTCATCTCGTCGTGGGAGAACGAGGGCAACCCCAAGGTGCCGCCGGTCTCCCGCCTGGAGGCGTACGCGCTGATCTTCTGCACCCGCCGCTCGCTCAGCGACGGCGGCCTCGTCCCGCTCGACGAGGCCGAGTTGACGGCCGAGGAGTCCCAGCTGCGCGAGAAGCTCCTGCGGGAGCTTCTCGACCTGCGCGCGGCCGCCCTGAGTCGCGGCCAGGCGCCCGCGGTCGCCAACCCGTGGCAGTTCGACGACGGCAAGCAGGTCGTCATCGTCTGCGCGCGGCTGCCCAACGACTGGCTGGCGCGCATGCCCTACGTCAATCCCGACGACCCGGACCACATCGAGCTCTACACCTACGCCGACCTCGACGCGCTGTTCGAGCTGCACGGCCACATCCGCGCCTTCAACCCGGCCAGCGAGGTCCGCCGCCACACCCCGGACGAGCTGGAGCCGGACGATCTCACCTCCCATCTCGTGCTGCTGGGCGGCGTCGACTGGAACGACCTGACCAGCAACGTCTTCCAGGACCTCGACCTGCCGTTCAAGCAGGTCAACGACTGGGAAGGCGAGCACGGGGCGTACTTCTCGCACGGGGAGAAGCGTTTCCACCCCGAACTGGTGGACGGCCAGCTGCGGGAGGACGTGGCCCTGTTCTATCGCGGGCCCAACCCGTACAACGCCAAACGGACGCTGACGATCTGCAACGGCATGTACGGCCGCGGCACGCTCGGCGTGGCGCGAGCTCTTACCGATGTCAAGTTCAGGGACCGCAACACCGCGTGGCTCTACGACCGGTTCGCCGGCGTCGAGGCCTTCGCGCTGCTGAGCAAGGTCCGCGTCGTCAGGGGCAAGGTCGTCACGCCCGACTGGACATTGGACGAATTGAGGCTGGTCGAATGGCCTGACTGATCACCCCGGGGTCACCACCGTTCGGTGACGGGAACCGCCGGCGGAAGCAACCGGGTCCGCCACCGTTCCCGTCTGGGCCTGATGACGATATTGCCGACGACCTCTGCTTCGTACAGGCACTCGAACGGGAGCCCCGATCTGACGACGGGATCGTCGAGGAACGCCGGATCGTTCAGCAGCATGACTCCGGCGAGAGTCGCGTATCCGTAGACGCCCGCGACCACGAGAACGCGGCGCCGATCGTCGAACGGGTTCTCCGCGAAAACGATAATTCCATAATCGACGACGGCTTCGTTCTTCCTGTTGAGAGTGCTCCGCTCCCATCTGGGGGCGAGCGTCTTTCCCTCCCTGAGATCCAGGAGCGTCGTGGGAGAGAACCATCTCTTTCTGAAGCGGAGGCCGAGACGGTGTAACCGGCCGACTCCGTCCAGGATTTCGCGGGTGATCGGATTGGCGTCCGGCCCGCCGATCAGGATGAGGTTGTCGCGTTTGTCGTTGCGGCCGATGCCCTCTTCGAAGACGACGTCGAACACAGGTCTGCGCAGTGTCGCCATCGTTGTCTGGAGTTCATGAAGTGCCACCATGTCACCGGTCCCGTACAGCCCGGAGGGCTCCCATTTCACCTGGGAGTGACCTCTGAACGGAGCGACGACCACATGCAGGGCTCCGTTACCGAACCGGCGCCAGAAGCCGTGCGCACGGCGGCGGCGATACATGCCCACCAGCGAGCGTGAAACTCCAGCCAAGAATCCGAGCAGGGAGAAAAGGGCGGCGGCGATCAGGTTGACGACCAGCTCGTGCATCGCGCCATCCTTCCTCGGCACGTGACAGACGGAACGCCTTCATGAACTACTCTGCACCGGGGCCGGAAAGCACATCGGTCCCGTCAACGTCATATCGAAGATCGCCGGCGTCGAATCACCATTCCTCGCACCGGCATCTGCTGCACGTGTTCGACGCTCCGGCGGGCATGGCCCGGATCGACGCGATCGTGGTGCCGACCGCCCGCCCGAGCCGTTACCTCCGGCATGTTTTCCGCCTGGCGGACGCGCTGAGGTGCCCGCTGGTCGTCCTGTGCAGCGGCAAGTGGACCAGCGCCGGAAAAGTACGGGCCGACGCCCCTCCCGGCGCCGATCTGATCGCCGTCGACTTCAATGAGCACGCGGCGGCGCGGCTGCCGACGCTGGAGACCTCCACCGTGCTGCCCAAGAAGCTGCGGCGGCACGCCGACACCGCGGCCAAGCGCAACTACGCGCTGGCCCTGGCCAGGATCGCCGGCTGGGAGCGCATCGCGTTCCTCGACGACGACATCGAGGTGGGAGCTCCGGACGACCTCCGCAGGGCGGCCGGGCTGCTCGACCGTTTCGACGCCGCCGGGCTGTCGATCGGCGGGTTTCCGGACAACTCGGTGGTGTGCCATGCCTACCGGGCCGTCGGCGGGCATCAGGAGACGTTCGTCGGCGGCGGGGCGCTGGTCGTGGAGACGGTGCGCGACGTCGCCTTCTTTCCGAACATCTACAACGAAGACTGGTTCTATCTGCTGACAGAGCAAGGACTCCGCCCGCTCGCCGTCACCGGCCAGGTGAAGCAGGCGCCCTACGACCCGTTCCGCACGACCAGCAGGGCCAGGGCGGAGGAGATGGGCGACGTCCTGGCCGAGGGCGTGTTCTGGCTCCTCGACGAGGGCCGGAGCCTGGCGGAGGCCGACCTCCGGCACTGGAGCGCGTTCCTGGTCAGGCGCCGCCGATTCATCGAGAGCATCCTCGCCCGCCTGCCGCATGCCCGGGTGGACGACGACGAGCGGCGTCGCATGGAGGAGTCGCTCAGGGCCGCGCGGGGGCGCCTGGCGCTCATCAGCCCCGACCTCTGCGTGGAGTATCTCGACAAGTGGCGGGCCGACGGCAAGGTGTGGCGGGAGTTCGTGGAATTGCTGCCCACCGGCAAGCCCGTCGGGTACGCGTTGCGTTATCTCGCCACTCCCGACCGCCGCGGCACCCGTGCGGGGCGGCAATATCCGCCGACAAAACGCTGAGCAGTAGGCGTTATATGACAGATCGGCGGAGTTAGCTTGTTATCTACTGTTTCGGCGCTCGATTGTAGATGTCATGCTTCATGTCCGCATTCGAGCGGCCGTGGACGGGGATCTCGTCGCCCTGGTGAACGCGCTGGGGCAGGAACCGTACTTCCGGGCGCAGCTGGCGCGCCAGCGAGACAAGCGCGGGGTGCTGCTGGTGGCGTGGCACGGGTTCGAGCCGATCGGGGACGTGTACCTGCGGCTGGAGGAGGCCGAGGAGCCGGAGGTGCGGGAGCGGCTGCCCGGGGTGCCCCTGCTGACCCATCTGGAGGTGGCGCCGGAGCACCGCAATCAGCGGATCGGGACGCGGCTGATGGCCGCCGCCGAGCAGTGGCTGCGCCGGCTGGGTCATGATCGGGTGGCGCTGGGGGTGGATCCGCGGAACGTGCGGGTGCGGTCCTTATATCGGCGGCTCGGGTACGAGGAGTGGCCGCATCCTCCCGTGCCGACCACGCGCCGGATCTATCTGCCCGGCGGGCGTGAGGAGCAGGTGCCGGACGTGTGCCGGATTCTGGTGAAAGATCTGCGCCAGCCCCATAAGATTCCCGAACAATGTTCGGCAACGTGAGGGATGTCCGGTATGACGACTCGCCAGCATGCCATCGGAGACCTGCTCCGCCGCTCCGCCGCCCGTTATCCCGCCAAGACCGCCGTCGTCTACGGCGAGCTGCGGCAGAGCTACGCCGATCTGGACCGTACGGTGAACCGGACCGCCAACGCGCTCGCCGCGCGCGGGGTGCGCAAGGGCGACCGGTTCGCGATCCTCTCGCACAACAACCACGCGTTCGTGGTCGCCTACTTCGCGCTGGCCCGGCTGGGCGCGATCTCGGTGCCGATCAACTTCATGCTGGGCCCGGAGGAGGTCGCGTACATCCTGGAGCACTCGGGAGCGACCGGGATGCTCGTGGAGGAGGCGCTGCTGCCGGTGGCCCGGAGCGCGGCCGGCGAGCGGGTGGCGGTGCGCGGCGTCATCGGGGCGGGCCGCGACGGCTGGGAATCGTTCGGCGACTGGGCAGCGCACGGTGACGACGCCGAGCCGGGTGTGGAGATCGGCGACGACGACCCGATCCAGCTCATGTACACCAGCGGCACCGAGTCCCGGCCCAAGGGGGCGACGCTGTCGAGCCGGAGCCTGATCTCCCAGTACGTGACGTGCGTGGTGGACGGGGAGATGAGCGGCGACGACGTGGAGGTGCACGCGCTGCCGCTCTATCACTGCGCGCAGCTGCACTGTTTCCTCACGCCCGGCGTCTACCTGGGGGCGACGAACATCGTGCTGCCCGGCGCGGACCCGGCGGGGATCCTGGCGGCGATCGAGGCGGAGCGGGCCACCAAGCTGTTCTGCCCGCCGACGGTCTGGATCGGGCTGCTGCGCCACCCCGACTTCGACCGGCGTGACCTGTCGTCGCTGCGCAAGGGCTACTACGGCGCCTCGATCATGCCGGTCGAGGTGCTGAAGGAGATCGCGGCGCGGCTGCCGAACGTGCGGCTGTTCAACTTCTACGGGCAGACGGAGATGGCGCCGGTGGCCACGATCCTGCGGCCGGAGGAGCAGCTGACCCGGCTGGGCTCGGCCGGCCGGCCCGCGCTGAACGTGGAGACGCGGATCGTCGGCGAGGACGGCGAGCCGCTGCCGCCCGGCGAGGTGGGCGAGATCGTGCACCGCAGCCCGCACGCCATGCTCGGCTACTGGAACGACCCGGAGAAGACGGCGGAGGCGTTCCGCGGCGGCTGGTTCCACAGCGGCGACCTGGGCGTGATGGACGAGGACGGCTACCTGTCGGTGGTCGACCGGAAGAAGGACATGATCAAGACCGGCGGCGAGAACGTGGCGAGCCGCGAGGTCGAGGAGGCGATCTACCAGCATCCGGCGGTGGCGGAGGCGGCCGTGTTCGGGGTGCCGGACGAGAAGTGGATCGAGGCGGTGACGGCGGCGGTGGTGCTGCGCGAGGGCGCGAGCCTCACCGCCGAGGAACTGGTGGCTTTCCTGCGGGAGCGGCTGGCGCCGTTCAAGACGCCCAAGCACGTCCGGTTCGTCGAGTCTCTGCCGAAGAACGCCAGCGGCAAGGTGCTCAAGCGGGAGCTGCGCGAGGCGTTCTGACCGCCGCTCCGGGTAGGGCCGGGGTATGCCGGAGGGACATCTGGTGCACCGCTACGCCGGCGAGCAGCACGCGGCGCTGGCGGGCCGGACGGTGCGGGCCGTCTCGCCGCAGGGCCGGTTCGACGCGGCGCCGTACGACGGGCGGGCGGTGGAGCGGGTGGAGGCGCTCGGCAAGCACCTGCTGTACGTGTTCGACGCCGCTCCGGTCGTCCACGTCCATTTGGGCATGCGGGGGCTGTTCCTGCGCCGCGACGATCCGGCCACTCCCCCGCGGGCCGGGACGCGGCTGCGGCTGGCGACGGACGCGGTGGCGTTCGACCTGATCGCCCCCATCAGGTGCGAGTCCCTGGCGGACGGCGAGGTGGCCGCGCTGGCCGCCTCCCTCGGCCCGGACCCGCTGCGGCCCGGCGCGGACCGGGAGGAGGCGGTGCGGCGGCTCGCCTCGTACTCCGGCCCGGTCGGCGCGGCGGTGCTGGACCAGGGCGTGTGGGCGGGCATCGGCAACGCGTGGCGGGCGGAGCTGCTGTTCCTGGCCGGGCTGGACCCGGGGGCGCGCGGCGTGGGCGCGGCGGCGGCCGGGCGGCTCTGGGACGACGCGGTCCGCTATCTGGCGCTGGGCCGGGACGCCGGGCAGGTGGTCAGCGACCCGGCGGCGCCGGACGAGCGCTGGGTGTACAAGCGCGACGCCTGCCGCCGGTGCGGCGCCGCCGTGCGCACCTGGACGCTGGCCTCCCGCACCGCCTACGCGTGCCCCGTCGACCAGGGAAGATGACGCTCCGTCAGGTTGTTTTACCAGGATGCGCGAGAACCTCCTCGACATCCGCCGGATCTACTACGAGCCCGCCGCCGCCGAGCTGCCGCGCGGCCAGGAGGTCCTGGCCGGTTTCCCGGACGCCGAGCTGGTCGAGGTCGAGCGGCACGACCGCATCCCCGAGCTGTACGGCGACGAGACCAACGTGGCCCGCTGGGTGCGGATCAAGACCGAGGCGCTGGTGCTCGGCACCAAGAAGTCGCTGACCGCCCGCCCGAACGGCCGCTCCAGCGACTTCATCGCCCCGTCCACGGCCAACGGCTGCGCGATGGCGTGCGCGTACTGCTATGTGCCGCGCCGCAAGGGCTACAGCAACCCGATCACGGTGTTCGCCAACATCGAGCAGATCACCGGCTATCTGGCCAGGCACGCCGCCCGCCAGGGCGTCAAGCCGGAGCCTGACCAGGTGGACCCGCACGCCTGGGTGTACGACATCGGCGAGAACTCCGACTGCTCGGTGGACGCGACGATCTCGCGGAACGTGCGCGACCTGGTGGAGCTCTTCGGCGGCCTGCCGAACGCCAAGGCCAGCTTCGCCACCAAGTACGTCAACCGCGACCTGCTCGGCTGGGATCCGCGCGGGCGCACCAGGGTCAGGTTCAGCCTGATGCCGGAGTCCGACTCCAAGCTGCTGGACATCCGCACCAGCCCGGTGGCCGAGCGTATCGCCGCGATCGACGACTTCGTGGCCGCCGGGTACGAGGTGCACGTCAACTTCAGCCCGGTGGTGGTCAGGGACGGCTGGCTGGAGGACTGGGCGGAGCTGCTGGACCAGCTCGGCGACGGGATCGGCCCGGCGGCCCGCGAGCGGCTCGCCGCCGAGGTGATCTTCCTGACCCACAACGACCGGCTGCACGAGGTGAACCTGGGCTGGCATCCGAAGGCGGAGGAGCTGCTGTGGCGGCCGGACCTGCAGCAGCCCAAGCGTTCGCAGACGGGCGGCCGGAACGTCCGCTACCGCACCGGCCGGAAGGGCCGCTACGTGGCCGCGCTCACCGGCCTCATCGCCGAGCGGCTGCCCTTCTGCCGGGTCCGCTACGCCTTCTGACCGCGCAGCCCGGCGATGATGACCGCGCCGGCGGCCAGGTGCATCAGGGCGAGCGTGAGCTGCGAGGCCGCGCCGATCCCGCCGAGCGGGCCGAGCATCGACAGCACCAGGACGGCGGCGGCGATGGCCGTCCAGATGACGCGGGCGCGCGGGGTGAGGCGTTCGAGCAGGGCCAGCAGCGCCCAGCCGGCCAGGCCCGCGACGACGGTGGCGATCACCACCGCCCCCGGCCCGACCTCGATGGTTCCGCCTCCGGTCCGGGCGGCGAGCTCGACGCCGAGGATCGGGACGGCGGCGAGCCAGACGACTAAGGTGGCGGCGACGGCGGCGGCGATGGTCAGCAGGCGGCGGTTCATGCGGGCTGTTCCTCTCTTCTGAGCGGCTCGTACAGGCTGCTCCAGCCGTTGTAGAGCCCGCTCAGCACATGGTGGACATTGGTGATGATCATCGTAAGGACGGTGGCGGCCACGTACAGGAGCATTCCGGCCACCCGCACCGTGTCGGCGGGCAGCACGTACGCGATCGCCACCCGCGCGGCGGCGTCGAGCAGCAGCGCGACGCCCCAGATGACGGACGACACCCGCCAGATGCGGCGGAAGCGGGGCAGGCGCTCCCAGTAGACGTCCCACGGCTCGCGCGCCGGGCCGAACGGGTAGCGGCGCTCCAGCAGGGGCCGGGTGAACAGGTAGGCGAGCGGCCGGGACATCCGCACCGAGGCCAGGAACCAGAGACCCGCGGCGGCGGTGACCCAGCCCTCCTTGGCCAGCAGCAGCCGTTCGTCGCCGCTGACCAGTGAGACCAGCACCGCGACGGCGAGCATGGCGGTGAAGAACGCGCTCAGCCCGTCGAGCCGCCGCTCGCGCAGCAGCTTGACGCCGGTGTACGCGGCGGACACCAGCGTGTCGGCCAGCAGCGCCAGGTAGACGCTCACCCCGGCGGCGCGCAGCCCGTAGTAGATCGCCACCGGCACGACGAGGTTGAGCGCGACGGTCAGCCACGGCTTTCTCATGGCCCCGCCCGGGTGGCGAGGTCGAACATGGTCTCCAGCTCGCGTGCGGTGTGTTCCAGGTCGAGGTCCGGCTTGGCGCGCAGCAGGAACGGCAGCCCGTCGAGCGAGCGCTGGATCGTGGCGGCCATGACGAACGGGTCGAACGGGCGGAACTCCCCCCGTTCCTGGCCGTCGCGCAGGATGCGCTCCAGGTGGCTGAGAGTGCGTGTCTCCTCCTCAGGGCCGTACGAGCCGGCCTCGCCGGGATGGCTGAGGAAGATGGTCAGCAGCGCCTCCATCTCGTCGCGGTGCGCGGCGTGGAACTCGGTCAGCCCGCCGATGTAGGCGCGCAGCCTGCTCCTGGCGTCGGGCTGCGCGCTCACCCGCTCGTGCATGAACCGTCCCACCTTCTCGTGCACGTGCGCGACGACCGCGGCCATCAGCTCGTCCTTGCCGGCGAAGTGGTACGAGATGAGCCGCGTGCTGCTCAGCCCCGCCCGCTCGGCGATCTTCGCGAACGAGGTCTGCCCGTAGCCGAGCCGCCCGAGGGTCTCGATGGTCGCGGCGATGATCTGCGCGCGCCGCGCCTCCCCCGTGATCGTCCGCTTTCTTACTTGCATGGGTAAAAAATAACTCATCCAAGTAACTCTGCCAACCCCCGCGCCCGGTACGGTCGTCCTCGTGGTGACCTCATCGACCCCCGCGCCCATCGTGATCGCGCACCGCGGCGCGAGCGCCCACCGTCCCGAGCACACCCTGCTCTCGTACGAGACGGCGATCGCCATGGGCGCCGACTACATCGAGCCCGACCTCGTCCCCACCGCCGACGGCGTCCTCGTCGCCCGGCACGAGAACGAGATCTCCGAGACCACCGACGTGGCCGGGCGGCCGGAGTTCGCGGACAGGCGCACCACCAAGACGATCGACGGCCGCCGGGTGACCGGGTGGTTCACCGAGGACTTCACGCTCGCCGAGCTGAAAACGCTGCGGGCCAGGGAACGGGTGCCCGGCCTGCGCCCGGGCAACACGGCCTTCGACGGGCTGGCCCCGATCCCGACCTTCGAGGAGGTCGTGGAGCTCGCGCTCCGGCACGGGGTGGGCGTCTACCCGGAGACCAAGCACCCGACGTACTTCCGCTCCATCGGCCTGCCGCTGGAGGAGCCGCTGCTGGAGACCCTGGAACGGCACGGCGTGCGCGACGCGTACATCCAGTCGTTCGAGACCGCCAACCTGCGCGAGCTGTCCGGCCGGACGCGGCTGCCGCTCATCCAGCTCATCCGGGCGGACGGCGCGCCCTGGGACCGGGCCGGCGACGGGCTCACCTACGACGACCTGGTCACCCCGGCGGGGCTGGAGGAGATCGCCGGGTACGCCCGCGGGATCGGCGTCGACACCCGGCGCGTGCTGCCCATCGGCCCGGACGGCCGGACCGGCGAGCCGACCGGCCTCGTCCGCGACGCCCACCGCGCGGGGCTCGAGGTGCACGTGTGGACCGTACGCAACGAGAACTCCCAGCTCCCCGCCGACCACCGGCTCGGCGACCCGGACAGCCCCCACTACCCGCGCGCCACCGGCGACGTGGCGGGCTTCCTCGGCCGGCTGCTGGAGCTGGGAGTCGACGGCGCGTTCTGCGACGACCCCGCGATGGGCCGGGCCGTCGTCGCGCGGGTCTGTCGGGAGCGGCGAGTAGGGTTTCGGCCATGGAGAGCAGACTGACCCTGATGGCCGTGCACGCCCACCCCGACGACGAGTGCCTGAGCACCGGCGGGGTGCTGGCCCGCTATGCCGCCGAGGGCGTCCGCACTGTCCTGGTCACCTGCACCGACGGCGAGCAGGGCGACGGCCCGGGCGGCGTGAAGCCCGGCGAGCCCGGCCACGACCCCGCCGAGGTGGCCGAGCTCCGGCTGGCCGAATTGCGCGCCTCCGCCGACCATCTGGGCATCGAGCACGTCGAGCTGCTCGGCTACCGCGACTCCGGCATGGCCGGCTGGGCCACCAACGCCCACCCGGACGCCTTCGCCAACGTGCCCGTCGAGACGGCGGCCGGCCGCCTGGCCGAGCTGATGGACCGCTACCGCCCCCAGGTGGTGGTGACCTACGACGAGACCGGCGGCAGCGGCTACGGCCACCCCGACCACGTCCAGGCCCACCGCATCACCATGGCCGCCGCCGAGGGCGGCGTTCCCGCCAAGCTCTACCACACCGCCATCCCCCGGGCCGCGGTCCTCAACATGGCCGCGACCCTGCGCGAGGCGGGCGTCGAGTTCGACTTCGAGCCCGGCGACGACTTCGGCACCCCCGACGAGCTGGTCAACGCCGTCGTCGACGTCTCCGCGTACGTCGACCGCAAGCTCAAGGCCCTGCAAGCCCACGCCAGCCAGGGCGAGAACATCTTCCCGCTGCGCATGCCGCCGCACGTCCAGCACCAGATGTTCTCCCACGAGGCGTTCACCCGCGTCCGCAGCCGCGTCAAGACCCCGGCCCACGAGGACGACCTCTTCACCGGCCTCCGCTGACGCCTGCTCGCCGCCCCACGGCCGACCGGCAGGCGTACCCGGCCGCCAGCGCGACGACGAGCCAGGGCACCGGCTTCCAGCTCACGATCCCGGAATGGGCGACCACATCCACCCACCGCACGACGGCCTTGCTCGCGGCCGGTCCGGCCAGCGCGAGCGGCCCCCACAGCAGGAAGAGCCGCCGGGGAACGAGCATGATCGCGCGGCGCGCCGCCGGGGATGAAGGCGAGGGCGACGGCCGCCACCTGCGCCAGCAGCACGGAGCCGTGGTTGAGGGACAGCAGCGTGTCCAGGTCCGGCGAGAACGGGTCGGCGGTTTGATACAGCGCGAACGCGATCACGCCGAGCACGGCGAACCGGCGGCGGTCGAGGAGTACGGCCAGGGCCGCGACGATCAGCGGCCCCGCCGGGCGTGCATGCGCAGCGCTCCCCGGAGCAGATCCGTCAGCTCGGCTAGGTCCGGGTGGCGCCGGCCCGGACGTGCTGCGGCCAGCAGCACGCCGAGCATCTCCTCTTGATGGCGTGCCCGGTGGTCGCGCGGGTAGCGGGTTTCCAGCGGGCTCATGCCGGGCCCGCCGAACCGGCGGCCCGCAGGCGTGCCGTCGCCGCGCGCGCGTGCCTGCGCATGCGTTCGGCCTCCGCCGCCAGTCTGGCGGCGCCGTCGCCGGTCAGCCGGTAGTAGCGCCGCACCCTGCCGTCCACGATCTCTTCCCGGTCCTCGGTGATCAGGCCCTCTTCCCGGAGCCGGTCGAACGCGGCGTACAGGGTGCCGGCGCGCAAGCGGACCTGGCCGTCCGAGATGCGCTCCACGTCGGTCATGACGCCGTAGCCGTGCTGTGGACCGGCGGCCAGCGCGGTCAGGATCAGGAAGGTCGGCTCCTGCATGCGTCTCACGTGCATATGGGGGTGTCCGCGTCTCGTGAGAAAGTGGGCGGATGATCGCGGTGCTGGGTGAGTGCGTGGCCGACGGGTTCGCGGAGCGGCGCGAGGGTGAGCTGACGCTGCGGGTGCTGCCCGGCGGCGGGCCGGCCAACACGGCGGCGGCGCTGGCCCGGCTCGGCACGCGGGCGCGGTTCCTGGGGCGTCTGTCGGGTGACGTGTTCGGGGAGCTGTTCCGGGAGCGGCTGGCGGGGGTCGATCTGGCGTACGCGGTCGACGCCCGGGAGCCGAGCACGCTCGCGGTGGCGAGTCTCGACGGCGACGGGAAGGCGCGGTACAGCTTCCACGCGGAGGGCACCGCCGACTGGCAGTGGACGGCGGCGGAGCTGGCCGGGCCGGTGCTGGACGGGGCGCGGTGCCTGCACACCGGGTCGCTGGCGCTGGTCAGGCCGCCGGGGCGGGACGTGGTGGAGGCGTTCGCGGCCGCGGCGGCGGCGCGGGTGACGGTCTCGGTCGACCCGAACGTGCGGCCCAGCCTGGCCTCGCGGGAGGCGTACGCGGTCGAGCGGTGGTGTGCGTTCACCGACGTGCTGCGGCTCAGCGACGACGACTTGGAGTTCCTGCGGCCGGGTGAGCCGGTGGAGCGGGTGTGCGACGAGTGGCACGCCGCGGGGGCGCGGCTGGTGGTGGTGACCAAGGGCGCCGATGGTGCCCTGGTGTCCCTGGACGGGGCTCGGGCCGAGGTGCCCGCGCCCCGGGTGGACGTGGTCGACACCGTGGGCGCGGGCGACGCGTTCACCGCCGGGCTGTTGCACTGGCTCGACCAGCGCGGCCTGCTCGGCGGGCGGCTGGACGGCCTGGATCTGGAACAGGTTCGGGAGGCCGCGGCGTTCGCCGCCGAGGTGGCGGCGCTGACCTGCACGGTGGCGGGCGCCGATCTCCCCGCCGACCGGCTGCCCCGCGTCCCCAGCGCTGGGTAGGCGGCGCGGTCAGCGGCGGGAGAGTGTGTCGCGGACGTCCATGAGGGCGAAGCCGAGCAGGTTGAGGCCGCGCCAGGTGGCAGGTGAGGCGGCGGCCGGGTCGTCGGCAGACAGGCCGATGCCCCAGACCCGGTCCAGGGGGCTGGCTTCGACGAGGATCCGGCCGGCGGTGCTCAGGAGGAACTCCTTCAGCTCGGGGTGCTGCCCGAACTTGGCCAGGTTGCCGCGGACGACGATGTCGTAACGGTGGGCGGCCCAGGTCTCCTCGTCGAAGCCGCCGACGGCGCGTCCCAGCGCCTTCGCCTCGCCGGGGCTCGCCGCGGCGAGGATCTTCTCGGCCGCCCTCCCGTCGCCGAACAGCAGCGCCTTGTGCGCCATCATGTAGTGCTCGGCCGTCCGGTAGAGCCGCCCGTCCTCGGTGAATTCCGCGGGCCACCACTGGCTGAGGCAGCCCCGGCCGACGCCGCCGCCGCGGGCGGGCCGGTGGCCCCAGAAGGTGAGGTAGCGCAGCGGCAGGCCCGCCAGTTCGGCGGCCACGGCTTCCGGCACGGACCGGGGAAGCTTCTCCGACATGGCCTCACTCTGTCATAACGGCGCGACTCCGCCGCGTGATCTCCTCCGGGCCGGGTCGGGAGCACGGGAGCGCCCCGAGTATTCTGACGACTTGCAGGTGGCACACGCCGGAAACGGCACGAGCGAGGTGACGGTGCGCATTTCACTGATGTACGAGCCCGAGGAGACGTCGCGGAAGCGTGGCGAAGTCGGCGACCGCCTGACGACTTCGGGCTGATGGATGGAGCCGCTGCTCATTCTGCACGCGGCGGCCGCGCTTGGTGCTCCCTGGCTTGTGCGCCGGTATGGGCGGGGGTCGTTGCTGCTGCTCGCGGCGGCGCCCGCGGCCGGCTTCATCTACACCCTGCTGGGCCCTGAGCCGTCCTCCCGTCCGTGGGCGCCCGCTCTCGGGCTGACCCTGTCCTTCCGGGCCGACGAGCTCGGCCTGCTGATGATGGCGCTGGTGACCGGCGTGGGCGCGCTGGTCATGGTCTACAGTTCGCGCTATTTCGCCTCCGCCGATCCGGGGCTGGCCCGGTTCGCCGCGTTCATGACGGCGTTCGCCGGGGCCATGCTGGGCCTGGTCACGGCCGACGATCTGCTCCTGCTGTACGTGTTCTGGGAGCTGACGACGGTCTTCTCGTACCTGCTGATCGGGCACAATCCGGAGAGCAGGTCGAGCCGGCGGGCGGGCATGCAGGCGCTGGTCGTCACCACGCTGGGCGGGCTGGCGATGCTGGCCGGGTTCGTGATGATCGGGCAGGCCGCGGGCTCGTACCAGATCTCGGTGATCCTGGCGGACCCGCCGCAGGTCGCGCCGGTGGCGCTGGTGCTGGTGCTGGTCGGGGCGCTGAGCAAGTCCGCGATCTTCCCGTTCAGCGCGTGGCTGCCCGCGGCGATGGCCGCGCCGACGCCGGTGTCGGCCTATCTGCACGCGGCCGCGATGGTCAAGGCGGGCGTCTACCTGATGGCCCGGCTGGGCCCCGCGTTCGGCGACGCCACGGTGTGGCGGGCGGTCGCGCTGCCGCTGGGCGCGGCGACGATGCTGCTGGGCGGCTGGCGGGCGCTGCGTGAGACGGACCTGAAGAGGCTGCTGGCGTTCGGCACGGTCAGCCAGCTCGGTTTCCTGATCGTGCTGTTCGGCGCCGGGACGGGCGCGGCGGCGCTGGCGGGGGTGGCGATGCTGCTCGCGCACGCGCTGTTCAAGGCGTCGCTGTTCCTGGTGGTGGGGACGGTGGACCGGGCGGCGGGCCGGCGCGACCTGCGCGGGCTGAGCGGGCTCGGCAAGGCGATGCCGTGGACGTGCGCGGCGGGCGTGCTGGCCGGGGCGTCGATGGCGGGCCTGCCGCCGCTGGCGGGGTTCGTCGGCAAGGAGGCGTCGCTGGAGGCGCTGCTGGCCGACCCCCTCGTGCTGGTCGCGGTGGTGGCCGGGTCGGCGCTGACCGCCGCGTACACGCTGCGTTTCCTGTGGGGGGCGTTCGCCTCGAAGCCGGGCCGCAAGCCGACCAAGGTGCAGCGGCCCGTGGTGCTCATGGTGGCGCCGGCCGCGCTGCTGGCCGGGCTGGGGCTGGTGCTGGCGCCGCTGGCGGGCTGGTACGAGCGGGCGATGGGCGCCTACACGGCCGCCTTCCCCGACCCCGGGCACGGCACCCATCTGGCGCTCTGGAGCGGGGTGGGGCCGCCGCTGCTGCTGTCGCTGGTGGCGCTGGCCGGCGGCGGGGCGCTCTTCCTGGCGCGCGAGCCGGTGGCGCGGCTGGGCTCGGCCCTGCACATCACGGACTCGGGGGTGGCGTTCTGGAGCGCGGTGCGCCGGACCGACCTGGCGGCGCTGCAGTTCACCGGCATCGTCCAGCGGGGTTCGGTGCCCGACTACGTGCTGCTCACGCTGCTGTCCCTGGTCGGCGTCGGCGCCATGGTCCTGTCGTACGGGCCGCTCCCGGCGCTGGACGCGGCGGTGACGGCGTGGGAGCGGCCCGAGCAGCCGCTGCTGGCCGTGCTGATCGCGGCCGCCGCCGTGCTCGCGCTGCGGGCCCGCAGCTACCTGCTGCTGGCCGTCGCCTGCGGCCTGACGGGGTACGGGGTCGCGCTGCTGTTCCTCGCCCACGGCTCCCCCGACCTGGCGCTGACCCAGTTCCTGGCCGAGACGCTCAGCCTGGTCATGTTCGTGCTGGTGCTGAGGCGGGTGTCGAACCCGCCGGTGCCGGCCAGGCTGCCGTTCTGGCTGCGGCTCGGCCTGGGCGCGGTGACGGGGGCGGTGGTCGTCGTGGCGGGCATCCTGGCGATGGACGCCCGGCAGGCCCAGCCGGTCGGCGACCTCATGGCCGGCGCGGCCGAACGGGCGGGGGCCGGCAACATCGTCAGCGCCCTGCTGCTGGACATCCGGGCCTGGGACACGATGGGCGAGAGCACCGTGATCGTGGTGCTCACGCTCGGCGTCACCAGCCTGGTCTTCCTGCGCCGTACCTCGTACGCGATCGACAGGAGGCCGCCGCGCCCGCGTCCCGGGCGGCCCTGGCTGGCCGCGGCGCTGCCGGAGAAGGACCGGGCGCTCGCCTTCGAGGTGGCCGCCCGGCTGACCTTCCACACCATCCTCGTGCTCTCGGTGTTCCTGCTGTTCGTGGGGCACACCCGGGTCGGCGGCGGGTTCTCGGGCGGGATCGTGGCCGGGCTGGCCATCACGGTCCGCTACCTCGCGGGCGGGCGCGACGAGCTGGCCAGGGCGGTGCCGGTCCATCCGGGCGTGCTGCTGGGGGCCGGGCTCTCGCTGTCGGTGGGGACCGCGCTGGCCGGGCTGGCGTTCGGCGGTGAGGCGCTGCGCATGCTGGCCATGGACGTGGCGGTGCCGCTGGTCGGCACCGTGCATCTGTCCACGGTGACCCTGTTCGACGTGGGGATCTATCTGACGGTGGTGGGGATGGTTCAGGACGTGCTGCGGGCGCTGGGCGCCCAGGTCGACGAGCAGGTCGAGGCCGGATGACGATCTCGCTGGTGCCGTTGATCGTGTGCGGCCTCCTCGTCGCCGCGGGCGTGACGCTCGTCCTGGAACGGAGTCTCGTCCGGGTGCTGGTGGGCGTCATCCTGATGGGCAACGGGGTGAACCTGCTCATCGTCACCCTCGGCGGCAACGCCGGCGGCCCGCCGCTGCTCGGCCAGACCCCGCCGGAGGAGATGGCCGACCCGCTCCCCCAGGCGATGGTGCTGACGGCGATCGTCATCACCCTGGCCGTCACCGCGTTCCTGCTCGCCATGGTCCACCGGGCCTGGCAGCTGCGCGGCTCCGACGAGGTGAGCGACGACACCGAGGACCGCTGGGTGCGGCTGCGCGCCCGCCGCGGCGAGCTGGGCGAGCGGGTGCGCGCCCGGCAGGCGGAGTACGACCGGCTGGTGGCCGAGCAGCGCGCCGAACTGCGCGAGCCGACCAGAGGTGAGCAGCTGGCGCACCGCCGGGCCGACCGCAGGCGGCTCAAGGCCCGCCAGCGGGAGGCGCGCAAGCAGATGCGGCGGACCATCAGAGCCGAGCGGGAGCGTCAGGCGCTCGCGCTCGACCCAGAACTGGAGGGCGACGAGTAGTGGCAGCACTGATCGCTATCCCGGTGCTGCTCCCGCTGCTGGCCGCCGGGATCAAGCTGGCCATCGGCGCGCGGCTCCGGAATCTGCAGGGTGTCATCAGCATCTCCGCGCTGGCCGTCAACCTGGTGGTCTCGGCGATCCTGCTCGTCCAGGTCGACACGCACGGGCCCATGGTGGCGCGGATCGGCGGCTGGGAACAGCCGATCGGCATCACGCTGGTCGCCGACCGGCTGTCCGCGCTCATGCTGGTCACCTCGTCGGCGGTGACGCTCTGCGTGATGGTCTACTCCGTGGTCAGCGCCTACGACCGGCAGGAGGACGTCGCCCCGATGGCGATCTTCCACCCGGCGTTCCTGGTGATGCTGGCCGGGGTGGCCAACGCGTTCCTGACGGGCGACCTGTTCAACCTGTTCGTGGCGTTCGAGATGCTGCTGAGCGGCTCGTACGTGCTGCTGACGTTCGGCGGCACCCAGTCGAGGATCCGGGCCGGGGCCACGTACACGGTCATGGCGCTGATGTCGTCCATGCTGTTCCTCATCGCGCTGGCGGTGGTGTACGCGGCGACGGGGACGCTGTCGATCGCCCAGCTCGCGGTGCGTTTCGGGGATCTGACGCCGCAGGTGAAGCTGCTGGTGGAGCTGTTGCTGCTGCTGGCGTTCGCGATCAAGGCGGCGATCTTCCCGGTGTCGGGCTGGCTGCCGGACTCCTACCCGACCGCGCCCGCGCCCGCCACGGCGGTGTTCGCCGGGCTGCTCACGAAGGTCGGCGTGTACGCGATCTTCCGGCTGGAGTCGCTGCTGTTCCCCGGCGGGCCGGTGGGGACGCTGCTGCTCTGGGCGGCGCTGGCGACCCTGCTCATCGGGGTGCTGGGCGCGGTGGCGCAGGCGGACATCAAACGAATGCTCTCCTTCACCCTGGTCAGCCACGTCGGCTACATGGTGATGGGGGTCGGCCTGGCGACCGTGGCGGGGCTGGCGGGAGCCGTCTTCTACGCGGTGCACCACATGACCGTGCAGACGAACCTCTTCCTGGTGACGGGCCTGATCGAGCGGCGCACGGGCACCACGTCGGTGAACCGGCTGGGCGGCCTGATGCGCAAGGCGCCGCTGCTGTCGGTGCTCTTCTTCGTGCCCGCGATGAACCTGTCGGGCATCCCGCCCATGTCCGGTTTCCTGGGCAAGCTGGCGCTGGTCCAGGCGGGCCTGGACGTCGGCGGCCTGCTGCCGGTCGCGCTGGTCGTGGCCGCGCTGGTGACGAGCCTGCTCACCCTGTACGCGATCGCGAAGGTGTGGGGGAAGGCGTTCTGGCGGGAGCAGGGCGAGGGCGAGGTCGCGCCGGAGGCGGGTGAGGAGCCGGTGGAGCGGAGCCTCACGACCCAGCCGGGGCTGTACGGCCCGGTGTCGGCGCTGATCGTGCTGGGGCTGGCCTACACGGTGCTGGCCGGGCCGCTGTCGTCGCTGACGGTCCGGGCGGCCGAGGAGTTGATGGCGCGTCAGCCGTACATCAACGCGGTGCTGGGGGTGGGATGACAGCCGGGCGGGAGAAGACGCGGCGGCCGGAGCGCGACTGGCTGGTGCCGCGGCCGTTCGGGCGGCCGGTGCCGGTGGCGCTGGTCTGCTGGCTGGCGCTGATCTGGGTCATGCTCTGGGGCGAGCTGAGCTTCGGCACCGTGCTGGGCGGGCTGATCGCGGGGGCGGTGGTCACGTGGCTGCTGCCGCTGCCGGTGCTCGATCCCGGCATCCGGCTCCGGCCGCTGCCGTTCCTGCGGTTCCTGGCCTGGTTCCTGCTGGATCTGGTGACCTCGACGGCGCGGGTGGTCTATTGGGTGATCCGCACGCCTTCGCCGCCGACCGTGCTCGTCCCGGTCCGGCTGCGTACGTCGTCGGAGTCCATGACAGTCTTCATCATGATCGGTGTGACGACGGTGCCGGGGAGTCTCGTGCTCCGGGCCGACCGGGAGCGGCGGGAGCTGCTGATCCACGTGCTCGGCCGGTCCGGGTCCGAAGAGAAGGTGGCCACGCAGACCCGGGCCGAGGTGGCGGCGCTGGAGAGTCGGATCGTGTCGGCGTTCGGCACCCGCGCCGACCGGAAGGAGCTCGAATGACCACGGTGTACCTCGTGACGATGGCGCTGCTCGCCGTCGGCGCGGCGGCGGCGCTCTACCGGCTGGGCCGGGGCCCGACGACGCTGGACCGGGCGGTGTCGCTGGACGTGATCACGTCGCTGGCGATGTGCGGGGCGGGTGCCTACGCGGCCGTCTACGGCGACTACTCCGACGTGCCCATCCTGCTGGTGCTGGCGCTGCTCGGGTTCGTCGGCACGGTGTCGCTGGCGCACTTCTTCCCGGAGGGGGGCAAGTGAGCCTGATGGACGTGGCCGCGGCCGTCTGCCTGCTGGCCGGGGCGGTGCTCGCGCTGAGCGCCGGGTGGGGCATGGTGCGGTTCCGCTCCACCCTGGACCGGATGCACGTCGCCACCAAGCCGCAGGTGCTCTGCGTGCTGCTGGTGCTGCTGGCGATGTGGTTCCGGAATCCGACCTGGGCCACGGCCGGTCCTCTGATCATCGTCGCCGTGGCCCAGATCATCACCGTGTCGGTGGCCGCGTATGTGGTGGCGCGGGCCGACTACCGCCGCTCAAAGGCCGGCTCCGACGCCTCCTGAGCGGCGGCCGTCCTCCTCGGGCGGCGCGGAGCGGGCGGAGCGGTCGAGCGCCGGCTGCGCGAACCAGGCCCAGGCGGCCAGCGCCGCCACCACCCCGGCGGTGGACCAGGCGACGGCCGAGTCGAACAGGTGGTCCACGACCAGCATCGTGGCCGACACCATCGACAGGATCAGTGCCAGGGCGCCCGCGATGCCGTAGTGGTTGGAGCGGCGGACCAGCCTCTCCTTCAGTCCCTGGCGGAACAGCGTCCGGTGCTGGTTGGCGGGCGCGATGTAGCAGATGGACGCGACGGCCGCGGACACCAGCGCCACGAAGAACAGCCACCGGTCGAAGGCGCTGAGCCGGGCGAAGCCCTCCGAGAAGGGCACGGTGAGCAGGAAGGCGAAGAGCACCTGCACGCCCGTCACGGCGACGCGCGAGCCCTGCAGCAGTTCGACGAAGTTGCGGTCGGCCCGTTCCTCCCGGGTCTCCTTCGCCTGTTCGGATACCTGTTCCACGTCTACCGCCTCCCGGGCCCGGGTCAAAGTCGGGCAAAGCCGAAGGAGATACTGCCTTGGGGAGGCGGCTCAAAACTCCTCGCCGGCCAGGAACGTTCCCACCAGGCGGGCGAACTCGGCGGCTTGAAACTCCAGCGGCACCATGCCGCCGGGGATGACCGCCGTGGCCGCGCCGGGCAGCCGGTCGGCCAGCGGGCGCAGCTCGGGGAAGGCGTAGGGGTCGCGGGCCGCGCCCACGCAGAGCACCGGGCAGCGGATCAGGCCGAGCCGGTCCTCCATCCGGTACGCGGCGACCGCCCGGTGGCCGCCGCCGGGGTCGGGGCGGGCGGCCAGCGCGTCGCGGACGAAGCGGGCCAGCAGGTCGGGGCGGTCCGGCGGGTAGAAGCCGGCCCGGCCCGCCCACAGCTCCAGCAGGTGGGAGCCGTCCTCGCTCTCGGTCACGTGGTCCACCACCGGCCGGCCGCTCCGCCGCCGCCTGGCCTCGGCGTCCACCAGCGGCGTGGACGACAGGACGAGCCGGCTGACCCGCCCCGGAGCGCGGGCCGCCACCTCCACGGCGATGACGCCGCCGGTGTGGTGCCCGGCGACCGCCGCGGTGTCGAGGCCGAGGGCGTCCATGAGGGCGAGCACGCCGTCCGCGTACGCCTCGATCGTGTGCTCGGGCGGCGGCGCGGAGGCGCCGAAGCCGAGGGTGTCCATCGCGATGGCCCGGTGGCGGGCGCCGAGCAGCGGCAGCACCTCGCGGTACTCGTCCCAGGAACGGGGTGTCTGGTGGAGCAGCAGCACCGGTTCACCGGTCCCGCATTCGGCGTAGTGGATCTGTCCTAACGGGGTGCGGGCATAGCCGAGTTCGATCACGTGCACCATAATCCGCCCCGGGCCGCCGATTCACTAATACGAAATTCACTGAAATTCCGGGCGCGCTGTCGGGGCTGGT
Source organism: Nonomuraea sp. NPDC049649 (assembly GCF_040675175.1). Lineage (NCBI taxonomy): Bacteria > Bacillati > Actinomycetota > Actinomycetes > Streptosporangiales > Streptosporangiaceae > Nonomuraea > Nonomuraea sp. NPDC049649. The sequence continues at coordinate 40,211 of NZ_JBFAOH010000046.1, forward strand.
GTCGCTTCGGCGGGCCAGGGTAGGGCGACCGGCATGCTGGATCCGGACTGGGCGGGCGCGGCGGTGCTGACGGTCAACGCCGGCTCGTCGAGCCTCCGCCTCGACCTCGTGGACGGCGGCGCGGTCGTCGACAGCGCGCACAGCGGGCGGGCCGTGGATCCGGGGTCGGCGCGGGCGGAGGTGTCGGAGTTCCTCGGCCGCCGCCTGGACCGGGACGTGGGCGCGGTGGCGCACCGGCTGGTGCACGGCGGCGACCTGCTGACCGCGCCGGCCGTGGCCGACGACGCGCTGGTGGCCGCGCTCGGCGGCATCACCGGGCTGGCGCCGCTCCACCTGCCGCCCGCGCTGGCCCTGCTGGAGGCGGCCCGCGAGCTGCTGCCCGCGGTGCCGCACGTGCTCTGCCCCGACACCGCCTTCCACGCCGGGCTGCCGGACTCGGCCGCGGTCTACGCCCTGCCCCGGCCGTGGCGGGACAGGTACGGGCTACGCCGCTACGGCTTCCACGGCCTGTCGTACGCGTGGGCGGCGGACCGGACGGCGGAGCTGCTCGGCCGTCCCGTCGCGGAGCTGGACCTGGTCCTCGCCCACCTGGGCGGCGGCGCCTCGGTCTGCGCGGTGTCCGGCGGGCGCAGCCTGGACACCTCGATGGGCTTCACCCCGCTGGACGGGCTGCCGATGAGCAGGCGCTCCGGCGGCGTCGACCCCGGCCTGCTGCTGTGGCTGCTGGACGGCCGGCTGAGCCTGGCGGAGGTGAGCGACGGGCTGCAGCACGAGTCGGGGCTGCTCGGCCTGTCCGGCGGGCGCTCGGGCGACACCCGCGACCTCGTCGCCGCCGAGCGCGACGGCGACGAGGAGGCGGCGCTGGCCCTGCGGGTGTTCTGCCACCGGGTGAGCCGCGAGATCGCCGCCGCGGCCACCTCGCTGGGCCGCGTCGACGCGCTGGTGTTCACCGGCGAGATCGGCTGGGACCAGCCCGAGGTGCGCGAGGCGGTCTGCCGCCGCCTGCGCCTGCTCGGCGTCGAGCCGCCGGTGAGCGGCAACCGCGCCGACGACGGCCTCATCAGCCCGGCGGGCACCGCGGTGCCGGTGCTCGTCGTCGAACCGCACGAGGAGCTCCAGCTCGCCCGCGAGTGCCTGCGCGAGCTGTACGGTCCCGCTGTCGAGGTCTAGCCGCGGCCGAGCGCCCGCATGGCGGGCAGTGCCCTGTCGTCGAAGCCGGACAGGGCCTGGTTCTCCCAGGCGTTGCCGGTGGACGGGTCGGCCGGGTCCCAGCCGTTGCCCGGCACGCCGGTCCAAGTGGCCTCCCAGCCGTCGTCGTCGGCGGTGGTGAACGGGTAGCCGGTCTCGACCACGGCCACCGGCTTGCGGTAGCGGGTGGCGACGTCGTCGATGTTGGCCTGGAATGCCTCCAGGGTTGTGGTGCTCTCCTAAGGGGTGGGGGCTTGCTCCTCGACGACCGTGACGGCGCCGGGCGCGACGGTCACCGGCCCGTCGTGGCGCATCCCGTCGAAGACGCTCGTGCCGGTCACCCCCTCGACCGTCACCGGCTCGTCGCCGTGGTTGATGAGGAACAGGTGGCGGCCCCGCCGGACCAGCTCCAGCGTGTCGGGCAGGCCGCGCGGGCGGTTCACCCCGGCGTGGTCGAGCACGCCGGTCAGCAGCTCGCGCAGCCCGGTGACGGGGGCGGTGGCGAGGTACCAGGCGGTGCCGGCGCCGAGGTCGTGGCGGGTGAAGGCGGGGTGCCCGGCGTCCGGCCCGGTGGCGAAGGAGTGCTCGGCGACGGCTCCGGAGGGCAGGATCCGCTCGGACCAGATCCGGCCGTCGTACCCGCCGGTGACGGCGACGGTCTCGTGCTCGCGCAGCGGGTGGAACTCCTCGATCGACAGGCCCAGCACCTCGCGGAGCGCGCCGGGGTAGGCGCCGGGGTGTACGGTGTCGTGCTCGTCGACGATGCCGGAGAAGTACGACACGAGCAGGTGGCCGCCGCCCTCCACGTACCGGTGCAGGTTCTTGGCCGAGGCCTCGGTCAGCAGGTACATGCTGGGCGCGACCACGAGCCGGTAGCGCGTCAGGTCGGCGGAGGGGTGGACGAAGTCGACGGTGACGTGCTCACGCCAGAGCGTCTCGTAGAAGGCGTCGGCCCGCTCCCGGAACCGCAGGTCGACCGAGGGCCGCCAGTCCAGCTCCAGCGCCCAGTACGACTCCCAGTCCCACACCACGGCCACCTCGGCGCGGACCCGGCTGCCGCGCACGCCGGCGAGCTTGCGCAGGTCGGCGCCGAGCCGGACCACCTCCCGCCACTGCTCCGAGCCGGTGCCGGCGTGCGGCACCATCCCGGAGTGGAACTTCTCGGCGCCGAACCGGGAGGCGCGGAACTGGAAGAACAGCACGCTGTCGGAGCCGCGGGCGACGTGCGCGAGGCTGTTGCGGCGCATCTCGCCGGGCCGTTTGGCGATGTTGCGGGGCTGCCAGTTGACGGCGCTCGCGGAGTGTTCCATGAGCATCCACGGCTCGCCGCCGGCCACCGAGCGGGCCAGGTCGGCGGACATGGCCAGGTCGATGTGGTTGTCGGGCTGCTCGGCCTTGAGGTAGTGGTCGTTGGCGATCACGTCGAGGTCGCGGGCCCACTGCCACAGGTCGGTCGACTTGCAGTTCACGGTGCCGGCGAAGTTGGTGGTCACCGGGACGCCGGGGGTGATCTCGCGCAGGATGTCGCGCTGCAGCCGGTAGTGCTCGCGGTGCTGCTCGTCGCTGAAGCGGGCGAAGTCGAGGCGCTGGGCCGGGTTGACCGCGGTGTGGTTGTGGCGGGGGGCGTCGATCTGCGCCCAGGCGGTGTAGCGCTGCCCCCAGAACGCGGTGCCCCAGGCCTCGTTGAGCGCGGCCAGGTCGCGGTAGGTGTGGCGCAGCCAGTCGCGCCAGGCGGCGACGCTGTGCTCGCAGTAGCACTCCCCCAGCGGCGCCCCGTACTCGTTGTGCACGTGCCACATGACCACAGCGGGGTGGCCGCGGTAGTGCGTGGCGAGCGCGCGGACCAGGCGGGCGGTGGCCTCACGGAAGGCGGGCGCGCTGGAGCAGGCGCTCTGCCTGCCGCCGAAGCCGATCCGCACGCCCTCCCGGTTGACGGGGAGGGTGTCGGGGTGGCGGGCGGTGAACCAGGCGGGCGGCGCGGCGGTGGGTGTGGCCAGGTCGACGGCGACGCCGGAGGCGTGCAGCCGGTCGATGATCTCGTCCAGCCAGCCGAACTCGTAGCGGCCCTCCTCGGGCTCCATCAGCGCCCACGAGAACATGCCGAGGCTCACCAGGTTGACCCCGGCCTCGCGCATCAGCGCCGCGTCCTCCTCGTGCACCTCGCGCGGCCACTGCTCGGGGTTGTAGTCCCCTCCGTAGGCGATACCGGCCGGACGCTCCGGATACATCCATCCCCCTTGTCGAACTTCTGTGAACGTGCACAGTAGCGCTCCGGCACGCTCTTGGAAACCCGACCAGGTGTTAACGAGAGCGTAACGGGCCCTTGACCCGGCGCTCATGCCTGTTCCAGTCTGTGCACGTTCACAGAGAACTCTGGAGGTATGCATGCGTGCCACCCGCCTCGGTGCCGCCTTGGCCGCAGCGCTCGCGGCCACCCTGACCCTCGCCGGATGCGGCGGCGGCGAGCCCGCCGGCACGCCGGAGGCGGCGGAGTCGCCGTCCCAGGCTCCACAGGGCCCCGTCAAGCTCACCTACTGGACATGGGCCCCGAACATGGACAAGGTCGTCGAGGTGTGGAACAAGGCGCATCCCGACATCCAGGTGACCGTCAGCAAGCAGGCCGGCGGTGACGACGCCGCCGCCAAGTTCCTCACCGCGGCCAAGGCCGGAAACCCGCCGGACCTGGTCCAGGCCGAGTACCAGCACCTGCCGTCGTTCGTGGCCGCCGACGCGGTGGCCGACATCAAGGCCGAGGTCGAGCCGGTCAAGGGCGAGTTCGGCGACGGCGTGTGGGGGCTGGTCACGCTCGGCACCGAGGGCGTGTACGCGGTCCCGCAGGACAGCGGCCCGATGATGCTCTTCTACCGCCAGGACCTGTTCGAGAAGTACGGGATCGAGGTCCCCGAGACCTGGGACGAGTACGCCGAGGCGGCCCGCACCGTGCGGAAGAAGGACCCGAAGGTCTATCTCGGCACGTTCTCCAGCAAGGACCCGGGCGCGTTCACCGGCCTCGCCCAGCAGGCCGGCGCCCAGTGGTGGTCGATCGCCGGCGACGCCTGGAAGGTCGACGTCGCCGACGCGCCCACGGTCAAGGTCGCCGACTACTGGGGCGGCCTGGTCAAGGAGGGCGTCATCGACGACACTCCGTACTTCACCCCCGAGTGGAACAAGGCTCTCAACGACGGCAAGCTGCTCACCTGGCCGTCGGCGGTCTGGGCGCCGGGCACGCTGGAGAGCAACGCGCCCAAGGCCGAGGGCAAGTGGGCCATCGCCCCGATGCCGCAGTGGAACGCCGGTGAGAACCACACCGGCTTCTGGGGCGGCTCCTCCGTGGCGGTCGCTGCCAAGTCGCCGCACCGGGCCGCCGCCGCCCAGTTCGCCACCTGGCTCAACACCGACCCCGAGGCGCTCGACGTGCTGGTGAAGGAGGCCGCGATTTACCCGGCGGCCACCAAGGCGCAGTCGGCGCTGACCGAGGCGCCCGGCTACTTCGCCAACCAGCCCGACTTCTGGCAGCGGGCCGCCGAGGCCTCCGCCGGGGCGCGCGGCTTCACCTTCGGGCCCAACGTCGGCGTCACGTACAACGCCTTCCGGGACGGCTTCGACAAGGCGCTGCAGGACGGCAGCCCGTTCGCCGACGCCGTCCGGGCGATGCACGAGGCCACCGTCGCCGACATGCGCAAGTCCGGATTCTCGCTGGCGTCATGACGTACAACGCGAAGAGGCGGCGCGGCTCGCGCCGCCCCTTGCTCGCCCCGTACCTGTTCCTCACGCCGGCGATGGTGCTCTTCGTGCTCTTCCTGGCGGTGCCGATCGGCTACACCGTCTACCTGGCGACGCGCCGGACCCAGGTGTCCGGGCTCGGGCTGGGGAGCGGGTCGCGGCGCGAGGTGTCCGTGGGGTTCGACAACTTCGCCGCCGCGATCGGCGACGGCGAGCTGTGGGCCGGCTGGCTGCGGGTCCTCGGGTACGGCACGATCGTGCTGGTCGTGATGCTGGGGCTGGCCCTGGTGTTCGCGCTGGCCCTGGACTCGGCCCGGGTGCGGCTGGCCCGTTTCGGCCGGATCGCGATCTTCCTGCCGTACGCGGTGCCGGGGGTGGCCGCGTCGCTGCTGTGGGGGTTCCTCTACCTGCCGTCGCTCAGCCCGATCCGGGCGGTGCTGGAGGTGGACCTGCTGGCCGCGACGACGGTCACGTACTCGATGGCCAACGTGGCGGTGTGGGGCGGGACCGGCTTCAACATGCTGGTGCTCTACACGGCGCTGCGGGCGGTGCCGCGCGACTACTACGAGGCGGCCCGGCTCGACGGCGCCACCGAGACGCAGATCGCGCTGCGGATCAAGATCCCGCTGCTGCTGCCGGCGATCATCCTGACCACCGTGTTCTCCATCATCGCGACGATCCAGGTGTTCACCGAGCCGACGACGCTGCGGCCGTTCACCAACACGATCAGCTCCACGTGGAGCCCGCTGATGAAGGTCTACCGGGACGCCTTCGTCACCGGTGACCTGTACTCGGCGGCGGCCACCTCGATCGTCATCGCCGCCGTCTCGTTCGTCCTGGCGTTCGGATTTCTGCGCGTGGTCCGCGACCGCGCCTTCGGGGAGGGCTGATGGCCGCCGTCTCGACCCGCCGGTCCACCGGGCTGCTGCCGACCGCGGTGCTGCTGATCGGCGCGCTCTACTGCCTGTTCCCGGTGAGCTGGGTGCTGATCGCGGCGACCAAGTCGCCCGGGGAGCTGTTCACCACGCCGACCATGGCCTTCGGCACCGGGTTCTTCGCCAACGTGTCCGATCTGCTGGCCTACCGCGACGGGGTGTTCTGGCTCTGGCTGGTCAACACGTTCGTCTACGCGGGCGGCGGCTCGCTGCTGGCCACCCTGGTGGCGGCGGTCTCGGGGTTCGCGCTGGCGAAGTACCGCTTCCCGGGCCGGACGCTGATCTTCAACCTGCTGATCGGCGGCATCCTGGTGCCGGCGGTGGTGCTGGCCATCCCGCAGTATCTGCTGTTCTCCGAGGTGGGGCTGGCGGACACGTACTGGGCGGTGCTGCTGCCGCAGATCCTCTCCCCGTACAGCATCTATCTCGCCCGTGTGTACGCGACGGCGGCGATCCCCGACTCGCTGCTGGAGGCGGGGCGGATCGACGGGGCGGGCGAGTGGACGCTCATGTCGCGGGTGGCGCTGCCGCTGATGGTCCCGGGCATGGTGACGATTTTTCTGTTCCAGTTCGTGGCTATCTGGAACAACTTCCTGCTCCCGTACATCATGCTGGGAGACGACGGCAAGTTCCCGCTCACGGTCGGGCTCTACACGCTGCTGGCGGCCGGGGCCAACCAGCCGTCGCTGTACAACCTGATCCTCACCGGGGCGCTGCTGTCGATCATCCCCCTGATCGCGCTCTTCCTCACGATGCAGCGATACTGGAGGACAGACCTGTCCTCCGGAGCGGTGAAATGAAGCGCCCTACCATCCACGACGTCGCCGCCGCCGCGGGCGTGTCCCGCGGCACGGTGTCCCGGTTGCTCAACGGCGACCGTTACGTCAGCCCGGCCGCGCGGGCCGCGATCGAGCGGGCCATCACCGAGACCGGCTACGTCGTCAACCGGGCCGCCCGCAGCCTGGTGACGCAGCGGACCGGCTCGGTGGCGATGGTGCTGTCGGAGCCGGAGGAGCGGCTGTTCGAGGACCCCAACTACAGCACGCTCATCCGGGTGGCGATCCGCCGGCTGGCCGAGCGCGACATCTCGCTGGTGATGATGCTCGCCGGCAACGCGGGCGACCGTGAGCGGGTGGTCCGCTACGTGCGCGGCGGGCACGCCGACGGCGTGCTCCTGGTGACCACCCACGCGGGCGACCCGCTGGTCGACGCGCTCGCCGCCGCCGCTCCGTGCGTCTCGTGCGGCGCGGTGATCGGGCGCGAGAACGTCATCCCGTACGCGGCGGCGGACGACCGGCTCGGCGGCCGGCAGATGGCCGAGTACCTGGTGAGCCGGGGCCACAGGCGGATCGCCATGATCACCGGACCGATGGACACGCCCGGCGGCATCCAGCGCCTGGAGGGCTTCGCCGACGTGCTGGGCCGCAAGGCGTCCAAGCGGCTCATCGCGCACGGCGACTGGACCCAGGCCAGCGGCGAGCGGGCGATGGCCGAGCTGCTGGAGCGCACCCCGGACATCGACGCGGTGTTCGTCGCCTCCGACCTGATGGCGGCGGGAGCCCTGACCGCCCTGCGCGCGGCGGGGCGGCGGGTGCCGGACGACGTGGCGGTGGGCGGCTTCGACGACTCGTCGGTGGCCACCTCCACCCTCCCGCCGCTGACGACGATCAGGCAGCCGCTGGCCGAGACGGCGCACGAGACCATCAACCTGCTGCTGGCCCGGCTCGACGGCGCCGAGAAGGTCGAGCCGGTGGTGCTGCCGACCGAGCTGGTGATCCGCGAGTCCGCCTGACGGTCAGAAGTCCATGTCGCCGCCGGGCATGGCCCCGTTGGCGGCCGGGGTCTTCTCCGGCTTCTCGGCGATGACGGCCTCGGTCGTCAGGAACAGGCCCGCGATCGAGGCGGCGTTCTGCAGGGCGGAGCGCGTCACCTTGGCCGGGTCGATGATGCCCGCCTCGAACATGTCGACGTAGTCGCCGCCCGCCGCGTCGAGGCCCCGGCCGGGCTCCAGGCCGCGGACCCGCTCCACGACCACGCCGCCTTCCAGGCCGGCGTTGACCGCGATCTGCTTGAGCGGCTCCTCCAGCGCCTTGCGGACGATGGCGGCACCGGTGGCCTCGTCGCCCGACAGCTCCAGCTTGTCGAAGGCCCCGTCGAAAGCCGCAGCGCCGGCCTGCAGCAGCGCCACGCCACCGCCGGGGACGATGCCCTCCTCGACGGCCGCCTTGGCGTTGCGCACGGCGTCCTCGATGCGGTGCTTGCGCTCCTTCAGCTCGACCTCGGTGGCGGCGCCGGCCTTGATGACGGCCACCCCGCCGGCCAGCTTGGCCAGCCGCTCCTGGAGCTTCTCGCGGTCGTAGTCGGAGTCGCTGCGCTCGATCTCGGCGCGGATCTCGTTGACCCGGCCGGCGATCGCGTCGGCGTCACCGGCGCCGTCGACGATCGTGGTCTCGTCCTTGGTGACGACCACCTTGCGGGCCCGGCCCAGCAGGTCGAGGGTGGCGTTCTCCAGCTTGAGGCCGACCTCCTCCGAGATGACCTGGCCGCCGGTCAGGATCGCCATGTCGGCCAGCATCGCCTTGCGGCGGTCGCCGAAGCCCGGGGCCTTGACCGCCACCGAGCGCAGCACGCCCTTCAGCTTGTTGAGCACCAGCGTCGCCAGCGCCTCGGCCTCGACGTCCTCGGCGACGACGAGCAGCGGCTTGCCCGTGCCCATGACGGCTTCGAGCACCGGGATGAGGTCCCGGGCCGCGGAGATCTTCGAGTTGAGGAGGAGGATGTACGGGTCCTCCAGCACGGCCTCGAAGCGGTCCGTGTCGGTGACGAAGTGCGGGGCCAGATAGCCCTTGTCGAAGCGCATGCCCTCGGTGAGCTCCAGCTCCAGGCCGAAGGTGTTGCTCTCCTCGACGGTGATGACGCCTTCCTTGCCGACCTTGTCCATCGCCTCGGCGATGAG